>CAZZFT010000021.1:0-47162 GCA_964653555.1 uncultured Spirochaetales bacterium | reverse complement strand
CGCCGTAGCCCGAGCCGAAGGACCAGATCTCGCGGCTCTCCGGGAAGTGGACGATGTACTTGTTGTCGGCGTTGCAGGGCCAGGGCACGTCCTTCTGGCCCGCCTCGAGCGGCGCGCCCACCGAGTGCAGGCACGGCACGAAGGCGCCGTCCCCCAGCACCTCGAGCACCTGCTTGCCGACCCGCGTCATGATGTGCATGTTGGCCACGACGTAGGGCGAGTCGCTGATCTGGACGCCGATGTGGGCGATCGGCGAGCCGACCGGGCCCATGCTGAAGGGGATCACGTACAGCGTTCGGCCCTTCATGCAGCCCGCGAACAGCCCGTGGAGCGTCTTCTTCATCTCCTTGGGGTCGGCCCAGTTGTTGGTCGGGCCCGCATCCGCCTCCTGCTCGGAGCAGATGAAGGTGCGGTCCTCGACCCGGGCCACGTCCGCAGGATCGGACCAGACGAGGTAGCTGTTCGGGCGAGCGTCCAGCTTGAGGGCGGTCCCGCTCTCGAGCATCAGGCGCACCATCTCGTCGTACTCGGCCGGCGACCCGTCGCACCACTGCACGCGGTCGGGTTGGCAGAGGGACTCGATCTCGGCGACCCAGGAGTTCAGTTTCGCGTTCTGGCTGCTCATCGGCGTTCTCGTTCGCTCCCGGTTGTGAGCTCCGAAGCGTTCCCCGCTCCGCGGATCACGGGTGCTTCGCCAGCACCCGGCGGGGTCGGAGACGTCGGACTCGGATCGTTCGGAGAAAGAGATCCGCGCGGGCACCGCGCGGGATGGAAACCGCGGAGCCCGCGGAGGCGGGCCAGTATATCGATGGGTGGCCGCGAGCGCCGAAAAGGCGTCGCGTGTTGCGACAGACCTGCGCCCTCGCGACGAGACCCCCGTGGGGGCCTCGGGCTACCGGCGGATCACCGGCCGGATAGGAGCGCGCCCAGCAAGCCCCCGAGCACCAGAACCGCGTTCGGGAGATAGGTGAGCACGAACCCGGGCCCGCGGCGCGCCGGATCGCTCACATAGCCCCGCGCGAAGAGGGCGCGTCCGACCAGGAACACCGCACCGAGCGCCGCCGCGCCGTTCGCGCTCACGTAGGTCGCGAACAACCACAGCCCGGGCAGGAAGATCACGAGCTGCTCGACCGTGTTCATCTGCACCCGGTACCAGCGCTCGAAGATCGGATGTCCGACCGTGGCGGGAGCGGGCACCCCGTGGCGGCCCCGGGCCTGCCCCGTCTTCCACACGAACACCATGTACTCGATCAGGACCAGCGCCGCGACGATGGCGACCGCGTGCATCCGCATCCCCGTCGCCTCCGAGGGGGCGCCCCCGAAGGTCAACCCGCTCTTATCACGAGCGGGACTCGAAAGACAAACGATTCCGCAGAGAGCCGATCCGAGGCGGATCAGACCTCGGGTGCGGCATCTCGCCGGGCAGGGTGTCGAGGAGCTTCCTGCGCCGCCTCACGCTCCGCGTCCATCCAGGTCCACTGGGAGGTGCGGCCCGCGCGGCCATTCTCGTGCGGCTCTCCCGCTATCAGGCGCCCCAGCCCGCCTGGAGCGCGTCCGAGGCGTGTCCCCTTGGTGCCGTGGCATCGAGGTCCTGCTCGCCGATGGCGATCGGCCTAGGGCGCTTCCGGCATCAAGCCCGCCTCGCTCAAGAGGTCGCGGGCTTCCTCGGAGGCGCGACCGCCGTGGGGGTCCTGCGTGAGGGGCCACAAGAGCGCGAAGGCCTCGTCCTGCCGGGCGGCTTCGAGGAGGAGCCTGGCGATCTCCACGTCGAGGGAGGCGCTCCAGGCGAGCGCTCGCGCGCGCTCGAGGGCCGCCAGCGCTGCCTTCGACCGATCCGTCCGCGCGAGGGAGCGCCCGAGCCCGAACCACGCTGCTGCGGAGGACTCGTCCAGTGACAAGGCGCTGCGGAAGCGCGCCTCGGCGAGTCCCGGTTCCTCGGCGGAAAGAGCGACCTGACCGGCCCGAAGCAGCACCTCGGTATCGTCGGGTGTGTTGCGGAGTGCGATCGAGATCGTCTCCTCGGCAACCGCTAGCTCGCCCTCCAGCGCGCGCGCTCGCGCCAGGGCCGCTCGGGCGCGCCCATCTTCGTCATCATCCGCCAGCGCGGCCTCGAGCAGAGCGCGCGCGACGTGCAGGTTGTGCTCCGATTCTCCTTCGTCGGCCAGCGCCAGCGCGAGGACTCCGAGCTCCAACGCCGCGTCGCCCGCGGTGAGCGGGTGCGGTGCGGGTGGCTCGTCGATCGCGATGCGGTCCGACTCGAGAGCCGCCTCGGCGTCGAAGCCTCGAACCAGATGGTCGATGTGGGCCGACAGCTCCTCGGTGAGCGATTCCCAGGTGCGTTCGAAGGCGGCCCGTCTGGCCTCTTCGACCGCCGCACCGTGCGCGAGGTCGTCCGAGAAGCGGGCCAGTGCGCGACGACCCGTCGGCGTCGCCATGAGATAGTGGGAGAGCGCCCAGGAGGTCGCATAGAAGTCGAGCATCTCCTGCGGTTGCCGTTCCTCGATGCTGTCGAAGAGGCGGTCGAGAGGCATCGGACCGCGAGCCGCCAGCCACTCGAGCCGATTCCCGGGTACGGCTCCCACGACCACTGCGCCGTCGCGCCTGCCGAGCGTGCTGAAGTACTCGGAAAGGCCCTCGTTGTACCAGCGCGGAAGCGGCGTTCGCCGGTTTCTCGCGAGCAGCAGGTGTGTGTACTCGTGAAAGAGTGTGATGCGCGTCTGTGCTGAGTTCGGACGCAGTCGGACGAGAGCGAACGCGCCTTCGAGGGTCACGAGAGCCAACCCCTCGACCCCTCGTCCGAGGTGGAAGCGGTCGGCGAGTCTCGGATTTCCGATCAGACAGATCTTGGTACGAACCGTCGGCTCGATCCGTCGTCCGAACAGATAGGCGAAGGCCGCGTCGAAGGCGGTGAGATCCGCCGCGACCTCGCGGAGCCTTTCCGGCCCCCCATCCGCCAGGATCCGGACCCCCGAGGTCTCGACTTCGTACCATCCTTCCAGCTGGGATCGAGGGACCGGGAGGCCGGCGCAGGCCGTTGCGGTGAGCGCGGCGAGAGCCAGGGGAACGACGCGCCGGAGCACGCGCTCAGCGTCCTCGAGGCGGCAGGTACGGGGTGAACGCGATCCCGATGCCCTCTTGCAGTAGTTCGCGCTCGGTGAACAGATCGTCTCGCATGCTCAGCTCGAAGGTGGACGACTTGTCGACGGCCGACAGGTCGATGTCGTGAAGGAACTCCAGTCCGCCGCGACCCTCGAAGATCTTCTCGCCCTCGGGCGAGAAGATCACGACGTGGACCGACGTCACCAGCATGTCTCCCGAGATGCCCCCGTGCGCGATGCCCTCGGCCAGCGTGCTCTGTCCGCGTCCGGACGGGCCTCTTGGAGCGTTCAACGTCCGCATGCGCCTTTTCACGCCGTCCCAGGACGCCCAGCTGTTCCGGGTGCGCACCCGCTGGACCAGGATCGACGGCACCACGAGCACCTGGAAGTCGAAGTGCTGGGAGAGCTCCTCCGCGAACAGCGCGGGCGCCTCGTCGGCCCTGCCTTCCTCCTTCGCGCGGTCGAGCGCCCTCCTCAACAGGTGCTTTCCCTGGTAGAGGTCGACCCATTCCACCTCGCGATCGTGCTGGAGCAGGTATTCCTCGATCCCCGCCCGCAGCGCAGCCGCACCGTCCCCGAGCTCCGCAGGCAGGGCGAGCGCAGTATTCGGGGCGCACACGAGGAAGCGGTGGACGCCCGGGGCTCCCTCGTGGCCGGGAGCGATCTCGTTGTCGGGGGTTCCAGCGCATCCGAGGAGCAGGCCCACCAGAACGACGAGCGCGGGGTGCCTCGGAGCGCGGACGGGTCCCATCCGGCAATTCGACCACTTGTGCGACCAAGGGTCAAGCTAGTCCGATGACCTTCGCTCGGCCTCGCCGTGGTGGGCGTCGGCCGACTGTCGAGTCGGCCTTCTCGCCGAGAGACCGTCGCCCGCTACACCTCGGGCAGCGGGTAGCCGTCGACGATCGGCTTCTGCTTCTCGAAGTGGGGGCCGAGCTTCTGGTGCAGGCCCTCGACGGTCCAGGCCTGGTCGCTGTCGAAGGTGTCGCCGTGGGCCGGGCGCTTCATCACCACCACCTGCTTCCCCCAGACGATGAAGAGCTGGGCGGTGATGTTCTGGGCCTCGGGACTCGCGAGGTAGGCGAAGAGCGGCGAGCTGTTGCCCGGATTCATGTTGTCGAAGCCCTCGGCGGGGGCCTCGAACATGCCGCCGAAGGGGCCGCGCAGCGTCATACGCGTGCGCGCCCGCGGCATCACCACGTTGGCGGTGCCGCCGTACTTGAGCAGCACCTTGGCCGTGCCCATGGTGAGCGACACGATGCCGGCCTTGGCGGCGGCGTAGTTGGGCTGGCCCGGCGTGCCGAACAGGAACGACTCGGAGGCGGTGCTGATCACCCGCGCGTACACGGGGCCGCCCTCGCGCTTGCTCTTCTCGCGCCAGTAGATCGAGGCGAACTTCATCGGCGCGAAGTGGCCCTTGAGGTGCACTCGCACCACGCTGTCGAAGTCCTCCTCACTCATGTTGAAGATCACCGCGTCGCGGGTGAAGCCGGCGTTGCAGATCAGGATGTCGAGGTCGCCGAAGGTGTCCACGGCGGTCTTGACCAGTGCCTGGGCGTCGTTCCAGTCGGCGCAGTCGCCGAAGTGGGGAACCGCCTGGCCGCCCATCTTCTCGATCTCCTCGACCACGGCGCGGGCGGCGCTCTCGTCGCGGCCGGCGCCGTCGACGCTGGTGCCGATGTCGTTCACCACGATCCGCGCGCCCTGGCGGGCGAGCTCGAGGGCGTGGGACTTCCCCAGCCCGTTCGCGGCGCCGGTGATCACCGCCACCTTTCCGTCCAGCGAGCCCATGATCTAGAGCCTCTCGATGATGGTGCCCGTGCCCACCGAGGAGCCGCAGCACATGGTGACGAAGGCGGTGGTGGCGTCGCGCCGCTCGAGCTCGTGGAGCGCGGTCACGATCAGCCGCGCGCCCGTGCAGCCGACCGGGTGGCCGAGGGCGATCGCGCCGCCGTTCACGTTCACCTTCGAGAGGTCGGCGTCGAACACCTTCGCCCAGGAGAGCACCACCGAAGCGAAGGCCTCGTTGATCTCCACCAGGTCGAAGTCCGAGACCTTCATTCCGGTCTTGCGCTCGATCTCCCGGGTGGCGTCGATCGGGCCGTCGAGCAGGTAGTAGGGGTCGGTGCCGACCACGACGTCGGCCACGATCCGCGCGCGGGGCCGGAGCCCGAGCTCGCGCGCCTTGTCGGCCGACATCCACAGCACCGCCGCCGCGCCGTCGGAGATCTGGGAGGAGTTGCCGGCGGTGTGGACGCCGCCCTCCGACACCGGCTTGAGCTTGGCGAGCCCCTCGAGGGTGCTGGCGCGGATGCCCTGGTCGGCGGTGACCGTCTTCGTCTCGCCGGTCGGCTGGCCGTCTGCGCCGAGCACCGGCGCCTCGATGGGGAGGATCTCGCGCTGGAAGCGCCCCTCGTCGCGGGCGCGCATCGCGCGCTCCTGGGAGGAGAGCGCGAGGCGGTCGACGTCCTCCCGCGTGATGCCGCGGTTCTGCGCGATTCGCTCGGCGTGGGTGAACTGATCGGGGGCGGTATCCCAGCCCCACTCGGGCGGCTGGAAATAGCCGGGCCCGTGGATCACGTTGGCGCCGAGACCCACGTGGCTCATCACCTCGACGCCGCAGGCGATGCCGGCGTCGATCGAGCCGGCGCGGATGAAGGCCGAGATGATGTGATTGGCCTGCTGGCCCGAGCCGCACTGGGTGTCGACGGTGGTGCCGCCGGTACGCCAGCCCTTGTTGCGCGAGAGCCAGGCCACGCGCGTGATGTTGTTCGACTGCTCGCCCGCCTGGGTGACGCAGCCGCCCACGACCTGCTCGATCTGGCCGGGATCGACCCCGGCGCGCTCGACGACCGCGTCCTGCACCTTCGCCAGCAGCGTGCCCGGATGGAAGCTCGACAGGTCACCCACCCCCGGCTTGCCCCGGGCGATCGGCGTGCGGACGGCTTCGACGATGACGGCTTCGCGCATGGGGGACCTCCTGGGGTGGCGCGCGAGGATAGAACAGGTTTCACGCGCCCTCGACCGGCCGGATCAGGCCCTCCTGTACCACGGAGACGACGAGCCGGCCGTCGCGCGTGAACAGACGCCCGGTCGCGAAGCCCCGGCCCCCCGCCGCCGACGGGCTCTCCTGGCTGTAGAGCAGCCACTCGTCGGCGCGGAACGGGCGGTGGAACCACATCGCGTGGTCCAGGCTCGCGAGCTGGTAGCCGCTCGCGATCGCGTCGAGCGCGTGGGGCAGGCCGGCGGCGTCGAGCAGGGTCATGTCCGAGGCGTAGGCGACCAGGCACCGGTGCAGCGCCGGATCGCCGGGGAGCGCCCCGTCGACGCGGATCCACACGTCGAGATGTGGCGGGAGCTTCTCGGGGTTCACCGGGTCCACGTCGGTGACGTGGCGGATGTCGATCGGGCGGTCGCGCAGGAACCAGGCCGCGCGCTCTCCCATGCGCGCCGCCAGCGGCGCCAGCCGCTCCTCCCAGCGGCGCAGGCGCTCGGGGCCGGGCACGTCGGGCATCTCGGACTGGTGCTCGGGCCCGCGCTCGCCGAGGTGGAAGGACGCCTCGAGGTGGAAGATCGCGCGCCCGTGCTGGATCGCCGTGACGCGCCGCGTGGTGAAGGAGCGCCCGTCGCGGGTGCGGTCGACCTGGTAGAGGATCGGCCGCCCGATCTCGCCCGGCCGCAGGAAGTACGCGTGGAAGGAGTGCGCGTTCCGGTCGCCATCCACGGTGCGATCGGCGGCCATCAGCGCCTGACCGAGCACCTGCCCGCCGAACACGCGCTGCCAGCCCTCGGACGGACTCTGCCCGCGAAACAGGTTCACCTCGAGGGCCTCGAGGTCCAGCAGGGCGAGCAGCTCGTCGATCGGGCGCGGCACGGGACGCGCAAACGTATCGCGTCGCGCTCCGGTGATACACTGCCGCGGATGCGTGCCGCCCCCGCGCTCGCCCGCCTGCTCGAGCGACCGGGCCTCCACCGGATGCCGTGCTGCTTCGACGCCCACTCGGCGCGCCTGGTGGCGGCGGCGGGCTTCGAGCTCACCTTCATGAGCGGCTTCGCCGTCTCGGCGACCCGACTGGGGCGTCCCGACACCGGCCTGATCTCCTACGGCGAGATGCTCGACCAGGGGCGGAACATCTGCGCCGCCGTCGACATTCCGGTGATCGGCGACGGCGACACGGGCTACGGCAACGCGATGAACGTGAAGCGCACCGTCGAGGGCTATGCGAACGCCGGCTTCGCGTGCGTGATGATCGAGGACCAGGTGTGGCCGAAGCGCTGCGGTCACACGCGGGGCAAGCAGGTGGTGGATCGCGACGAGGCGCTGGCCCGGATCCGCGCCGCCGTCGACGCGCGAGAGGAGGGTGCGCCGATCTGGGTGATGGCCCGCACCGACGCCCGCGCCACCCACGGCCTCGACGAGGCGCTGTGGCGCACGCGCGCCTTCGAGGACCTGGGGGCCGACCTGCTCTTCGTCGAGGCGCCGCGGGACGAGAGCGAGATGGAGCGCGTGTGCGCCGCGACCGAGCGGCCCCAGATGGCGAACCTAGTCGAGGGCGGTGACACGCCGGTGCTCGCGCCGACGAAGCTGGAGGCGCTCGGCTACCGGATCGCGGCCTATCCGCTCACGCTGCTGTCCGCGGCGACGCGCGCCATGCAGCTCGCCCTCGGAGCCCTGGGCCGAGGAGAGACGCCAGCGGGCCTGCTCTCCTTCGCCGAGCTGCGCGAGGTCGTGGGCTTCGACGACTACGATCGCGAGCAGGCGCGCTACCGCGCCCCGGAGTCGAGGGAGGAGGGGCCGTGAAGATCCAGGCGATCCAGGTCACCGAGACCGGGGGGCCCGAGGTGCTCGGGCTCCGGGAGCTGGAGCTGACCGCGCCGGGCCCGGGGCAGGTGCGCGTGCGCACGCGCGCCTGCGGCGTGAACTACATCGACGTGTACTTCCGCACCGGCCTGTACCCGCGTCCGCTGCCCTTCGTCGCCGGCCTGGAGGGGGCGGGCGTCGTGGAGTCGGTGGGGGAGGGGGTGCGCAGTGTGGGCGAGGGCGATCGCGTCGCCTGGTCGGCGGTGCCCGGGTCCTACGCCACCGGCGTGCTCGCGCCCGAGGCGAGCCTGGTGAAGATCCCCGAAGCGATCGACGACCGCACTGCCGCGGCGGCGATGCTCCAGGGCATGACCGCCCACTACCTGGTGCACGGCACGCGCGCCACGAATCCCGGCGACACCGCGCTGGTTCACGCGGCCGCCGGCGGCGCCGGGCTGCTGATCGTGCAGCTGCTCAAGGTCGCCGGGGCCACCGTCTACGGCACCTGCTCGACGGCCGAGAAGGAGGCCCTGGCCCGCGAGGCCGGCGCCGATCACGTGATCCGGTACACGGAGGTGGACTTCGCCGAGGAGGTGCGTCGCCTCACCGGCGGGCGCGGCGTCGACGTCGTCTACGACTCCGTCGGCCGCACCACCTTCGAGGGCAGCCTGGCCTGCCTGCGGCCGCGCGGCTTGCTCGCGCTCTTCGGGCAGTCCTCGGGGCCCGTGCCGGCCTTCGACCTGAACCGCCTCAACGGCCTCGGTTCGCTCTTCGTCACGCGCCCCTCCCTCGCCCACTACACGCGGACGCGTCAGGAGCTGGAGCTGCGCGCAGGAGCGGTGTTCGAGGCGATCGCGGCGGGCCGTCTGCGCATCCGGATCGGCGCCGAGTTCCCCCTCGCCGAGGCGGCCCAGGCCCATCGGGCGCTGGAAGGCCGTGCGACCACGGGGAAGGTCCTGCTGCGGATCTGAGGGGAGTCCGAGTGCCACGAACAGGGGCTGGACCCAGGCCAGCGGGGTCGGCTGCAACACCGGGTTCCGCCTCTACTGCTTCGAGCAGTGACCGCCTCACGGGCGCCGCGGCCGCCAGCGGAAGCGCTCCAGGTCGACCCGCCCGTCGAGGTCGAAGCGCACGCCCTCGCGCTCCAGGAGCTGGCGCTGGATGCGGTCGCTGCCGGGCTCCGCGCGCGCGCTGACCCGGCCCTCGGCGTTGAGCACCCGGTGCCAGGGCACGCGGACCTCGGGTCCGAGAGCCGAGAGTGCATAGCCCACCTGGCGCGCGTGGGGGCCGAGGCCGGCGAGCTCCGCGACCTGGCCGTAGGTCGCGACGCGGCCCTTCGGGATCCGGCGCACCACGTCGTAGACGCGCCGATTGCGGTCGCGGCCTCCGGCCATCGGGGCAGGGTGCCACCAGTCGGGTATCCTCGCCCCCTTTCACCGGGTCCCCATGACCGTCCTGCTCGTCGAGAAGTCCGGCGGGATCGCCACCGTCACACTGAACCGCCCCGAGTCGCTCAACGCGCTGAACGCCGAGCTGCGTCTGGCGATCGGTCGCGCCTTTCGCGAGCTGGCGGCCGATGCCGACGTGCGCGTCGCCATCCTCACCGGAGCCGGGCGCGCCTTCTCGGCGGGCATCGACCTGAAGGAGCTGTCGAGCGGGCCGCTGGAGAGCTCCGGGGCCGCGGACTACGAGATGCTCGCCGCCCTCCGCGACTTCTCCGCGCCGATCATCGGCGCGATCAACGGACACGCGATCACCGGGGGCTTCGAGCTCGCCCTCGCCTGCGACCTGCTGATCGCCAGCGCGAACGCGGTCTTCGCCGACACCCACGCCCGGGTCGGCATCGTGCCCGGCTGGGGACTCTCCCAGAAGCTGCCGCGCCTGATCGGCATCGGACGCGCCAAGGAGATCTCCTTCACCGGCAACTTCGTGGGCGCCGAGCAGGCCGAGCGCTGGGGTCTGGTGAACCGGGTGGTGCCCGCCGAGGAGCTGCTCCCCACCTGCCGCCGGCTGGCCGAGGACATGCTCTCCTGCGACGCGCCCTCCCTGCTGCGCTACAAGCAGATGATCGACCGCGGCTATGCGGGAACCTTCGCCGATGGCATGGTGCTCGAGCAGCGCCTGTCGCGAGAGCATCTGTCCGAAGTGACGCCCGACGCGGTCGCCGCGCGCCGAGCCGGTATCCAGGACCGGGGTCGACGCCAGCAGCGGTGAGCACCCGGTGACGATCACCCTCTACGGCCCGGCCCGGGCCCCCTACACAGAGAAGGTTCGGCGCGCCCTGCTCTACAAGGGTCTGTCCTTCGATCACGTCGAGCCAACCACGATCGAGGACTACCAGCGCTGGAGCCCGAAGAGCGGAACGCTGCCCGTGCTCGACCTCGACGGCGAGAAGATCGAGGACTCGACGCGGATCCTGTTCGCGCTCGACGCCCGCTACCCCGAGCCGCCGCTGCTGTCACCCGACCCGACCGTCGCGAGCCAGCAGCGCCAGCTCGAGGACTGGGCCGACGAGTCCTTCCTCTGGTACTTCATGAAGTACCGCCGCTCGATCGGCGAGGGCCTGACGCTGCCCCTGGCCGGCGACGAGCGCCCGGCGCCGCCCGAGGAGGAGAAGAGCGGACCGCTGCGGCGCTTCGGGGCCTGGCTGCGCGCCGGCGGTACCTGGGAGCGACCGATCACGGGGCTCCTGCGCGAGATCGGTCAGCGCCTGGACGACCTGGTCAACTTCCTCGGGGCGCGGCCCTTCTTCTACTCGAATCGGCTCTCGATGGCGGATCTGGGCGTGTACGCGATGTTGTTCACGATGCGCAACGGCTCGATCCCCGGCTCCCAGCAGCTCCTGGCGCAGCGGCCGACCCTGGTGGCCTTCATGGCGCGCGTCGAAGAGGCGACCGACGGCGCCCCCTCGCGATGACGCGCGCCGAGAAGGCGCGCCGGATCGAAGCGATCCTCGATCGGCTCCATCCCGAAGCGGCGATTCCGCTCGACCACGTCGACCCCTACACGCTGCTGGTGGCGGTGGTGCTGTCGGCCCAGTGCACGGACGAGCGGGTGAATCAGGTGACTCCTGCGCTCTTCGCACGAGCCTCGACGCCCGACGCGATGGCGAAGCTGTCCGTGTCGGAAATCGAGCGGACGATCCGCTCCTGCGGGCTGGCGCCGGCGAAGGCGAAGGCGATCCACGGCCTGTCGGTGATCCTGCGCGACGAGTACGGGTCGCGGGTTCCCGCCGACATGGCCGCCCTGGAGGCGTTGCCGGGCGTCGGCCACAAGACGGCGAGCGTGGTGATGGTGCAGGCCTTCGGCGTGCCGGCCTTTCCGGTCGACACGCACATCCATCGACTCGCCGCCCGCTGGGGTCTCTCTCGCGCGCGCAACGTGGTGGAGGTGGAGCGCGACCTGAAGAAGCTCTTCGCCCTCGAGAGCTGGGGGAAGGTCCATCTCCAGATCATCCTCTTCGGCCGCACCTGGTGCCCGGCGCGCGGTCACGACCTGAGGAGATGTCCGATCTGCTCCTGGGCGGCCTCGAAGACGCGCATCGAGAGCGAGATGCGCGGAAGGCGCAAGGCGGCCTCCTAGCCCGGCAGGGCCCGCCTTCGCTCGGCTTCGCCTCGCTGCGCGTCGGCGGCCTCCTAGCTCATGGCCTGCAGGGAGCGCCAGGTCAGGTAGCCGAGGTAGGTCACCAGCAGCACGATCGACTCCCCGCGGATGATCTGGCCGCTGCGGGTCACCGACACGCCGAAGAGCAGCAGCGAGAGCAGCGCCATCACGGCGAGGTCGAAGTGGCCGCCGGGCGGCACCTCGACCGGGCTCACCAGCGTGGTCACGCCGAACACCAGCAGCAGATTGAAGATGTTGGATCCGACGACGTTGCCGATCGCGAGCTCTGCATGGCCGCGCAGGGTCGCCATCATCGACGCCACCAGCTCGGGAAGGCTGGTGCCGAAGGCCAGCACGGTCAATCCGACGATCACCTCGGGAACGCCGAACTCGCGCGCCAGGCTGGCGGCGGAGTCCACCGTCAGATCGGCGCCCCAGATCAGTCCGATCAGTCCGAGCAGGGTCATCAGCGAGCTGGTGGCGGGGCTCTCGGGCGCGTCGGACTCGAACGTCTCGGAGGCGGCGCGCTCGGCGCTGCGTCGGGCGCGCTGTCGCGCGAAGTCGCCGACCGTGTAGTAGAGGAAGACCAGGAACAGCATCAGCAGCAGCAGGCCGTCGGCCCGGTCGTAGGTGTCCGCTCCCACTCCGAGGACGCGGTCGAAGCCCATGATCACCATCGCCGTCGTGGCGAGCAGCATCATCGGGATCTCGCGCCCGATCACGACACCCTTCACCGGGATCGGCCGGATCATCGCCGTGATCCCCACGATCACGCCGATGTTCGCCATGTTCGAGCCGACGATGTTGCCGAAGGCGATCGCGGGTCGTCCCTGCCAGGCGGCGATCACGTTCACCGCCAGCTCCGGCGCGCTCGTTCCGAAGGCGACGACGGTCAGTCCGATCACCAGGGGCGATACCCCGAGCGTCCGCGCCATGCCGGTGGCGCCGCGCACGACGCCTTCGCCTCCGATCATCAGCAGGGCCAGACCCGCGAGCAGCCAGACGACGTCGAGTGCCATGGGCGACGGATGCTAGCCCGGAAAGATGACCGCGCCGCCGGAGGACAGGGCTAGGGCCGACTCGATAGTCGGCCGACGCGCGGCGAGCGGAACGCGAGCTCCCGCCGGGCTAGGGACCGACGCGGACCAGGCGAACGAGAGGAAGCTCCGGATCGCGGTCCCGACGTAGGTCCACCTCTCCGTGCAGCGCCCACAGGTGGTCGCCCCGAGGGTCCAGGAGCGTCTGCGTCACCCGCCAGTGTCGGGGCTCGTCGGACACCAGCCGGGTGTGGTGGGCGCGGCGCGCCTCGGGAGTGAACAGGATCGCCTCGTACTCGGCGTGGAAGGGCTCCAGGGCGGCGGCGAAGCGCGCGGCGTCCCAGGGGTCCTCCGGTTCCGGGTGGACCCAGCGGACGGCCGTCTCGTAGTCCTGCGCGACGAGGGCCCTCACCAGCGAGAGCAGCTCCGAGCGCACCCGGGCGGTGAGCAGCCGGGGTTGCTGGGCGAGGTCGAAGCGAAGTGCGGCGCCCGGTGCGGCCTGCTCCGCGGCGGGGCCGGGCGCCACGAGCCCCTCCCAAGCTTCGAGCAGGCTCGTGTCCACGTCGGCGAGCGTCGCCCGCAGGAACGCGATCACGTCGTACACCTCGTCGGTCTTCGCGGCCAGCGGAACCGTCTTCACCAGCGTGTTGTGCACCTGGCTCAGGTAGCGCAGCAGGAGCCCCTCGCTGCGCGCGAGCGAGAGCTGCTTCACGTAGTCGCGAAAGCCGACCCAGCCCTCGACGAGCTCGCGGGCGACCGCCTTGGGGCGCACGTCCTCTTCGCGGGCCCAGGGGTGGTGCTCGGCGAACAGGCGGAAGGTCTCGCGCAGGAAGCGCTCCTCGGGCTTCGGATACGTCACCTCTTCGAGTCGGCGCATCCGCTCCTCGTAGTCGACGCCCTCCGCCTTCCACTGCGCCACCCGCTCGCCCCTCTCGCGCCGCGTCTGTTCGGCGAGGATCGGACGCGGGTTCTCCTGCACGGCCTCGACGGCGCTCAGCACCTCGAGCGCGTAGCTGGGAGAGGCCGGGTCGAGGGCCAGGACCGCGTCGACGAGATAGAGCGACAGCGTGTCGTGGAGTGCGAAGTCGCTCTGGAGATCCGGATCGACGCGCACGCTGCGCCCGCCACCGGGCTCGCGCACCAGCTCCAGCACGCCCGAGGAGACCAGCGAGCGGAACAGCGCGGCGGCGCGCCGCCGCTGGCGCGCCTTCGAGACCTCGCTCTCGTGGGAGCGGTTCACCAGGCGGATCGCCGAGGAGTAGTCGGCCCCGGTCGGGCGCTGGAGCACCGCCAGCAGCAGACCGTGGCTCACCTCGAAGCGCGAGCGCAGGGGCTCGGGCGGGCGCCGCACCAGCCGCTCGAAGGTCTCCTCGTTCCAGGGCACGAAGTGCGGCGGCGGCTTCTTCTTCGTCGCCTTGCGCCGGCCCCCGGTGCGCGCTTTCTCCTCCAGACGCCGGTTCTCGATCACGTGCTCGGGTGCCTGGCAGACGACGTAGCCGCGGTCGTCGAAGCCCTTGCGGCCGGCGCGACCGGCGATCTGCTGGAACTCGCGCACGCGCAGGATCCCGACCTTCTCCCCGTCGAACTTCGAAAGCCGGTTGAGCACCACCGTCCGGATCGGCACGTTCACGCCCACGCCGAGCGTGTCGGTGCCGAAGATCACCCGCAAGAGGCCCCGCTGGGCCAGCTGCTCCACGAGCAGGCGGTACTTCGGGAGCAGTCCGGCGTGGTGCACGCCGATGCCGTGCGCCAGGAAGCGCTTCACGTCGCGGCCGTAGGCGGTGTCGAAGCGGAAGTCGCCGATCTCGCCGGCGATCGCGCCGCGCAGCTCGCGCGAGGCCAGGTTCGCGCTGGTGGTGCCTTGGGCCAGCTCGGCGCACTCGCGTTGGGTGAAGTTCACGACGTACACCGGCGCCAGGTCGCGACGCACCAGGTCTTCGAGGGTCTCGTGCAGCGGCGTCTCGCGGTACTCGAAGTCGAGCGGAACCGGCCGCACGTCCGAGTGCACGTGGGCGGTCTCGCGGCCGGTGAAGGCGCTGAGTGCCTCCTCGATCTCGGCGGTGTTGCCGATCGTCGCCGACATCAGCAGGAACTGGCTGTGGCGCAGGACGAGCAGCGGAAGCTGCCAGGCGAGGCCGCGCTCGGGATCGTCGTAGTAGTGGAACTCGTCGAGCACGACGCACGGGGCGTCGGTGGCCTCGCCGCTGCGCAGTGCCATGTTCGCGAGCACCTCGGTCGTGCAACAGATCACCGGCGCGCCGGGATTGATGCTGGCGTCGCCGGTCAGCATGCCGACGCGGTCGGCCCCGAGTTCCTCGCACAGCGCGAAGAACTTCTCGCTCACCAGGGCCTTCACCGGCGCGGTGTAGAAGGAGCGCTCGCCGCGGCACAGCGCGCGAAAGTGCAGCGCCAGCGCGACCAGGGACTTCCCCGAGCCCGTCGGCGTGGACAACACGACGTGGCGGTCCGCGAGCAGCTCGAGGATCGCCTCCTCCTGCTCCGCGTAGGGCGCGAGGCCCTGGGCGGCCACCCAGGCCAGGAAGGCGTCCAGAATCACCTCGGGCGAGGCGGGCTCGCCGCCGGCTCCCCCGGGCAGGACGCGCGCGCCGAGGGTCAAAGCTCCGCCAGCGCGTCGAGCGCGCGGAGCAGCTCCCGCTCGTCGGCGCCGGGCACCTGGGTCCGGACGATCAGGTGGGTCACCCCGAGCTTCTCGCGCCAGCGCGACACTTCATCGCGTACCCGGGCCGGCTCCCCGAAGATCGCGAACTCCTCGGCTCCGGCCGGAGCCACTCGCCGCAGCGCGGACTCCCGGCCGATCGACAGGGCCTGCCGCTGGAGGGCGTCGCGCACGCGACCGACGACGGCGGAGTCGGGGTGCGCGAACACGGTGCGCATGATCGGCACGGGGAGCGCTTCGGCGTCGTGGCCGTGTTGGGCGAGCGCCTCGCGATGAGCGGCATAGTTGGCGACGAGCGTCGCCTCGGTCTCGATCGGCGAGGCGAGATAGGGCAGGCCGAGGCGGCCCGCCTGCTCGAGGGCCTTCGGTCCGAAGGCGGCCACCCAGATCGGCGGGTGCGGCTGCTGGACGGGCAGGGGAGAGAGCTGCGCCGGCACGCCCGGCGAGTCGCCCTCGGGCGCGACGGGATTCCCGGCCCAGGCGTCGCACATCACGGCGAGGGCCGCCTCGAACAGGTCGCGCTTGCTGGCCGGATCGACCTCGAAGGCGGAGAAGAGGGAGCGGCGGAAGCCGCGGCCGACGCCCAGGATCACGCGCCCTTCCGACAGGCGGTCGAGCACCGCCACCTCCTCCGCGACCTGGAGCGGCTTGCGGATCGGCAACAGATAGGACGTGGTGCCGAGGCGCAGGCGCCGGGTCCGAGCGGCGATCGCCGCGTGCCAGAGCAGCGGCTGGGGAATCGCGGTGGGCCGGCCGAAGTGACCCTCGGGCAGCCAGAACGAGTGGAAGCCGAGCTGCTCGGCGCGCTCGGCCTGAGCGCACAGGCGCTGCGCGTCGCCCGAGACCGGGAATTCCCAGGGCGTGACGCCGATCTCGAGCGCGCTCATCGCGGCGAAGCTAGCCCGATGACCCTCCCTCGGCCGCGCCTTCGCCGGGCGGCGGCCGACCCGCCGCGCCGACCCCTGTACAATGCCCCGGCCGTGGCCCCTTCGAAGACGCTGGCGATGGTGCAGACCGGCGTGCGGACGCTCGAGCCGCGCGATCTGCCGATCCCCGACATCGACGACGAGTCGGCGCTGCTCCGGATCGAGGCCTGCGGCATCTGTGGCAGCGATTACGAGCAGTTCGAGGGGCTGCTGCGGACGCCGATGCCGGTGGTGCCGGGCCACGAGCCCCTGGGCGTGATCGAGCGGATCGGCGACGCCGCGGCACGCCGCTGGGGTGTGGACGTCGGCGACCGTGTCGCCGTCGAGACGATGCTCTCCTGCCGCTTCTGCCCGGCATGCCTCGCCGGGCGCTACCACCTGTGCCGCGACCGCCGCATCTACTCCTACATCCCGCTCTCCGAGGAGCCCGGGCTGTGGGGCGCCTACGCCCAGTACATGTTCGTGCACCGCAATTCGGTGGTGCACCGGATCGACCCCTCCCTGGACCCGAGCATCGCCGTGATGTTCAACCCGCTCGGGGCGGGCTACCGCTGGGCGGTGGAGATGCCGCGCACGGGCCCGGGCGACACCGTGCTGATCCTCGGCCCGGGACAGCGCGGCCTCGCCAGCGTGATCGCCTGTCGCGAGGCGGGCGCCTCCCGGATCCTGGTGACCGGACTGGCGGCGGACGCGGGCAAGCTCGCCCTCGCGCGCGAGTTCGGCGCCGACGCGACGATCGACGTCGACAACGAGGACGCCCGCCGACGCGTGCGCGAGCTCACCGACGGCGCGGGCGCCGACGTCGTGATCGACGTCTCTTCCTACGCGACCGCTCCGGTCGCAGACGCCCTCGACTTCGCCCGCCCCGGCGGTCGGGTCGTGCTCGCCGGTGTGAAGGGGTTCCGGGCGATCCCCGAGTTCGTCTCCGACAAGATCGTGATGAAGGAGCTGTCGATCCAGGGCGCGATCGGCGTCACCTCCAGCGGCTACCGCAGCGCGATCCGCCTGCTCGAGTCGCGCCGGGTGCCCGTCGAGAAGATGCACACACACGACTTCGGCCTGCGCGACGCGGAGCGGGCGATCCGCACGCTCGCGCGCCAGATTCCGGGCGAGGAATCGATCCATTCCTGCCTGCGTCCGGACCGCGGGTAGCGGCCGGCAACACGGGAAGGAGCGAGCCATGGACACCGCCTTCGTCGAGCGCTGGATCGCGTCCTCCGGCTACACCGCAGCCCTCGGCGTCGTCCTCGAGAGTCTCGACGCGGAGTCGGCGCTGCTGGCGCTGCCCTTCCGCGAGGAGAACTCCAACCCGGGAAAGGCGCTGCACGGCGGCTGCGCCGCGTCGCTGGCGGTGACCGGAGCGCACGCCGTCACCCGCGCGGCCCTGGGCCCCGAGTCGGGTCCGTGGCACACGGCCGGCCTCCAGGTGAACTACCTCGCCGCGGCGATCGGCGAGACCGTGTCGGCGCGCGCGCAGCTGCTGCGGCGCGGCAAGGAGATGTGCTTCGTCGAGGTGGACGTCGCGCGCGAGGACGGCAAGCCGATCGCCCACGCCACGGCCGCCGTGCGCGCCCGCTTCGGCGCCGCGCCCGCCGACCTGTACCGCGCCGCGGGCGATCACGGGCGCAGCGAGCCGGGGCCGATGGGCCCGGGGGTCGGCCGGATGCGCTACACGGCGGCGCGCGGCCTGCGCGTCGAGCACATGAGCGACGGCACGTCGCGGATCGCGATGCCCGCGAGCCAGGCCAACGCGGACGCCTCGGGCGGCGTGCACGAGGGAGCCGTCCTGGCGCTCCTCGACACGACCGGCGCGATGGCCGCCTGGGCGACGACCGGGGTCGGGCCCTACAAGGCCTCCACCCCGGCGCTCCAGGCGCAGATCCTGGCGCCGCCCGAGGGCGTGGACCTCGTCGCCTACGGGCGCTGCGTTCAGCGCGACGCCGAGCTCCTGTGGAGCGACGTGGAGGTGACGAGCACCGCCGACCGCCGCGTCTTCGCGCGCGGCACCGTGATCTACCGGATCGTGGTCTAGCCCGGCGGGGGCCCGCCTTCGCTCGCCTGGGGCTCGCGGCGCGTCGGCCGGCCTCCTTGCTATTCGACCGCGAAGGACGGCGGGAGGTCGCGCCACTGCTCGGGGTCGTGCCCGTAGAAGAGGCGCGCTCCCGCGTCCCGCCAGGAGCGCAGGCGCAAGAGGGAAGCGAGCATCGCCTCGCGGTCGTGCAGCACGGCGGGCAGGGCGAGCGTCTCGAGCGTCTCGCGCAGGTAGCAGGCGTCGCCGGTCAGGATCACCGGACCGCTCTCGAGGATCACGCGCAGCGACTGGTGGCCCGGCGTGTGCCCGAAGGTCGGCAGGCACACCACCGAGCCGTCGCCGAACAGGTCGTGCTCTCCTTCCACCAGCAGCCGCTCGTGACCGTGGTCCCAGTCCTGGGCGGCGTAGCCGTTGGCGGCGGCGAGCTCCGGGTCGCGAGCCGCCTCCCACTCGCGCCGCTGGATCACCCAGCGCGCATTCGGGATCTGCTCGTTGCCGCCTGCGTGGTCGAAGTGGAGGTGGGAGTTCACCAGGAAGTCCACCCGCGCGGCGTCCACCTCGAGGGCGGCGAGCCGCCGGGAGATCTCCTCGCCCGGCGCGAAGATCACCTCGAACACCTTCGCCAGCCTGCCGAGCCGACCGGCCGGGTCGGTCTGAGTGGCGACGTGCATGCCGGTGTCGAAGAGCACGCGCCCCTGCGGATGCACGACCAGATAGCTGGGGACGGGGACCCGGAGGATCCCCTCGGCGCCCGGAGTGAAGAGACCGCGCGATCCGGACAGCCAGCCGCAGGTCATCGCGTAGAGGCGCACCGTCATCGCAGGGCGTCAGCTCCGGGTCAGCTGCTCGAGGACGGGTTCGAGATCGAGCTCCTGCTTCGGATCCTGGCCGCCGGACGCGAGGAAGGCGGTCATCCGCCGGCGCGCCTCGGGAGTGGCGACCAGCTGGTTGAACAGGTGGGCCTCCTCGAGCAGGCCCTCCCGGGTGGTGCCCTCGGCGGCGTCCACGCTGCGCTTCGCCAGCGCCACCGCCTCGCGGGGGAAGGAGGCGATCCGCGCCGCCAGGTCCGCGACGAAGGTCCGCAGCTCGGAGGCCGGCAGCGCCCGGTTGATCCAGCCGTAGCGTTCGGCCAGCTCGGCGTCGAAGTCGGCGCAGCCCAGGATCGCCTCCAGCGCCCGGCCCCGGCCCATCAGGCGCGGCAGCCGCTGGGTGCCGCTGCCGCCGGGCAGGATCCCGAGCGCCACCTCGGGCTGGCCCAGGATGCAGCTTCCCCAAGCGCCGAAACGCAGGTCGAGGGAGAGCAGGAACTCGCTGCCCCCGCCCCGGGCCCGCCCCTCGATCGCGCCGATCGTCACACACGGGAGTGTCCGATAGCGCTCGACGATTCCGTGGAAAAAGGACAGCTCGCTCGATCGGGGCGGCGCCTCCGCCGGCAGCCGCTGGATCAGCTCCACGTCGGCGTGGGCGATGAAGTAGTCGGGATTCGCGCTCTGGAACACGACCGCGCGGGCGGAGGGATCGCCCTCCAGCTCCCGGCCCAGACGGTCCAGATCGCCCATCAGGGCGAGGTCCAGCAGGTTCATCGGGGGGTGGTCCAGGGTGACGGTGACCACGCCCCCCTCCGGGCCGTCCCGGGTGATCGACAACGTGTGGTAGGGGGATTCCGGCATCACCTCCTGATACCACCGGGAGCCCCTCGTTGCATATTGGTTTCAGGAAAGCTGCCGGTCGGCCGATGACCCCGGAATGCTGCTCTGCAAGGCGTGCAACACCCGTTTCGAGGACGGGCGATCGGCCTGTCCGAGCTGCGGACGGCGCGTGTTCGCCAGCGTGCCCGAGGGCCCCAGGCACTCGGAGCCCGACCACCTGCCCCCGCCCTCGGCCTCGCGCGCCGCGGACGAAGACGACTCGGACCTCGAGGTGGACGTGGAGCTGGGCGAGGTGGACGTGCTGGCCGAGGCGGTCGACCCGTCCTCCGCGGCCGACCTCCAGCGCGCGCGCCACGCCGAGGAGCCGAAGCGCCCGGCGCTCGTCCACCCCCCGAAGCCTCCGGTCTCCGCCCAGGAGCCGAGGCATCCCATGCCCGCGCGGCCGAAGGCGCGCCGCAGCCTGGAGCCCGAGCCGGGTCCGGCGGTGTTCCATCTCTCGGCGGCCCAGGTGCGGACGCTGGTCGCCGAACAGCCCGCCCTGATCGCGCGCGACCTGGCGCTCTACCGGGACGCGAAGAAGGACGTCGTCGGCGTCGACTTCCGCACCCCCGTGGGCTCGATCGACCTGCTCGCCCGGGACGCCAACGGCGACTTCGTGGTGGTGTCGGTGCCCGACCTGCGCGACGTCGACACGCTGATGCCCGAGATGCTGGCGCGGATCGGCTGGGTCCGGAAGCACCTCGCGGCCGACCGAAAAGCGGTGCGCGGCATCGTGGTGATCGAGGAGATCCCCGAGGAGCTGGCCTACGCCGCCGCTGGCGTCGCCCAGACCATCTCCTTCATGGCCTACCGCGTCGCGCTGACCTTCCACCCGCTGCCGCTCTGACCGCAAGCGGCCACAGGCCGCGCGCAGCGAGGCGAAGCCGCGCGAAGTCGAATGGGTGGCCTCCGAGGGGCTGGGTCTCGGCGGCCCCAGGTCCGCGGGCCGCGCTCAGCGGCCCTTCCACACCGGCGCGCGCTTCTCGGCGAAGGCGCGCGTGGCCTCGGCGGCGTCCTCGCTGCGGCGCAGCGGCAGACCGAGCTCCTCCTGGAGGACGTAGGCCTCCTCCAGCGAGCGGTGCAGCAGCGCGCGCACACCCCGACGGGTAGCGCGCACGGCGAGCGGCGCGTTGGCGGCGATCGCGTCGGCGGTCTCCAGGGCGGTGTCGAGCAGCGCGTCGGCGGGCACGACGCGGTTCACGAGCCCGATCTCGGCGGCGCGCTGCGCGTCGATCGGGCGCGAGGTGAGCAGGATCTCGTTCGCGTGCACCCAGCCGATCTGACGCGCCAGCATCACCGTCGCGTTCCCGGTCGGGTAGAGGCCGCGCGCCACCTCCTCCAGGGCGAAGGTGGCGTGGGGCGCGGCGTAGCGGATCTCGGCGGCGAGCAGGATGTCGCAGCCGATCGCGCGTGCGTGGCCGTTCACCGCGCAGACGAGCGGCGTGTCGAGATCGAAGCCGGCGAGCGTCGCGGTCCGGACCGCTCGCAGTCCCTCGAAGTCGGCCGGGTCGATGCGCTCGCCGCGGGCCAGCGCCTGGGAGGCGGCGATCGTGGTCCGCATGTCCATGCCGCCGCAGAACACGCGTTCGCCCGCGCCCGTGAGCACGGCGCAGCGGATCTCGTCGTCGCCGGCGATCCGCTCCCACGCGGCGGCCAGCTCGCGCAAGGTCGGCGGGTCGAGGGAGTTCGCGCGCTCGGGCCGGTCGATCGTCACCAGCGCGACGTGGGGATGGTCGGAGGGCAGCTCGAGGTGCGCGGACACGGCGCCGGCATTCTGCCACAATGAGGCGCGCAGACTGGAGGCGTCGATGGACTTCGAATGGGAGCCGGAGCACCAGGCCTTCGTCGAGGAGCTGCGCGCCTTCATCCGCGAATGGCGTACCCCCGAGCTGCTGGCCGAGTACGCCGCCAGCTACGGCGCCGGTGGCCCCGAGCTGGCGCGCTTCCGGACGGCCCTGGAGGAGAAGGGGTGGGCCCGCATGTGCTGGCCGGTGGAGCAGGGCGGCCAGGGCAAGAACCTCCTGTACCAGTTCCTGTTCGTCGAGGAGATGGAGTACTGGGGCATGCCCTACGGCAACCTCACCTACACCTCGATCGGGCCGTCGATCCAGCACTTCGGCAGCGAGGAGCAGAAGAAGCGCTGGCTCCCGGGGATCTGGAACGGGGACTACACCTTCGCGATCGGCTACAGCGAGCCGAACGCGGGCACGGACCTCGCGGCCCTGCGCACGCGCGCGGTGCGCGTAGGCGACGAGTGGGTGATCAACGGCCAGAAGATCTGGACCTCCCTCGCCGACGTGGCCACCCACATCTGGCTCGCCGCGCGCACCGATCCGGACCTCCCGAAGCACCAGGGAATCTCCGTGCTGGTGGTTCCCACCGACGCGCCGGGCCTCACGATCCGCCCGCTCCACGCGATGTACGGCGGCCACACTTGCGAGACCTTCTACGACGACGTGCGCATCCCGGTCGGGAACCTGGTCGGCGGCCTGAACCGCGGCTGGGGCATCGTGATGCACGCCCTCAACCACGAGCGCGTGGGACTCGCGGCCACCGGCGCCCTGGCGCGATTGTACGATCAGCTCGTGGCGCACCTGGCCGAGGAGCGGCCCGAGCGGCTCGCCGACCCGGTCGTCCGGCGCCGGCTCGCCGAGCTCGCCCTCGACCTCCACGAGCACCGCGCGCTCGCACTGCGCAACGCCTGGATCATCTCGAAGGGCGGGACCCCGATCGCCGAGGCGTCGATGGCGAAGGTGTCGGGCACCGAGCTGCGCGCGCGCATCGCCAACACCGCGATGGACCTGCTCGGTCGCTACGGCGCGCTGTCGAAGGAGAACGGGGAGCTGGCGCCGGCCGAGGGGCGGATGGAGTGGGCCTTCCGCATCGCGCCGATCTTCCGCTTCGGCGGTGGCACCAACGAGGTGATGCGCGACATCATCGCCGGCGCCGGACTGGGCTTGCCGCGGTGAACAGCGGAGAACGAAGCGCATGAACGCAGGCGGCCGCAGACCGCGCGCAGCGGGCCGGAGGGGAGCGGAGTCGTGAATCTCGATCTGGACCCGACCCAGGAGCTCTTGCGCGACACGGTGCGCGAGTATCTGCGCTCCGAAGTGCCGCTCGACCGCATCCGCGCCCTCGAGCGCGATCAGCACTGGGACGAGGCGCTCTGGAAGGGGGTCTGCGATCAGGGCTGGCTCGCGCTGCCCTTCGCCGAGACGCGCGGCGGCAGCGGATCGCTGGTCGACGCCGGCATCCTGGTGGAGGAGCTGGCGCGGCGGGCGGCGATCGTGCCGCTGATGGAGGTGCTCGCCTGCGGTGTCGCCCTCGAGCGCTTCGCGCCGGGCCCGCGCAGCGAGGCCCTGCTCGAGGACCTCCTGGCGGGAAGGATCCTGCCGGTGCCGGCCGTGCTCGAGGCCGACGACGACTTCGGCCGCATCGCCCTCTCCCTCGAGGATGGGTGCCTCTCGGGCGAGAAGCGCTTCGTCGACTACGGGCAGTTCGCGAGCCGGCACCTGGTGGCGGTGCGCGACGCCGGCGCGCCGGCGCTGTGTCTCGTCGACGCCCAGGGCCCGGGCGTCTCCTGCCGGGCGCTGCGCACGATCGGGCGCACGCCGGCGGCGGCCGTGACCTACCGCGGTGCCCCGGCCGAGCGCGTCGCCGGACGCGAGGCGGTCGCCGCGCTGCTGCTCCTCGGGCGCGCTTTCGCCGCGCTCCAGTGCGTCGGATCGGCCGGGCAGGCCCTCGACCAGACGGTCGCCTACGCCTCGGTGCGTGAGGCCTTCGGCCGCCCGATCGGGAGCTTCCAGGCGGTCAAGCACCACGCGGCGAACATGGCGATCAAGGTGGTGTCGAGCCGTCACCTCGCCTACGAGGCGCTGTTCGCCCTCGACCGCGGGCGCGCCAGCGCCGCGCAGGTGGCGCTGGCGAAGGCCTCGGCGTCGCGGACCGCGCCCGAAGTGACGATGCTCGCCCACCAGATCCACGGTGGGAACGGCATCATCGAGGAGAACGACCTCTACTTCTTCACCTTGCGCGGCAAGGAGCGCTCTCTCGCCTGGGGCAGCCTGGAGGAGTGCCTCGCGGACGTCGCCGCCGGCGTGCACGAGCCGGTGGACTGGCTGCGCTAGGCCGGTGGTGCAGCAAGGGATGCGCACCGTCGCGGGCCTGCTGTGCGCCCTGGCTCCGCTCGCGTGCTGGAAGGGTCCGGCGCCCGTGGAGGTGGAGACGACGGGCTCCGCCACCCCGTGGACCGGGCTGGACCTCGCCCGCGATCCGGGCGAGTTCTCCTTCGTCGTGGTGGGCGACCGCACGGGCGGCCACCGGGAGGGCGTGTTCGCGCGCACCGTTACGGCGATCGATCGGCTGCGACCGGACTTCGTGGTCAGCATCGGCGATCTCGTCGAGGGAGCCGAGGACGAGGCGGACCTGCCGGCGATGTGGGACGAGTTCGACGCTCTCGTGGCGCAGCTCTCCATGCCCTTCTTCTACGTGCCGGGCAATCACGACTACGCCAACCCGGTGATGGCGCGCGACTGGCGCCGCCGCTTCGGTCCCTCCTACTACTTCTTCCGCTACCGCGACGTGCTGTTCCTGGTGCTGAACAGCGAGCTGATCTCGAGCTACTGGAATCCGGGCCACCCGGTCGAGGGCGGTGACCAGCCGGAGCAGCAGATGCGCTTCGCCGAGCGCGTGCTCGCCGAGAACGCCGACGCGCGCTGGACCTTCGTGTTCCTGCACCAGCCCTTCTGGGACACGCCGGGCGAGCACCGCGACTGGGATCGCGTGGAGGAGCTGCTCGGCGATCGCCCCTACACGGTCTTCGCGGGCCACTTCCACCGCTACACGAAGCACGTCCGGCACGGACGCGACTACATCACCCTGGCCACCGCCGGGGGGGTCAGCCGGCTGCGCGGGATCGCCCGCGGCGAGTTCGACCACGTGGCGCTGGTCACGATGACCGGGGACGGGCCCGTCGTCGCGAACCTGATGCTCGACGGGATCCAGGGCGCCGACGTCCGCACCCTGGAGGAGCGCGAGCTCGTGACGAGGCTCGACCGCGTCGTGACGACCGAGCCACTGGAGGTCGCGGGCGCGCGCTTCCGCGCCGGCGAGCAGCGCTTCGCGCTCGCCAATCCCACCGAGCGCCCGGTGACGGTCCGGGCCCGCTTCGATCTCAGCCCCGACTTCGACGTGTCGCCCCGGTCGGCGACGCGTACGCTGCCCGCGCGCGGAAGCGACGTCGTGGCGGTGTCGCTGCGCGCCCACGCGCCGGTGCCGCTGGAGGAGCTCACGCCGAGCCTCGCCCACTGGACCGTGGAGTCGGAGATCGACGGCGCGCCCGTCTCGGTCGAGAACACGAGCTGGCTGGTTCCGGACCGGCGGTTTCCGGTTCCCCGCACGACGGTTCCGGTGACCGTCGACGGCGATCTCGGCGAATGGGGTCCCCTGCGCTTCGCGCTCGAGGAGTGGCCCGAGGCCGACGGGGGCGCGGCGGAGGCGTCGCTGCGCTTCGACGTCCGCCGCGACGCCGACTTCGTGTACCTGGCCTTCGCGGTGCGTGACCCCTCGCCGAGCTCCTCGGCCGAGCGGCGCGTCGACGCCCAGGACGGCCTCACGGTCGAGCTCGACGCGCGCCCCGACCCGGCGCGCTCGGCCAACGCCCCGGTGCTCGAGGCGATCGAGGACGGGACCGTCGCCAGCCTGCTCATCACCGACCTCGCTCCCGTCGAGGGCGTGCCCGTGATGAGAAGGGTCCTGCCGCCACCGCCCGAGGGTCTGCGGCGCGCGGTGCAGACGGACGCGGGCGGCTATCGCGCCGAGCTGGCCGTGCCCACGCGCTTCCTGGACGAGCGGGCCGGCGGAGCCTGGCAGGGCTTCCGCCTCAACGTCGAGCTCCGGGACTTCGCCGGCGGGGAGCCTGGATACAGCCTGCGCTGGCGACCGAGCCGCTTCGCGCCGCCCAGCGAGGCGATCGAGGGGGCCGGGACCTTCGTCCGCGAGTGAGCGATCGGTCCGGGTGCCGTCAGCCCAGGACGACCAGCTCGCGGCCGGTCCAGCGCAGGGTCCGGTCGGCGCCGCGCACGACGAGCCAGTCGAAGTCGCCGAGCAGCTCGCGCGGCGTGGTCGGATCGGCGCGCTCCCGCAGACCGGCGGCGAGCGCCAGGATCCCGCACAGCCCGGACGGCTCGTAGGCTCCGCGGAGCGCGTCGAAGCCCACGGCGCCGTGGAGCTTGGCGAGCTTCCCACTCCGCTCCTCGAGCAGCAGCAGGTGGTGGCGATAGCTCGGCGTCGGGTAGCCGAGCAGCCGCTGGAGGGCGACCTGGGTGGCGGTACTGGGGGCGAGGTCGCGCCCGCGCACCACGCGCGTCACCCCGGCGTAGAAGTCGTCCACGACGCCGGCGAGCTGATAGGCGAAGGCGCCGTCGCGGCGGCGCACGATCGGGTCGCCCTGCTCGCGCGCCGGTTCGCCCGAGAGATCGCCCCCGTCCTCGCCGGTGACCTCCACCCGGCCGGCGGGCAGCCGCAGCCGCAGCGGCTCGTCGGTGCCGCGCCAGCCGCGCGCGGGGAGTGGGCGCTCGCGGCAGGTACCCGGATAGGCCACCCCGCGCTCGGGCCGTGCCGCGGCGAGGGCTTGCAGCTCGCGGCGCGAGCAACGGCAGGGATAGAGGAGGCCCGCCGCGGCGAGGCGGTCCAGGGCCGACTCGTGCTGGGCGGCGAGATCGCTCTGGAGCACCCGCTCGTCCCAGTCGAGTCCGAGCCAGCCCAGCGCCTCGATCATGCCCGCACTCCACTGAGGTCGGCAGCGCTCCGGGTCGAGATCCTCGAGCCGCAGCACCAGGCGGGCTCCCCGGCTGCGCGCGTCCAGCCAGCACAAGAGCGCCGCCAGGAGCGTCCCGGGATGGGTGGGCCCGGTGGTGGAGGGCGCGAAGCGCGCGGTCTGCACGCTCCCCTGTTAGCATGACCGGCATCGAGGGAGCGTCTTGCCGGTCCACAGCGGCGTGCTGACTTCGGTTCTCGAGCCCCCGAGCGCCGCCCCCTCCCGAGGGGCGCCGCGATTGGTTTCGTTACGCTTCGCGTCTTCCGGAGCACTCACAGGAGGCCGGCGTCCGCCGAAGTGGTTGGGGTGGATTTGCGTGCCGCGCCGGGGGAGTCGTCTGTGAAGAACCGCCTCGAAGGATCGCGCCGGATCGACCATGGGTGAGATCGCCGACGCCATCCGCCGCGCGCGGAACCAGCTGCCCGGACAGCGCCTGCTCACGCCCGACCCCGCGGCGGAGCCGGCTCCTACGCTGCGAAGCCTGTCGCCCTCGCCGGCCCCCGCCGCGCCGGTCCGCGAGCCGGAGAGGAAGCCGGCGTTTGCCGTCGACTCGGTCGACCCGGAGAACGAGGCGATCATCCTCGAGGACGGCCCCAATGCCGAGGCGTGTCGCCACCTGGCGCTGCGCCTGCGCTCGGCCCTGGATGCGCAGGGTGCCCGCAGCGTCGCGCTCGTCAGCGCCGAACGCGGCGACGGGAAGACCACCGTCGCCTGCGACCTCGCCATCGCCCTGGCCACGCTCTCGCGCGAGCGCGACGTCGCGCTGGTCGACCTCGACCTGCGCAAGCCGTCGATCGCAAAGTATCTGTCGATCCCGCACGACGTCGGCATCGAGGAGGTGCTCCTCGGCCGCGCCTCGCTCGACTCGGTGCGCGTCCAGGTGCACCTGCCCGCGATCGACGTCTTCCCGGTGGTGACGGCCCAGCGCGCAGCCCACGAGCTGATCGTGCTGCCGCGGATGGCGCAGCTGATCGAAGAGCTCGAGCGCCGCTACACGACGGTGATCGTCGACACGCCTCCCGCACCGCTGGTTCCCGACGCCAATCTGATCCTCCGCCACGTGCCCGCGTGCGTGCCGGTCGTCCGCAGCGGCAAGACGCGGGCGCGCTCCGTGCGGCGGCTGATGGACTGCCTGCCCGACGACCGCATCCTCGGCTGGGTGCTGAACTGCGCGCCCCGGTCCGCGTTCGGATATCAGGACTACTACTACGGCGAGGGGGAGCTCGAGCCGGAGTCGCGCTGGCGGTTCTGGCGCGGCAAGCGCGGAGGAAGGGTCGGATGAGCGCCGCGGAACCGCAGTGGGACGGAGTCGAGGAGGAGTCCGGAGGAGGGCTTCCCGAGTTCCTGCTCGACCCGGTGGGAGTGGCCCGGCGCCGCTGGCTGCCGGCGGCGCTGTGCTTCGTCGTGGGCCTCGTCACGACGGTCGTGCTCACCCTGGTCTGGAAGCCGTCCTACCTGGCCCAGGCCACGATCCTGATCACGAGCCAGCAGATCCCCCGAGAGTTCGTGACCTCGACGGTCCAGGAGGACAGCCTCGCGAACGTCAACGCGATGATCGGAGAGGTGCTGTCGGCGGAGAACCTGTCGAAGCTGATCGACGACCTCAAGCTGTTCCAGGACGAGTCCGCCGACACGGCGCGCATCGACCTCGTGACCAAGATGCGCTCGCGGATCGACGCGGCGCCCGAGAGCACACCCAACCCGCGCTCGCGCAACACCGAGGCGATCGTCTACGGCATCAGCTACGAGTCCGATCAGGGCCAGGAGGCGGCGCGGGTGGCGAACGCGCTCGCGGCTCTCTTCGTCGAGGCCAGCATCAGCCGCCGCAACACCCAGGCGCGCCTCACCACCCAGTTCCTGCGCAAAGCGCTCGAGAACGACGAGAAGGAGCTGCGCGAGATCACGCGGCAGATCAGCGAGTTCCGCCAGGAGAACCGCGGCCTGCTGCCCGAGGAGCAGCAGACCCTGCTGCGCAAGCTCGAGCTGCTGTCCTCCCAGCGCGACTCCCTCTCCCAGCAGATCGCGGCGAAGCAGGACCGGATCGTCTCGATCTCCTCCCAGGGCGGCGATGCGGTGCTCAGCGAGAACGAGATCCTGCTGGGCGAGCTGCGCCGGGAGCTGGCGCGCCAGTCGGCCGTGCTCACCGACGAGCACCCCAACGTGATCGCCCTGCGCGACCGGATCGCGCGCCTCCAGGCGGAGACCACGACCTCCTCCGGGCTCCCCGCCTCCACCGCCCACGTCATCGAGGACGAGCGCCGCGAGATCGCGCGGCTGCGCGAGCAGCTCTCGAATGTCGAGGGGGAGATCGCCGACCTCGACTCGCGGGCCAACCGCGCGCCGGTCGTCGCGGAGCAGCTCGCTGCGCTGGAGCGCAAGGAGGTGGTGCTGCGCGAGGACTATCTCGACGCGCTGCGCAAGGTCCAGGAGGCCGAGCTGGCCGAGAACCTCGAGTCGGCGCAGCAGGGCGGGCAGGTCTCGATCCTCGACCCGGCCTCGCCCCCCACCAAGCCGAAGGTGGCGCGAGTGCTGATCGCCGCCGCGGGCCTCGTAGGGAGCGTTGGCCTGACGGTCTGCGTTGCCTTCCTGCTCGAGCTGCTCGACCCGGTGATGCTGGGCTCAGGAATGATCGAGCGCGAGTCCGGCAAACCGGTGCTGGGCTCGGTTCCCCTGGTCGCGGGCTGATCGCCGCTCAGGATCCGCGGGGGCGCTCCTCGGGCCAACGCGCGGCGAGCTCGGGAGCGAGCTCGCGGTGGAAGGCGACGAGCCGCCGCCGCGCCTCCTCCACGCCGCCCTCCGCGATCGGCGTCGAGAGGCGCACCAGCGCTCCGTCGCCGCGGCCGGAGGAGAGGCGCGTGCGGAGCTGATCGATGCTGACGCTCCAGACGCCGAGCAGACCCGTCTGGGCCGAGGACTGGTACCAGAAGTGCACCAGCTGGCGCTGACCGTCGCGCTCGACCACGAACTCGTTGGCGCGCTCGCCGGCGCTCTCGTCACCGACCCACACGTCCTCCGCGACGATGTCCCAGCCGGCCGAGGGGTAGCAGACGCCGGGCGTGTGCTCGGGACGCCCGCCCCGGTGCGTGCCGTAGTAGCCGATGTAGAGCCAGACCACCTCCGGGTCGTAGGGGCTGCGGTAGGCGCGCTGGAGGTTGAGATCGGCGCGCAGGATCCGCTCCACCGCCGACTCGAGGGGGATCGAGTTGCCGCGCCACTCGGCGATCTCCAGGGGCAGGGCCTCGAGCTGGTGCGCGTCGAACTTCAGGTCGGGGCGCAGCTGGAACCACCAGGCGACGGCCCCCACCGAGGCCATGGCGGCGAGCAGGGCGATCGTCGCGAGCCGGTCCCGAGTCATCGGAGATCCCATCGTCGCCGCGCGCGCCTCTCCGTAGCCAGGATCACCGCGAGCGCGGTGGCGATCCAGGAGCCGTGGTCGACGAGCGCCTGGCCCCCGGCGGGCCACCCCGCGGCCGCGATCCCGACCGCCGCGAACAGCGCCGCGGTCTGGATCGGCAGGGCCAACGCGGCGGCCGCGGCGCAACCCAGCAGCGAGGGCGCCAGGGCCAGCCGCAGGCGGATGCCGGCGTACCAGGCGAGGCCGACCAGCAACGGGGCGAGGAAGAGCCAGTCGTGGTCGGGCACGACGAGCACGCCGCCGCCTGCGCCGTACACGATCCCACCGTCGACCGACACCGCCAGGCCGAGCCCGCGCCAGACGGCCGCGACCGCGTCGGTCATCGCGTAGGCGACCGGCCCGGAGCCGAGTCGGACCAGGAACGCCGGGGCGGGGATCGCGAAGACGCACAGCGCGCGCGTCGGCCACGAGGCGATCCCCTCGCGCCGGAACATGCCGAAGAGCGCGAGCAGCAGGCCCGGCCGCGCCCAGCGGATCGCCCCCAGGAAGCCGGCGACGACCTCCAGCGCCAGGCCCGTCGCGATCCAGGCGCCGCCCGGCTCCCGGCGCGGGCGGCTCCGCTCGCGCAGCGCGCACCAGGCAACCAGCGGCGGGAACACGACCACGTAATGCGCCCAGCGGGTGGCCGCGACGTGTCGGACCAGATCGAAGAGGACCGGCGAGAAGGCCGCGGCGAGGGCCAGCCACAAGAGGCCCGACTCGAAGCGGGACCCCGCCGCCGGCAGCTCTCGCGTCGGCGGCGTCGGAGACGGAGGCACACCGGACATGGGAAGCGCGATCCCCCGGCGGCCCAGCGTACCGCACCGACCCGGCGCGCCGGAGGTCCGTCGCACGCAGTGGTAGCGTGTCCCCGAACACACACGGGCGCGAGGCAGGCGAGCAGGACGAGTGCAAGACGAGCGGATCCTCTACGCGATCACGTCGCACGGCCTGGGACACGTGACGCGCAGCCTCGCCGTCGCGCGCGCCCTGCGCGACCTGCACCCCCAGGTCGAGTGGGTGATCGCCACGACGGTGGCGCGCGAGCGTCTGGAGCGCGACCTGCCGCCGCCCTTCGTCTGGCGACCGGTCGCCTACGAGCCCGGCGTGGTCCAGAGCGGCGCCTTCCACGTGGATCGCGACGGCACGTGCGATGCCTACCTGCGCTGGCGCGCCGACTACCCCGCGCGCCTTCGCGAGGAGACGGAGTTCCTGCAGTCGTCGGGCTGCCGCGCCGTGGTGGCGGACGTGCCCGCGCTGGCGGTGCGCGCCGCGTCGGAGGTGGGGATTCCGGCGGTCGCCGTCGCGAACTTCACCTGGGACTGGATCCTGGCGCCGATCCTGGACGGCGGTCCGACCGCCGGGATCGTGGAGGCTCTGGCCGCGGACTACGCGCGCGCGACGCTGCACCTGCGCCTGCCCTTCGGCCCCGAGGCGTCGCCGATCGCGCGCTGCGAGGCCGCGCCCTTGGTGAGCCGCCGCGCCCGGCTCGCCCCGGTCGAGGTGCGCCGCCGGCTGGCGCTGCCCGAGCGCGAGCCGGCGCGGCTGGTGGTCGTGTGCCCCGGCGGCTGGGACGCGCGCGACTGGCGGCCGATCCACGTGCGCGGCTGCCGCGGCGTCCGCTTCGTCACGGTCGGCGATCTGCCCGTGCGGGCGGAGGCTCCGCTGCTCGCGCTGCCCCACGATCTGCCGTCCGGCGTCGCGTTCACCGATCTGGTCGCCGCCGCGGACGTGGTGATCGCGAAGCCCGGCTACGGGATCGCCTCGGAGTGCTGGCTGCACCGAACCGCCCTGATCTCGATCGAGCGGCCCGCCTTCCGCGAGTCGCCGCTGCTGATCGACGAGTTCGCCCGCTGCGGCCCCTCCGCCGCGATCGGACTCGATCCGTTCTTCGCCGGCGAGTGGGAGGCGGCCCTCGCCGGTGTCTCCTCCCGGGGGCCTTGGTCGCCGGCGCCCGAAGACGGCGCCGAGCGCGTGGCGGCGCGCATCGCGGAGGTCTGCGCGCTGCGCGCATGACCTCGCGGCGAGCTCGCCCCCGAAGGATTTACAGGGCGAGCGGAGGATTCGCGCCGGAGTCGAAAAGCCGCTCATTCTCCGCGAACTGATGCCGTAACCTGCCGGCCCGCGCGGGCCACCTACCTCCGAACTGTGATCCCCCTCCCGTCGCCGTGGTCGCTGCTGTCCGAGATGGTCCGAGATCGTCCCGGCGCGGAGAAACAGAGCTCGTGAACTCACGCCGTCCCCGGATCCTGCTGCTCGCCCTGCTCGGGCTGCTGTCGCTCGCCAGCGGCTGCCGGCCGTTCGTGCCCTCCTCGGACGATTTCAACACGTGCGCGGTGAACGAGGCGCGCTGGACCTTCGTCGACCCGCGCGGCGACTCGACCGCGCAGATCGTCGGCGGCGGAACCGGAGACGCGCAGCTGCAGATCTCGGTGCCCGCGGGCTCGGAGCACGATCCCTGGGGCGTGAACCACTCCGCGCGGCTCATGCAGCCGATCCTCGACGCCGCCAGCACCGCCTTCACGGTGCGCGCGAAGTTCGACTCCCCGGTCGCGGGAGCCTTCGCGATCCAGGGTCTGATGGTGGAGGCGAGCGCCGTCGACTGGCTGCGCTTCGACGTGTACAGCGACGGGACCGGCACGAACCTGTTCGCCGGAACGGTCGTGAACGGGGTCGGTCAGACGCGGCTGAACCAGGCCGTTGCCGTCACCTTCCCCCTCTACCTCGAGCTGCGCCGCCAGGGCGATCAGTGGACCGTCTCCCACTCCGAGGACGGCCAGACCTGGGTGCAGGACGCCAGTTTCTCCCACGCGATGGTGGCCACCTCGATCGGCGTCTTCGCCGGCAACGACGGGCCGAACCCGGCCCACACGGCGGTCGTCGACTACTTCTGGTCGAGCGCGGTCCCCCTCGTGCTCGCCCAGGAAGACCAGGGCCCCGTGCCCGATCCGAGCCAGCTCTCCGTCCTCGTGTCGGGGAGCGGGACGGTCGATCAGACCCCGCCCCCGCCCGTCGGCGGCTACACCTGCGGCGCCCAGGTGGCGCTGACGGCCCAGGCCGATCCGGGCTGGGTGTTCGACGGCTGGTACGCCCAGGCAAGCGGCACCCAGAATCCCCTGAACGTGACCCTGGCGGCCCCGCGCTCGGTGCTGGCGAGCTTCTCGCGGATCACGACCCCGCCGACGATCAGCGGCATCGCCATCGAGGTGACCGAGGCGACGGCGCAGGTCACCTGGACCACCAATCACCCATCGACTTCGACCGTCGACTACGGCGAGACCACCTCGTACGAGCTGGGCACCGTCGACGATCCGACGCTGGTGCAGAGCCACTCGGTGCTGATCTCGGGTCTCGCGCCCGGCACGACGCACCACCTCCAGATCACTTCGGAGAACGGCGCGGGCTTCGCCGCCAGCAGCGCCGACCAGGTGTTCGTCACGCTCGCCGTCCCTCCCTCCACCGGCATCGTCTCCGAGGACTTCAACGTCTGCGCCCTCGACCCGGGCACCTGGACCTTCGTCGATCCCCTGCTCGACGCGAGCTACGCGGTGGTGGGCGGGGGCACGGGCGACGCCCAGCTCCAGATCAACGTGCCCGCCGGAACGAAGCACGACCCCTTCGGCACCAACGATGCGCCGCGTCTGATGCAGTCCGTACCCGACGGCGACTTCGAGATCGAGGCGAAGTTCGACTCGCCGGTCACCCAGAACGTCCAGCTCCAGGGCGTGGTGGCCGAGGAGAACTCCACGAACTTCGTCCGCTTCGACGTCTTCAGCGACGGGACCGGAACGCGCGCGTACGGCGGTGTCGCCGTGGCGGGAAGCGGCCAGACGAAGTTCAACGTGGCGATCCCGAGCACCTTCCCGGTGACCCTCCGGCTGCGGCGCCAGGGCAACCAGTGGACCGCCTCCCACTCCTTCGACGGTACGAGCTTCGTCGTCGACGGCATCTTCACCCATGCGATCGCGGTGAGCGGCGTCGGCGTGCAGGCGGGCAACCAGGGCGGCAAGCCGGCGTTCACGTCCCTCGTCGACTGGTTCGCCGCCACGGCGAGCCCGATCGCCGACGAGGACGGCGCGATCCTGCCGGCGGAGAACACGCTCTCCTTGTTCACGTCGGGCTCCGGATCCGTCCTGATCGATCCGGATCAGGCGCTCTACGTGTGCGGCGAGACGGTGTCGCTGGAGGCGCTGGCGGGCTCGGGGTCCTACTTCACCGGCTGGAGTGGCGACCTCTCGGGCGCAAAGAACCCCGACGTGCTGGTGATGAACGTGGACCGCGCGATCACGGCGAACTTCGCGCCCGTGGTCGGTCCGCCCACGATCAGCGGTCTCGCCGTGGCGGGGGTCACCGAGTCGACGGCGACGATCCACTGGTCCACGAACCACCCCTCCGACTCGGTCGTCGACTACGGGGAGACCTCCGGCTACGAGCTCGGCCCGGTCTCGGATCCGGTGCTCGTGACGAGCCACAACGTAGTACTGACCGGCCTCACGCCCAACACGCCCTACCACTTCCGCGTGTCCTCGACGAACGAGATCTCCCTCACCGCGACGAGTGGCGACCAGGTGTTCATCACCCAGACGGCGGGCGGACCGGGGGGGCCGCTGATCCAGGTGTGGTACGGGGACCAGCAGTACGTCGGCGACCCCGGCGTGGCCCAGCCCTTCTTCAACGTGCTGGGGAACGTGCTCGATGCCGACGGCGTCGCCTCGCTGTCCTACACGCTGAACGGCGCCTCCAGCGCGCCGTTGAACATCGGTCCCGACCAGAAGCGCCTCGCCGGCCTGGGCGACTTCAACATCGAGCTCCCGATCGCGAGCCTCGTTCCGGGTCTCAACACGGTCGCGATCACCGCGCTGGATGGAATGGGGGAGGCCACCAACCACACGGTGTTGGTGGACTATCTCAGCGGAAACGTCTGGCCCGAGAACTACGTGATCGACTGGAACCAGGTCCAGAACCTCCAGGACGTGGCTCAGGTGGTCGACGGAAACTGGGAGGTGGCGAACGGGATCCTGCGACCGCTGCAGGTAGGCTACGACCGCCTGGTCGCGGTGGGCGACGCGACCTGGGTCGACTACGAGGTCGTCGTACCGATCACGATTCACGGCTACTCGCCCGACGGCTTCCTGCCGGGGAGCAACCGCCCCGGGGTGGGCTTGCTGATGCGCTGGGTGAGTCACCTCCCGCCGGGGCAGCCCCAGCACAACTTCCGCCTCGGTGCGATCGGCTTCTACCGGATCGACCAGGACGGGACCGGCAAGCTCGAGATGTGGACCGAGGACTCGAAGGCGACGCCCGGGCTCCAGCGCACCCTCGCCTACGAGGTGCCGTACGTGTTCAAGATGCAGGTGGAGACGCTCGCCTCGAGCCACCAGTATCGGTTCAAGGTCTGGGAGCAGGGGCAGCCCGAGCCGCCCGCCTGGGACCTGGTCGAGGACCAGGCTCTGTCGGAGCCCAGCTCGGGCGCCCTGGTCCTGGTCGCCCACCACATGGACGTGAGCTTCGGAACGGTGACAGTAACGCCGCTTCCCTAGGGCTGCGCATCCGCTGCCGGCGGCAGCGACCGCACCACCGTCGAAGATTTTCCGGCCAGAATGCCCGTTCCGCGTAACGGGAAGGGCGTAGGGGGCTACTCCCTGCTAGAGAGGGGCGCGTTTCTGCGACGACGTGTGCCCCGAGGGTCAGAAGGCTCGCAAGGGCGGGAGGCTGGGAGAGCCGTGATCGTGCGCGTCGATGGCTCCGTGCGGGCCCGGATCGCGGCGGCGCTTGCCGCCCTGGGTCTGGTCCTGCCCGCCGCTGCGCTCGCCGTCGCCTCTGACGACTTCAACGCCTGCGCCGTCGACGGGTCCCGCTGGAGCTTCGTCGACCCCCAGGGCGACTCCTCCTACTCGATCGTCGGTGCGGGCAGCGGCAACGCCCGGCTGCAGATCTCGGTTCCGGCGGGTCTGGAGCACGACCCCTGGAAGACCAACCACGCGGCGCGTCTGATGCAGACGATCGGCAACGTCGATTTCGACGTCGCCGCGAAGTTCGACTCGCCGGTCACACAGAAGTACCAGAGCCAGGGCCTGATGGTGGAGGCGGGGGCGGGCAACTGGGTTCGCTTCGACGTCTACAGCGACGGCAGCGCGACCCAGCTCTTCCTGGCGAGCATCGCGAGCGGCAAGGGGAAGATCCGCGCGACGGAGGCGATCTCGTCGGCGGTTCCGGTCTACCTGCGACTGCGCCGCCAGGGCGACACGTGGACGGCGTTCCGCTCCAGCGACGGGCAGGCCTGGCAGGTCTTCGGGAGCTTCTCCCACGCGGCGAACGTAGCCAGCGTCGGCGTCTTTGCCGGCAACGACACACCCAGCCCCGCCCACACGGCGGAGATCGACTGGTTCTTCGACGTCGCGGCACCGATCGCCAACGAGGACCAGGGTTCCGTCACCTCGAGCAACCAGCTCGTGGTGGACGTCCAGGGCAATGGCGCGGTCACCGCCAATCCCGACCAGTCGTCCTACAGCTGCGGACAGAGCGTCACGCTGAGCGCCCAGCCCGGCTCCTCCTGGTCCTTCGCCGGCTGGAGCGGCGACGCCTCGGGCACGGCGAATCCCCTGACCCTGGTGATGTCGGCGGATCGCAACGTGACCGCGACCTTCCAGGTGATCTCGACGCCGCCGACGATCAGCGCGATCCAGGTGAGCCCCGGACAGACGGGCGCCACGGTCACCTGGACCACGGATCAGCCCGCCACCTCCCAGGTGGTCTACGGTCGGACGACCGGGTACGAGCTGGGCACGGTCGCGGACGGGGCGTTGGTCACGAGCCACTCGGCGACGCTCGCCGGGCTCTCGCCCGGTACGACCTACCACGCCCAGATCACCTCCCGAAACGAGCTGAATCAGGCGACGAGCAGCGGCGATCTGGTGTTCAGCACCGATGCTGCACCGGCGGGCCCCGCCGCCGTCTCCGACGACTTCAACGGCTGCACGCTCGACACGGCGCTGTGGACCTTCGTGGACCCCCACGGCGACTCTTCGGCGTCGCTGATCGGCGCGGGCAGTGGCGACGCGAAGCTGCGGATCTCGGTGCCGGCGGGCCAGGAGCACGACCCCTGGGTCACGAACAACGCCGCGCGTCTGATGCAGACGATCGGCAACGTCGATTTCGACGTCGCCGCGAAGTTCGACTCGCCGGTCACACAGAAGTACCAGAGCCAGGGCCTGATGGTGGAGGCGGGGGCGGGCAACTGGGTTCGCTTCGACGTCTACAGCGACGGCACCAACACCAAGCTCTTCCTGGGCAGCGTTCAGGGCGGGACCGGGACGGTCCGTTCGCAGGAGACGATCGCCGCGAGCTTCCCGATCTACCTGCGGCTGCGCCGGATCGGCAACACCTGGTCGGCGTTCCGGTCGAGCGACGGCTCGTCGTGGCAGGCGGCGGGAAGCTTCTCCCACACCGCGACAGTCTCCAGCGTGGGCGTCTTCGCCGGCAACGACACGCCGAGCCCCGCCCACACCGCCGAGATCGACTGGTTCTTCGACCTCGCCGCGCCGATCACCGACGAGGACCAGGGCGCCGTCGCGGCCGACAACGACCTCGTGGTGAACGTGACGGGCAACGGAACCGTCGCCGTCAGCCCGAGCCAGGCCCACTACAGCTGCGGTCAGTCCGTCACGCTCACCGCCCAGCCGGCGGCGTCCTGGAGTTTCACGGGGTGGAGCGGGGACCTCTCGGGAACGCAGAACCCCGCGTCGCTCTTGATGAGCTCGGACCGCACCGTGACGGCGACCTTCTCGATCGCCTCCGGACCACCGGCGATCAGTGGTGTGCAGGCGACCAACGTGACCACGTCGTCGGCGACCATCCAGTGGACCACCGATCAGCCCGCGACCTCGGCGGTGGACTACGGGCGCACCACCAGCTACGAGCTCGGCACGATCCAGGACTCGGCGCTGGTGACCCAGCACGCCCTGACCCTGTCGGGCCTCGCGGCCGGAGCGCTGCACCACTACCGCGCGCGGTCGGTGAACTCCCAGGGCAGCAGCAGCTCGAGCGGCGACGGGACCTTTACCACGCAGTCGGCCGGCGGTCCGGGCGGCCCCGTGATCGACGTGTGGTACGGCGACACCCAGCGCTTCGGCGACATCGGCGTGCCCCAGCCTCACGTGAATATTCTCGGCAACGCCTCGGATCCCCAGGGCGTGAGCTCGCTCTCCTACCGCCTGAACGGGGGCCCGAGCGTCGCGCTCTCACTCGGCCCGGACGGTCGCCGGCTCGCCGATCCCGGCGACTTCAACGCCGACATCTCCATCGACGACCTCGACGAGGGGTCGAACACGGTCACGATCACCGCCGTGGACGGGAACGGGAACAGCACGGTCAAGAGCGTCACGGCGATCTTCCATTCCAGCAATGTCTGGCCCCAGACCTACTCGATCGACTGGAGCCAGGTGGGCGACGTCACCGACGTGGCCCAGGTGGTGGACGGCCTGTGGGAGGTGGAAGGCAGCACGTTGCGCCCCGTGCAGGTCGACTACGACCGGCTCGTGGCGATCGGCGACATGGACTGGGGCGACTACCGGGTCGTCGTTCCGATCACGATCCACGGTTATTCGCCGGACGGCTTCGACCAGTACAGCAGCAAGCCGGGGGTGGGTCTGCTCCTGCGCTGGCAGCGCCACACTCCGCCGGGCCAGCCCGAGCGCGGCTTCGAGCTGGGGGCGATCGGCTTCTACCGGATCGGGAAGACCGGTAAGAACCGGCTCGAGATGTGGACCGCAGACTCGCCGACCACTCCCGGCAAGCGTCGCGACCTGGCCTACGAGGTGCCCTACGTGTTCAAGATGGAGGTGCAGCGCATGGCCTCCGCGCACCAGTATCGCTTCAAGGTGTGGGAGCAGGGCACGCCCGAGCCCTCGGACTGGGATCTCGTAGAGGACCAGCCCCTGACCGAGGCGGCGCGTGGTGCGCTCCTGCTCGTCGCCCACCACATGGACGTCAGCTTCGGAGACGTCGCGATCACGCCTATTCCCTGACGAAGCGCTAGGCCGCCGACCGCGAGCACGGCTCCCGGAGACCCGGTTCGAATCATTGTAGACTGCGGGCGGCGGAGCCCGGCAACGGGATCGTCCGCGCCGGGGGAATCGTGTCTCGCTCCAGGTTTCGCACGGCCTTGGGATGGGCCTTCGTCCTGAACTGGGGCCGCCAGGGTGCCGCGACGGTCGTAACGTTCGTTCTGGCATCTCTGCTCGGACCGGACGCCTTCGGAACCGTCGCTCTCGCGCAGGTATATCTGCTCTTCATCGAGATGTTTCAGGAGCAGGGTCTCACCAACGCGCTGATCCAGCGCAAGAACCTGGAGGATCGCCACCTCGACACGGCCTTCTGGCTGAACATCGCGCTCTCGCTGTTTCTCTGGGGCGGAAGCCTCGTGTTCGCTCCCTATTACGCGAAGGCGAACGACGTTCCCGAACTCGTGCCCGTGATCACGGTCCTGTCGCTGACCCTGCCCATCCAGGCACTCACCGTGGTGCAGCAGGCCGTTCTCCAGCGGGCCCTGGACTTTCGCTCCCTCGCGGTGCGCACGAACGTGTCTGTCTGGGTGGGAGGCGGAATCGGCATCGGAATGGCCCTGGCCGGCTACGGGGTGTGGGCGCTCGTGGGACAGAGTCTCAGCGTCGCGACGGCCAGCTTGGCGCTCCTCTGGAGCCTGTCGGGTTGGCGACCGAGGATGCGGTTCGATCCGCGCGCCCTGGGCGAGCTCTTGGGTTTCTCGTCGGGAGCGCTGCTCGCGCGACTGGGTCTCTTCTCCCAGAGACGCGGAGAAGTCGCGGTGATGGGAATGATGTTCAGCCCAGCCGCCGTCGGGCTTTACCGCCTCGCTCAGCGACTGATGGAGCTGCCGCTCGAACTCTCGACACGCTCCGTGCAGACGGTCTCCCTGTCGGCCTTCTCGCGGGATCAAGACGACCCGGCCGCCCTGCGCCGAGGTGTGACACAAGGGATCTGGATCGGCTCCACGCTGGCGGTCCCAGCCTTGTTCGTGATCGCCGCGATCGCGCCCGATCTGCTCGCGGTGATGGGCGGCCAATGGCCCGAGGCCGCGCTGGCGCTCCAGATCCTGTGCATCGCCGGCGCGGTCCGTGCCGCCGTGATCCTCGCCGGTCCGCTGCTCCAGGCGCGAGGGCGCCCTCATCAGATGGCCGCCCTGGCCTGGCTGTGGGGCGCGATCGGGATCGGGTCGGCCATCGCCGTCGGCATCTGGCTGGCCGACGCACCGGTCGTCCAGCAGGTCGCGGGAATCGCCGCGTCCCGTGCGGCGGTGGCGCTGCTGCTCCAGCTGCCCGTGCACCTGGGGATCCTCGTGCGCCATGCCGGACTCCGGGTTCGGGACCTGGTGGGCGTCTTTGCGCCCGCACTGGCCTCCGGCGCCGCAGCCTACGCGGTCGCCTCCCTCGCGCGAACGCTGCTGCCTCTCTCCGTCGCCCCGGCCTGGTTGCGACTCGCGGTCTATGGCTCGCTGACGATCACGGCGGCCGTGGTCGTGCTGACCGGGTTGGATGGACGCGCGCGGGAAGCGATCTCGGTCGCGTCGCGTCGGCTGAGCGCCATCAGGGCCACTGCGACCCCGCGCCAGTCGGGAGATACTCACCTCTGACGGGTGGTCTCCCCTCGGGGTGCGGACGATCTCTTCATCCGCCTCCCTGTCCTGCCGTTGTAGCGACGACGCGCCGCGACCCGCGGGCCGGGGTGCACCGCCTGACCTCTAGGAAGATCCGTGTCATCGACGAACGAAGCGTCTCGGCCCCGCGTCAGCATCGGCGTGCCCGTGTACAACGGGGGCGATTACCTCGCGGAGGCGTTCGAGTCGCTGCTCGACCAGCACTTCTCGGACTTCGAGCTGATCGTCAGCGACAATGCCTCGACCGACGACACCGAGAAGATCTGCCGCGAGTTCGCCTCCAGGGATCCGCGAATCCGCTACGAGCGTCTTCCCGAGAACCTCGGAGCCGCAGCGAACTACAATCGAACGGTGGCCCTGGCGCGCGGGGAGTACTTCAAGTGGGCGAGTCACGACGATCGCCTGGCCCCGACCTTCCTGGATCGCTGTGTGGAGACGCTGAGCGCGGCGAGTTCTGACACCGTGCTCTGCTACCCCCGTACGATCCTCATCGATGCGCGCGGAGCCGTCATCGGCGAGCACCCGGACCGGATGGACCTGACCGAGGGCAGACCCTCTTCCCGCTTCCGCCACTTCATGAATCGCTGGGGCATGTGCAATCCGATCTTCGGTCTGATCCGGCTGGACGTCCTGCGGCGGACCGCGCTGATTGGCAGCTTCGTCAGCTCCGACGTCGTTCTGCTGGCCGAGCTGGCCCTGCTGGGAAAGTTCGTGGAGATCCCCGAGCCACTCTTCTTCCGGAGGATCCACGAAGCCTCGTCGCGACAGGGCGCCCTGACGCCCGAAGAGGTGGTCCGCTGGTTCGATCCCAAGGGGTCCGCCGGCTCGGATTGGGTGAGCCCCCGCAACCGCGTGGCGCTGCGCGCGGTGTCGACCGCGGCGCACGCGCCGATTCCGCTCCTCGAGCGGATCCGGGCGGTGTCCCTGGGGACCGTCACGTGGATGGCGCGCCGGATCCGAGTGCGGGCCGGTGCGCTGCGCCGTCGGATCCGCGATCACCGCACTTCGGGCGCGGCGCGGCCCGGGTGCTCTCGCAGATGACCCGCGCCGCCTGAGCGCGAATCAGCCCGCGCGAGCGAACCGGCGAGGCTCCGGTGTATGGTCCGAGCGCTCGGAGTGCCTGGATCGGGACCGCCGGAGCCCGGCCGCGAGGATTCGACGACACTCGCGCGAAAGCGACTCCAGAACGTCACCGCGTCTCTCGATGAAGGCACTCATAGCAGGGCCCCCGAGGCTGTTCCCTTGGGGAGTAGGGTGGGATTGCTCCCCTTCCGGCGGATCTGCGGACCGCCGCTTCCCACCGGAGCTCACACCGTGCCCGAGATCGTCTCTCCGACCCGCTCCGACCACGTCGCGCCGGGTTTCCAGCCCCTGGACCGAGAGGGCCTGCGGCGGGCCTTCCAGAGCGCCGAGCCCTTCCCCCACATCGTGATCGACGGGCTGCTCGAGCCCGACCTCGCCCGGTCGATCGCCGCGGCCTACCCGGACGCGACGACGGCCAGCCGTCTGGGAAAGACCTTCCACGCGCTCAACGAGCGGGGCAAGACGCAGGTGACGGATCCGGCCCAGTTCGCCCCTTCGGTGCGGCAGCTCAACGCCCTGCTCGCCAGCCCCGAGTGGCTCGAGACGATCAGCTACGTGACGGGGATTCCCAGGCTCCTCGCTGACCCGCAGCTGGTGGGTGGCGGAATGCACATCATGCGTCCCGGAGCTCTCCTGGACGTGCATGTCGACTTCAATCTTCTGGAAGACCGCGCGCTCCACCGTCGATTGAACATTCTGATGTTCCTCAACGAGGGGTGGAAGGCGGAGTGGGGCGGTCGACTCGAGCTCTGGGACCCCAAGGTGCGCCACTGCGTGCGCCGCTTCGAGCCACAGTTGAACCGGTGCGTTCTCTTCGAGACCAGCGAGATCAGCTACCACGGCGTCGAGAAGCTCAAGTCCACGGCGGGCCGCTCGCGGCTTTCCTTCGCAGCCTACTACTACACCGAGGAGCCGCCGCCTCGCTGGAACGGTCGCCGGCACACCACGATGTTCCGGGCGCGTCCGGACGAGCGCCTGAAGGGCCTCCTGATGCCCGTTGCGAAGGTGGGGCGGCGTCTCTCCCGGCCCTTCCAGCACGTCGCTCGCCTCGCGCGCATGCCGGCGAAGGGCGGTCCCGAGGCGCGGGAAGGCGACGTTGGACGCGAGCAAGAGTGAGCTCTGGCGGCGAGAGGAGCTGACGAGTTCCACCGCGGGACGCGCCCTTGGCGCCCTCTACGAACGACTCGGCTGCGACCGGCACTGGCGGGTCGGCCGCATCGTCATGGACGCGATCCTACGAACCGAGAGGGGCGCTTACCGGTCGCTGACCGCCCGGGAGCTCCTTGCGCGCTTTCACCAGGTCCGCGTCGGCTCCTACAGCTACGGCGAGTGCATGCTCCCCGGGGTGTTTCCGCGAGGCGTCGAGATCGGCCGATACGTCTCGGTGGCGAAGGGCGTTCGCGTCTACACCCAGAACCATCCCCTCGATCGGCTGTCCATGCATCCCTTCTTCTACGACCCTCGTCTCGGTCTGGTCGAGCATCAGGCGCTCGAGCCGGGCTCGCTCTGGATCGGTCACGACTGCTGGATCGGCTCCGGGGCGATCGTCACCCCCGCCTGCAACCGGATCGGCGTCGGAGCCGTCGTCGCCGCGGGGGCCGTGGTCACCCGGGATGTCGCGGACTTCGCCGTCGTGGCTGGCAACCCCGCTCGCGAGCTGCGGCGCCGCTTCGAACCCGGGATCTGCGAACGCATCCTCGAGAGTCGCTGGTGGGAGCGGTCGATCGAAGACGTCGCCGCGGAACTGCCCTCGATGCTCGAGCCCCTGGCGTCCGAGAGCATCGCTACCCACCCGCTCCTGGCCCAGCGCGGACCGGAGGCTTCGTGAGCAACGGGACCACGCGTCGCGCGCCGATCTTCGTGCTCGGGATGCACCGCTCCGGGACCACGATGGTCGCGCGCTTGCTCGACGAGCTGGGCGTCTTCATGGGCTGGCGCCTCCAGGGCGATCACGAGCCGATCTTCATCGTGAAGCTGAACGATTGGCTCTTCTCCCAGTGCGGTGGATCCTGGGATCGCCCTTTGCCGATCCGCGACCTGATCGGCTACGCGCCCGCCCGGGCCCTGGCGACCGACTACCTGCGGGCGCAGCTCGCCGGCCCGCGCGCTCTCTCCTTTCTGGGGCCCGGCCGCTTCTTCCGCCACCGAGGCATCGATCGCATCATCGGCGCGTGGGGCTGGAAGGACCCTCGGTCTACCTTCACCCTGCCGCTCTGGCTCGACCTGTTCCCGGAGGCACGGATCCTCCACATCTCGCGCCACGGCGTGGACGTCGCCGACAGCCTGCGCCGCCGCCACGAGAAGATCTTGGCCCGCCGTCGGGCGCGCTTCGAGAAGCATCGCCGTCTCGCCGGGTTCGTGGCGAAGCAGGCCGGCTTCACGACCAGCCTGCGTGTCGCCACCCTGGAGGGCGGCCTCGCCCTCTGGGAGGAGTACATGGCCGAGGCCGGTCGGCACGTCGAGGCGCTCGGGACCCGGGCGCTGAGCGTGCGATTTGAGGACTTTCTCGCGAATCCGGAGCAGGAGCTCACGAAGATCGCGGCCTTCTGCGAGCTCTCCGTTTCCGGAACGGAGATCGCCCGGGCAACCCAGGCGGTGCGGCCCGAGCGCGCGTACTCGTTCCTCCAGTCGCCGGAGGCCGTGCGGATCGCCGAGCGCAATCTGGCCCGATTGGGCGAGTTCGGGTACGGCGCATGACGAGCAATCTCCACGGGCGCCCGGACGTCTCGATCCTGATCGTCTCGTACAACACCCGGGAGCTCAATCTCGCCTGCCTCCGCTCGGTAGTCCGCGAGACGCGCGATCTCGCCTACGAGATCATCGTGGTCGACAACGCATCGGTCGACGGCTCCGCGGACGCCATCGCCCACGAGTTCTCGGCGGTGCAGCTGGTTCGGAGCCCCGAGAACCTCGGCTTTGCGGGCGGCGTGAATCGGGCCGCCACCCTCGCGCAGGGAGAGTTCCTGCTGCTGCTGAACCCCGACACGGAGGTCCTCGACGGGGCGATCCAGCGTCTGGTCGCCCTGGCCCGAGAGAATCCCGAGGCCGGGATCTATGGGGGCCGCACCGTGTTCGCGGACGGCTCCCTGAACCCCTCCTGCTGCTGGCGGCGTATCACCGCCTGGGGCCTCCTGACCCGCGCCCTCGGCCTGTCGATGCTGTTGGAGAACTCGGCCTGGCTCAATCCCGAGGGCTACGGCGGGTGGCGACGCGACACACCTCGGGAGGTCGACATCGTGCAGGGCTCCTTCTTGCTGCTCCGCGCTGCGACGTGGCAGGAGCTGGGTGGCTTCTCGAAGGAGTTCTTCATGTACGGCGAGGAGGCGGACCTCTGTCTGCGGGCGAGGGCGCGGGGCTACCGGCCTCGCTTCTTCCCGAGCGCCTCGATCGTCCACCACGGCGGTGGCTCCGAGCCCGTGAAGGCGGACAAGCAGATCCGCCTGCTCTCGGCGAAGCGACTGCTCATCCAGAGACACTGGGACGCCCGAACCGCCTGGCTCGGCCTCTCCTTGCTTCGACTCGCTCCCCGCCTGCGCGCGCTCGCCGTCGCGGTGGCCAGCGCGGTCGGAGTCGACCCCGGGGCGGGGGCGGTGTGGCGGGAGGTCTGGAATCGTCGCGGCGAGTGGGACACCGATCAGCCGACCTGGGCGCTCGCCGTGAAGCCCCTTCCTCAGAGCGACCGATGATCTCCGTCATCATCCCCGCCCACGACGAGGAGGCGGTCCTGCCGCGCTGCCTCGAATCGGTCACCGACGGCGCCGATCCCTCGGAGCTCGAGGTGATCGTCGTCTGCAACGGCTGCTCGGACGGCTCCGCGCGGGTTGCGCGGGGGCACGCCTTTCCGGTACGAGTCCTCGAGACCGAGGAGGCCTCCAAGACCCACGCGTGGAACCTGGGCGACGAGGTCGCCACCGCCTTTCCCCGCCTCTATCTGGACGCGGACGTGCAGATCTCCTGGGCGGCGATCCAGAACGTGGCGCGCGCCCTGGACGACCCGCACGTGCTCGCGGCGGCGCCGCGCATCGAGATCGACACGAGGGGCTCGAGCTTCGCGGTGAAGGCCTTCTATCGTACCTGGCTCCAGCTCCCCTACTTCCACACCAACATGATCGGCTCCGGGATGTTCGCCCTCAGCGAAGCCGGTCGGTCCCGCTTCGGGCGCTTCCCCGACGTCATCGCGGACGACGACTTCGTGCGGCGCCAGTTCGCAGCCAGCGAACGCGCGACCGTATCGGACTGCCACTTCACGATCTTCGCGCCGCGCGACCTCGCCAGCCTGGTCCGCATCAAGACGCGTTCCCGACTCGGGCGCGTCCAGCTCGACCGCGCCGAATTGGTCGGCGTGTCCGAGGGGGGTCCCTCCTCCGCCCGCGCAGCACTCGGGCTGGCCCGCTCGCCCTCGAACTGGGGGGCGCTCCTCGTGTACGGGATCGTCACCGCGTGGACCCGCGTGCTGGCGCGCCGGCGCGCTGCCGCCGGAGCCTTCGGGGGCTGGGAACGCGACGATACGTCCCGACGGAGCGTCGGGGTGAGCCGATGAGCGCCTCGCGCGGCGAGGGCGGAGTGAAGCCGCTGGTCGTCTACATCATGGGCACCGGACGGAGCGGAAGCACCGTGCTCGGCATCACCCTGGGGAATCTCGACGAGGCCTTCTATGTCGGAGAGGCCTTCTCCTGGGCGCACTTCTCTGGGAAGCCGATGAGCGACGATCCAGACACCGTCGCGCTCTGGGAGGAGATCCGGGAGGGGATTCCGCGGGCAGAGGAATACTTCGCTCTCGATTTCTTCCATCGGATCGAACATCACTCTTCCCTGATCCGATTCTGGAAGCGCGGCGAGCCGGATCTCGCCGAGGCCTACCGCCGTTGCACGAGCGAGCTCTTCCGCTCGGTGAGTGAGGCGACGGGCGCGCATATACTGATCGACTCCTCGCACTTTCCCCTGCGGGCGCTGCGCCTGCTCGGAAACTTCGACGTCGATGTGTTCCTGCTCTATCTGGTGCGCGACCCGATCGATGTGATCAACGCCCTCCAGTCCGACGTCCAGCGCCACCGACCGATGAAGCCCTGGGTCGCGAATGCCTACACGCTATGGGTGTGGCTGCTTTCGGAGTGGGTCTTCCGACGGGCGCGCCGCGCCAGCCGGATGAAGCTCCGCTACGAGGACTTCGTCAGCAATCCCGCGCGCTGGGTCGGCGAGATCTGCTCCGCGATCGGCGTGCCCAATACGATCGGCAGCTACGATGCCCTTCGCACCGACCGGATCTTTCAGGGAAACCGGGTGCGGGCGGAGCGCACGATCGCGCTCAAGCCGCCCGAGCGGAAGAACCGGCTC
>CAZZFT010000020.1:44361-47184 GCA_964653555.1 uncultured Spirochaetales bacterium | reverse complement strand
ATTGCCGCCGATCGACAGGCCGTCGCCGTCGCCGGTCACCACCCACACCGACAGCTCCGGGCGGCTCGCCTTGATCCCGGTGGCGAAGGCCGGCGCGCGTCCGTGGATGGTGTGCATCCCGTAGGTGTTCATGTAGTAGGGGAAGCGGCTCGAGCAGCCGATCCCCGACACGAAGACGAAGTTCTCCCGCGGCACGCCCAGATCGGGCATCACCCGCTGCACGTTCGCGAGGATCGAGTAGTCGCCGCAGCCCGGGCACCAGCGGACGTCCTGGTTGGACTGGAAGTCCTTGCTCGAGAGAGGGGTCGCTTCTGCCATCGGTTCAGTCCTCGTTTCGCTTCATCAGCTGGTCGATCCGGGTGCGGATCTCGGCCACCTTGAAGGGTTGCCCCTGGACCTTCGGGAACGATTGCGCCGGGACCAGGAAGCGCGCGCGCAGGAGCATCGCCAGCTGCCCTCCATTGAGCTCCGGCACCAGGACCTGCTCGAAGCCGCGCAGCACCTCCTCGAGGTTCGGCGGGAAGGGATTGAGGTGGCGCAGGTGGATCGCGGAGACCGCGAGGCCGTCGGCGCGCGCCGACTCCACCGCCGACGCGATCGCGCCCTGGGTGCCGCCCCAGCCTACCACCAACAGGTCTCCATGGTCGTCGCCCACCACCTCCACCGGGGGAAGCTCCTGGGCGATGCGCGCGACCTTCTCCGCGCGCAGCTCGATCATGCGCGCGTTGTTCACCGGGTCGTAGGAGACATTGCCGGTCACGTCCTGCTTCGAGAGTCCGCCGATCCGGTGCTCGAGACCCGGCGTGCCCGGGATCGCCCACGGGCGCGCCAGGGTCTCCGGATCGCGCAGGTACGGTTGGAAGCCCTTCGGATCGCGGCGGTAGCCGACCGGGTGCCGCGGCAGCTCGGCCGGGTCCGGAATCAGCCAGGGCTCGGCGCTGTTCGCCAGGTAGGAGTCGGAGAGCACGACCACCGGCGTCATGTAGGTGACGGCGATCCGAAACGCCTCGAGCATGGTGTAGAAGCAGTCGCCCGGGCTGGAAGCGGCCAGCACCGGCAGGGGGCTCTCGCTGTTGCGCCCGTACAGGGCGAGCAGCAGGTCTCCCTGCTCGATCTTCGTGGGCATGCCGGTGGAGGGACCCGAGCGCTGGATGTCCACGACCACCAGCGGGAGCTCGGTCATCACCGCCAGCCCGAGCGCCTCCTGCTTCAGCACCATGCCCGGACCGCTGGTCGTCGTGACCGCGAGGTGGCCCGCGAAGGAGGCGCCGATCGACGCGCTGATCGCGGCGATCTCGTCCTCGGCCTGGAACGTCTTCACACCGAAGTTGCGGAAGCGCGCGACCTCGTGGAGCACGTCGCTGGCGGGCGTGATCGGATAGGCACCGAGGAAGATCGGCCGCTCCATCTGGACGCCCGCCGCCACGATACCCCACGCCAGCGCCGTATTGCCGGTGATGTTCCGGTAGGTGCCGGGCTGGATCTTCGCGCGCGGAACGATGAAGGAGCGCGGGAAGAGCTCGGTGGTCTCGCCGAAGGCATATCCGGCCTTCAGGACCCGGACGTTCGCCTCGAGGACCTGATCGCGGAAGCGCGCCTTCAGCCAGCGCAGTGTCGACTCGACCGGACGGTTGTAGAGCCAGTACATGAGACCGAGGGCGAAGAAGTTCTTCGATCGGTCGCTGTCGCGGGAGCCGAGGCCCAGATCCTTGATCGCCTCGCGGTTGAGGTTGGTGATGGGGATCTCGACCAGGTGGAAGCGCTCCCGGATCGCGGGCAGCGGATCGTCTTCGTAGCCGGCGCGTTGCAGCGACTTCTTGTTGAAGGCGTCGCTGTTGATGATCACCGTCCCGCCAGGTCGGACGTCCTCGATGTTGGCGCGCAGCGCCGCCGGGTTGAAGGCGACCAGCACGTCCGGCTGATCGGCGGGCGTGCGGACGTCGGTGGAGGCGAAGTGGATCTGGAAGCCTGAGACGCCGGCGAGGGTTCCGGCGGGCGCCCGGATCTCGGCCGGGAAGTCGGGCAGCGTGGACAGGTCGTTGCCCGCCAGCGCCGTGGACTCGGTGAACTTCGTCCCGGTGAGCTGCATGCCGTCACCGGAATCTCCGCAGAAGCGAATCGCGACACCCTCGATCTGCTCGGTGGGCTTGCCCGTCATCGTTCGCTGACCACCTCTCCGCTACGGGGCGCTGCGGAGTTCCGCAGGCTGAGCCCCGAAAGGCCGCTCTCGCGGCCCGCCTCGAGTGTCGAGAGCGAGGTTCGAGAACGACATTCGCCGGGCGTGTCGGACTGCGCTCGGATGGCACGGATTGTATCCGGCGGCCGATCGGGCGAAACCCCCGCACCGGGCGGCCGCGCCCTCTCGGGACGCCCCGGAAAAGACCTCTGGCCGCGAGAACTTCCCGCTGTGCCTTGCGCGCTCAAGCCGGCGCCCAGGCGGCCCGATAGGACTGCCATGATCGTCAGCGCGACGGGTCCGCTCGAGGCGGCACCGCAGAGCCTGCACGCCCTGTACGTGTCGCTCAACAGCCCGGTGGTCACCGTGGATCGACTCCCGGTCGGACCGGCCACGGCGGCGATCGCCTTTCACGGAGGCACTGGGACGACTCTGCTCGTCCGCTCCGTGCGCACCGGGACAGTGGCCTACTTCCACGCGGAGCCGCGCTTCGGGTTCGAGGCGGCGCTCGCGCACGCCGAGAGCCTCGGCTTCCTCTTCGACGACGAGGCCAACCTTCGCGCCGCGGACTCCGACCGGTCGGACTGGCCCGCCTGGCTGGCGGAGATCTTCGCGCCGGTGGTCGAGCTGGAGTCGCAGATCGAGCC
>CAZZFT010000020.1:0-44261 GCA_964653555.1 uncultured Spirochaetales bacterium | reverse complement strand
TCGAGCCGGCGTTCTGGCTCAGCAAGTTTCGCTGGAAGCTGGCCGCCGAGATGGCGAGCGGATGTCTGTCGGAGCACACGGGCCGTCCCTAGGACGGCCGGAGGGAGGGGCGATGCGGCGCTTCGGATCGCATTGGATGGGACTCCTGCTGGCGGTCGGCCTGGCCGCCGCGAGCACGGGCTGCGCGACGTTCGGGGCCGGCCACCCGTCCAAGCAGGACGAGGCCAAGGCGACGTCCCACCTCGAGATCGGCACCGATCACATGGTCAACGGGCGCACCGCGCTCGCGCTGCGCGAGTTCCTGGCGGCCGAGCAGCTCGACTCGACCAACGCCAAGATCCAGTACGCCCTGGGCGAGGCCTTCCTCGCCCGCGGCAAGCCGAAGGAGTCCGAGCAGCACCTGCGACACGCGCTGGAGCTCTTCCCCGGGTACCAGGACGCTCGCCTGTCCCTCGCCGCGATGTTGCTGATGCAGAGCCGCTACGAGGAGGCGATCCACGAGTGTGACGTGCTCTCCGAGGATCCGACCTACCCCACGCCCTGGCGGGCGCTGACGAACCGCGCCTGGGCGGAGTTCAATCTCGGCGACCGGGCCAAGGCGCTCGAGACGCTCGAGCTGGTCAGCGAGTACCGCCGCGACTACTGGCCCGCGACGCTCACGCGGGCGATGATCGAGAGCGAGGGCGGACGCAAGCTCGAGGCGATCCGCCTCTACCACGATGTGCTCGCCCAGGAGCCGGGTCCGAACGTCGAGTCCGAGGTGAACTATCGGATGGGCGAGATCTACGCGTCCCTGGGCAAGCGCCGGGAGGCCCTGGGTCACCTGACGACCTCGGTTGCTCGGGCGCCCGAGAGCCTGTGGGCGAGGAAGTCGCAGGAGCACCTCAAGAAGCTCCACTAGCCCGGCAGGGGCCCGCCTTCGCTCGGCCTCGCATCGCTGCGCGTCGGCCGACTCTTGAGTCGGCCTCCTAGCGGGCAGGGGGCTCTCGGCCCGCTGCTGTACTCTTCGCCCGTGGTCGATGCGCCCAGCCAACGCGATGGGAGCGCCGAGGACGCGGGTGAACGTGCCTCGATCGGGCGATACCTGGCGTCGCAGCGCCGGCTGCGGGGGATCTCGCTCGACGAGCTGGCCGCGAGCACCAAGATCCCGCGGCGCAATCTCGAGCGCCTGGAGTCCGGCGCCTTCGACTCCCAGTCCGACGGCTTTGTGAGGGGCTTCGTCCGCACCGTCGCCGAAGAGCTGGGCCTCGACCCGCACGAGGCGGTGATGCGCCTGGCGCGCGAGCCCAGGTCCAGCGAGGAGGAGGCGCATCGGCGCCGGGTGCGCGCGCTCGTCGTCGGCATCGCCGTCGTCGGCGTCCTGCTGGTCGCGTTCGGCTGGGGCGTGCGACTCGCCGCGCGCTGGCTCTCCGCCCCCGCCGCCGATGCAGTCGACCACGTCTATCGCCGCGACGCCGTCCGCTCCTTGATCGAACAGGAGCGATCCGCTGCCGAGAGCTCGCCCGCAGCGGCGGCCGCCACGGCCGCCGCAGGGGCGCCGGTGCCCGGCGAAGGCGACGCCGGCGACACCGGCCCCTGACCGTGTCCGGCGGCTTCTCCGAGCGCACCCACGCGCTGATCCTGCGCTCGGTCGACTTCGGCGAGTCGGATCGCGTCCTGCACCTGCTCGTCCCGGACGTGGGCCGCCTGACGGCGATCGCGAAGGGCGCCCGGCGCAGCACCCGGCGCTTCGCCGGTACGCTCGATCTCTTCAACCACCTGCGAGTGCAGATCCATCGGCGACGGGGGACGCCGGCGATGAGCCGGCTCGATCAGGCCGTGCTCGTGCGTCACTACCCGGAGCTCCGCTCGGATCCCGCCCGCTTCGCCCTGGGCTGCTATCTGCTCGAGCTGCTCGATCGCCTAGCGCCCGAGGGCGGGACCCCGCGCGACATGCGTCGCCTGTTCCGCTTCGCGATCGATGCCCTCGAGACGATCGCAGCTCATCTCCCGGATGCCTCGCTGCGCACGATCCTCGAGCTGCGCGCCCTCGACGCCCTGGGGATGCGTCCCGAGCTGCGCCGGTGCGTCGGGTGCGGTCGCGAGCTGGACGCCCCGCCCCAGGTGGGCTTCGACGTCGCGGACGGGGGGCCGGTGTGCAGAGCCTGCGGTGCGCGGCGCCAGGGTCTGGTGCCCGTCCATCTCGGCACGCTGCGAACGCTCGAGCGCGGGCTCGCGCTGGACGTGTCCCGACTCGACCGCCTGGTCCTCCCGCCGCTCGCGCTCGAAGAGGCGCGCCGCGTGGTGGGTCGCTTCCAGCGCTTCCACGTCGGGGTCGAGCTCCACAGTCAGCGATTCCTCGACCGCATGCTCCCGGACCCCGGCAAAGGCCCGGGAAGGCCCGTATAATGCGCGCCCTCTCACCCCGGCCGGATCGATCCGATCCAGCCACCTGCCGCTTCCGGGGAATCATGTCGAGCGACCAACTGGCGAAGGGCCGTCGTCTGGAGCGCATGGACGATCTCGTGTCCCTGTGCGCGCGTCGCGGCTTCGTCTTCCCGTCGAGCGAGATCTATGGCGGGATCAACGGCTTCTGGGACTACGGACCGCTGGGAGCCGAGCTCAAGCAGAACCTGAAGGCGCTGTGGTGGCAGCGGGTGGTGCGCGAGCGGCCCGATGTCGAGGGAATCGACAGCGCGATCATCGCCCATCCGCGGACCTGGGAGGCCTCCGGGCACGTCGAGCACTTCAGCGACCCGATGGTCGACTGCCGTGCCTGCAAGAAGCGTTTCCGCGCCGATCAGCTCGACGACGCGCCGCCCTGCAGCGCGCGCGAGGGGACCTCGGAGCACGACTTCACCGAGCCCCGCAACTTCAACCTGATGCTGCAGACGCGGATCGGCGCGTCCGAGGACGCCTCCGCGGTGGCCTATCTGCGCGCCGAGACCTGCCAGCCGATCTTCACCGACTTCAAGCGGGTCCGCGAGGCCGCGCGCCAGAAGATCCCCTTCGGCATCGCGCAGATCGGCAAGGCCTTCCGCAACGAGATCAACCCCCGCAACTTCACCTTCCGCTCGCGCGAGTTCGAGCAGGCCGAGCTCGAGTTCTTCTGCCATCCGAGCGAGCGCGAGAAGTGGTTCGAGCACTGGCAGGCCGAGCGGCTGACCTTCCACCGCGAGCTCGGCTTCGCCGACGACCGCCTGCGCACGCGGCCGCACGCCCAGGACGAGCTCGCCCACTACGCGCGCGCCGCGGTCGACGTCGAGTACCTGTTCCCCTTCGGCTGGCAGGAGATCGAGGGCATCCACGACCGCGGCGACTGGGACCTCTCGCGCCACGGCGAGTACTCGGGCAAGGACCTCGGCGTCACCGATCCCGACACCAAGGAGCACTACGTGCCGATGGTGATCGAGACCTCGGTCGGGGTGGACCGCACGTGTCTCGCCCTCCTGTGCGACGCCTACTGGGAGGAGGAGCTGCCGGACGGCGAGACGCGCCTCGTGATGCGCTTCCCTTTCTCGCTCGCCCCGATCGCGGTGGCCGTGCTGCCGCTGTCGAAGAAGCTCGCCGATCCGGCTCACGCGCTCGAGCGGGAGCTGCGGCGCCGGTTCAACGTGTTCTACGATGACGCCGGCAACATCGGGCGCCGCTACCGGCGCCAGGATGAGGCGGGAACGCCCTTCTGTGTCACGATCGACTTCGACACGGCCGAGGACGGCAAGGTGACCGTCCGCCAGCGCGACTCGATGCAGCAGGCCCGGATCCCGTTGGAGGGGGTCGCGGCCTACCTCGCGAAAGAGCTGGAAGCCCCGGCGTGACCGCCCGCCGACGCGGGAAGCGGGCGGCGCGGACGAAGAAGAGGGAGCCGGCCCGGATGCCGCGCAGCGTCTACTTCTTCGGCGCGGGAAAGGCCGACGGTCGGGCCGAGCAGCGCGACCGGCTGGGAGGGAAGGGCGCCAACCTCGCGGAGATGACGCGGCTGGGCATCCCCGTGCCGCCCGGCTTCACGATCGCCACCGACGTGGCCCGCCACTTCGTGCGCGCCGACGCGGCGCTGCCCGACCCCGTGATCGCTCAGGCGCGACGTGCGCTGCGCCGGGTGGAGCGGATCGTGGGCGCGCGCTTCGGCGACGCCGAGCATCCGCTGCTGGTGTCGGTGCGCTCGGGCGCCCCGATCTCGATGCCGGGCATGATGGACACGGTGCTCAATCTCGGCCTCGGCGACGCGAGCGTAGCGGGCCTGGCCGCACGGGCTGGAGAGCGGTTCGCCTTCGACAGCTACCGCCGCTTCGTGCAGATGTACGGCGACGTCGTCCTCGGGGTTCCCCACGAGCGCTTCGAAGCGTGCCTCGAGGCGCGCCGCGATGCGGCCCGGGTGGCCCACGAGGCCGAGCTCGGGGCGCAGGAGCTCGAGGCGGTGACGCGCGAGTTCCTGGCGATCGTCGAGCAGCACACCGGCAGACCCTTCCCCCAGGATCCCGAGGAGCAGCTCTGGGGGGCGGTGCGGGCGGTGTTCCGCTCCTGGTACAACGAGCGCGCGCGGCGCTACCGGGGACTGCACGGAATCCCCGAATCACTCGGCACCGCCGTGAGCGTGCAGGCGATGGTGTTCGGGAACATGGGCGACGACTGCGCCACGGGCGTGGCGTTCACCCGGGATCCCAACGACGGTGCGAAGGTGTTCTACGGCGAGTACCTGGTGAACGCCCAGGGCGAGGACGTCGTGGCGGGCACCCGCACGCCGCGCCCGATCAACGCCGCCGGCCGGGTCGTGGGCACCGAGCACCTGCCCACTCTCGAAGAGGAGATGCCCGGGGCCTATCGCGAGCTGCTGCGCACGGCGGGTCGGCTCGAGCGCCACTACCGCGACATGCAGGACATCGAGTTCACGATCCAGCAGGGCCGCCTGTGGCTGCTCCAGACCCGCACCGGCAAGCGCACGGCGCGCGCCGCGGTGCAGATCGCCGTCGACCTGGTCCGCGAGCGGCGCATCTCCCGCGCGGAGGCGATCGCCCGCGTCGAGCCCCAGGCCCTGGACAACCTGCTCCATCCGACGATCGATCCCGGCGTCGAGCGCTCACCGATCGCGCGCGGTCTGCCCGCCTCGCCCGGCGCCGCCGTGGGCGCGGTGGCGCTCTCGGCGGATGCCGCCGAGGCCCGGGCGCGGGCGGGAGAGAAGGTGATCCTGGTCCGCATGGAGACCTCGCCCGACGACATCCACGGCATGCACGCGGCCGAGGGGATCCTGACGGCGCGGGGCGGGATGACGTCGCACGCCGCAGTCGTGGCCCGCGGGATGGGGAAGAGCTGTGTCGTCGGCTGCGGAACGCTGCGCGTGGACGCCGCCCGCCGCGAGATCCACCTGGGCGGCGCCACCCTGCGCGAGGGCGACGCGATCACCCTCGACGGAGGCACCGGCGAGGTGATGGCGGGAGCCCTGCCCACCGTCACGCCCGTGCTGGGAGGCGCCTTCGAAGAGCTGATGCGCTGGGCCGACCGGATCCGCAAGCTGCGCGTGCGCACCAACGCGGACACCCCCGCGGACGCGGTGATCGCGCGGGAGTTCGGCGCCGAGGGCATCGGCCTGTGCCGGACCGAGCACATGTTCTTCGAGCCAGCCCGCATCCTGGCCGTGCGCCAGCTGATCCTCGCCTCGGACGCGGAGGCCCGCGCCCGCGCCCTCGAGAAGCTGCTGCCCGTCCAGCACGCCGACTTCGTCGGGATCTTCCGCGCCATGGAAGGCCTCCCGGTGACGATCCGCCTGCTCGACCCCCCGCTGCACGAGTTCCTGCCGGCCGCAGAGGAGGAGATCCGCGAGCTGGCCGAGGCGCTCGGCACCGACACCGCCGAGGTGCGCGCCAAGATCGACGCCCTGCGCGAGTTCAATCCGATGCTCGGTCATCGCGGCTGCCGGCTCGGCATCACCTTCCCCGAGATCTACCGCATGCAGGCCCGCGCGATCGCGGGGGCCGCGCGCGAGGTGGCGGAGGGCGGGGCGAGGCTGCGCCCGGAGATCATGGTTCCGCTCGTGTCCCACGCGTCGGAGCTGGAGCGCCTGCGCGCGCTGGTGCTCGAGGAGGTGGAGGCCTGCTTTGCCGACGCCCGGGTGCGCGTGCCCTTCGCAATCGGCACCATGATCGAAGTGCCGCGGGCCGCCCTCACCGCCGATCGCATCGCCCGGTCGGCCGACTTCTTCTCCTTCGGCACCAACGACCTGACCCAGATGACCTACGCCCTCTCACGCGACGACGCGAACCGCTTCCTTCCGACCTACCTGGAGACCGGGATCCTCGCGGACGACCCCTTCACCTCGATCGACGAGCAGGGCGTCGGCGCGCTGCTCGAGCTCGCCGCCACCCAGGGGCGCCGGGAACGTCCGAAGCTCAAGCTGGGTCTGTGCGGTGAGCACGGAGGCGACCCCAAGAGCGTGCGCTTCTGTGCGCGCATCGGGCTCGACTACGTGTCGTGCTCGCCCTTCCGCGTGCCGATCGCCCGTCTCGCCGCAGCCCAGGCGGCCCTCGGCGAGCGGCCATGAGGCGTCGCGGCGCGCTGGCGCTCACGCTCCTCCTGCTCCTCCTCGGCGGCTGCGCCGGTCTCCGGGGATCCGACGGGGCTCCTCTCTCCGGAGGCGTGGAGGTGGACGCGGAGCGGGTCCTGTCGCTCGAGCGCCGCGTCGAGGGCTTCTACCTGCGCCTCGCTCACCGCCGCTTCGACACGCTCGAGACCTACAACGACTACATCATGCGCGACCACTTCCGGTCGCTGGACCTGTTCTTCGACTACTACGCCGACCTGGCCGAGGACCTGAGCGAGGGCTACTTCGACCGCTGCCGGCCGACCCAGGTCGAGCTGCTCGAGTTCTCCTTCGAGGACCGCGACACGGCCCTGGTCCGGGTGCGCTTCGAGGGGGAGGACGGGCGGCCCCTCCGGCCCGGGACCCTGCGCCTGGTGCGCATCGACCGCTGGGAGTACGCCGACGGCGTCTGGTGGCTCCGCCCCGGCAAGGTCTGATCGCCCCGCCCCCTCCGCCGTCCTCTTCCGAGCGTTTCGGCACCTCCCCCGGTGGGAGAACGCGTATCCACACAAGTGGAAACGCTTTTCTACTCGAGCCGGGGACGGGGCGCCGGAACGGAACCGTGTCGGTTCTGTATTCCCTAGATATTCCGAAGACTTTACCGGGATTCCTGCGAGCAGGACTGGAGCTGGCACGGCGGATGCACGATGCCCCAATCGGACGACGAGTCCAACTCTTGAAAAGCACCCCTTCTCCCGCGCAAGTGTCGTAAGGAGGCAACGAAGAGCCAGCTCCGCCGTCCGGGCGACTTCCGCTCCCCCCCCTCGCCCCTCCCTCGGGTCGATGGGGTCCGAGTCCTGGTACCGCGCCCGGAGCCCGATCGATTTCGTGGCTCTTCCTACCCCTCTGGAAGACGCGACGCGAGAGACGCAGGAGAGCGTCTTGCCGAAGTCGCATACCCCCTGGTCCAGTGATTCCGAACTCGTGGCACACATCCTCGCGGGCAGCCGCGAGCACTTCGATCTGCTCTACGAGGCCTACTTCCCCCGCGTCTACCGCTTCGCCCTGAAGCGCCTGAGCGACTCGGCCGAGGCCGAGGACGTCGCCCAGGAGGTCTTCTTCACCGTCTTCAGCGTCCTGGATACCTACCAGGGCACCGCCCCGCTCCTGGTCTGGATCTTCGGGATCACGCGCAACACGGTGAACCGCCGCTTCCGCAGGAAGCGCCCGCGCATCGAATCGCTCGACGCGCCCGAGGCTCGCGAGGTGGCGGGCGCCCAGGCGCCCGTCGACATCTCGGTCGACGCCCGGCGCATGCTCGAGCGCTGCGAGCGGGCGATCGAGAACGATCTGACGCCCCTCCAGCGGCGGATCTTCCACCTGAAGCACCTGCGCCGGCAGTCGATCCGCACGATCGCGCAGGCACTCGGGAAGTCCGAGGACGCGATCAAGGCGAACCTCTACCGGATGCGCCGGGCGCTGGCCGATGGCGCGCCGGGACTCGAGTCCCTGATCGTCTAGCTCCCTGGGGGGTGGGACGCCGCTGCGCCTCTCCCGAGCCCCGCCGGATCTGATTCCGGTGGGGCCGTTTTTTTGCCACGTGAATGTGGTTCCGACCACTCTCTGTGTGAAGGCGGACTCACCGGCAGCCCCCCGGCACCGTCTTCCGACTCCTCGGTTCCCCACTGGGAAGGGACAACGCTGGAGATTGCGTTGCCCCGCTCTAACGCTCTTGTTGCATCTGCTCACGCCCTTCCCGACGACCAACTCCTCCAAGCCATCCGTAGCGGCAACGAGGACGCCTTCACGGTGCTCTACGACCGCTACTTCGATCGCGTCTACCACTTCGCGTACGCGCGTCTGCGCCACCACGCCGACGCCGAAGAGGTAGCTCAGGAGACCTTCCTGGCGGTCTTCCGCTCGCTCGACGCCTTCGCGGGTCGATCCGCACTCCTGTCGTGGATCTACGGGATCGCGAAGAACACGGTCAACAACCACATCCGGCGCAGCAAGACCCAGGAGCAGCGGATCGAGCGGGCCGAAGACGAGCTGGTGCGCAATGCCCACAGCTTCGACGCCTGCTCTCCGGAAGACCACGTGAGCTACCGACGCTGCGCGGATGCAGCGTTGCGCAGTCTCGAATCGGTTTCGGAGTGGCAGGCCGAGGTGTTCGCCTTGCGACACTTCGAGAACCTGCCGATCCAGGACATCGCCGACCGCATGTCACGCTCGAACGACGCGATCCGGTCCAGCCTCTATCGCGTCAAGCGATTGATCCACGAGGCGGTCGACGCGGAGCTCGCGCGTCCGGACTGAGGACGTGATCGAGTCGCGGGGGGGATGGTGAAACGTCGTGCACGCCGCGCGAAGCGGCAGGGACAATCGGCCTCAGGGGCCGCCGCAGGGGACTTGGAAGCTCTCGAGATGACGGAAGAACTGCTCACCCAATTTTCACTCGACGAGCTGCGAGAGTTCCTCGAGGCCGACCTGGTCGACGTTCCCGTCGATCCCGAGTTCAAGGAGCGGCTTCGCAAGCAGCTCTGGGCGATGGTCGAGAGCCGCGCGCGGGGCGACGACCCGCCGCACTAGAGACGGCCTCTAGCGGGATGCTGCGCGCGAGGGGCCGTTCTGAGCGGCCGGCGGTGCCTCCGAGGGCGGCCGCAGGGCCAGCCGGCCCACGAAGTGCCGGAACGTCTCCAGGGTGAGGCGCGCATCGGCCATCGCGCGGTGCGGAACCGGACCGTCGATCAGCCCGGCCGTGGTCGCGGCCTGGCGGAGCGACAGGGCCGCCACCGGCTCGCCCGCCACCAGCGACCAGGCATAGAAGAGGGTGGCCAGGTCGATCACGTGGTAGTCGAACGGATAGAACCGCTCGCAGTTGCGGTAGGCGCGCTCGAGGAAGGCCACGTCCATCCGGACGTTCTGACCGGCCGGCACGATCTTCGCGCCGCCCGGCAACAGGGCGTCGATCTCGGCCAGCACCTCCCGAAGGTGCGGCGCCCCCGCCCAGGCCTCGGCGGTGTAGCCGCTGATCTGGGCCGCCTCGGGGGAGATGCGGTGCGCCCGGGCTGCAATCTTCCACTCGCCCGCCACCAGCTCCTCGAGGCGGTAGTCGGTCACCACCACCGCGACCTCGGTGATGTCGTGGATCTCGGGGTCGAGGCCCCCGAACTCGCAGTCCATGAACGCGAACACGAAGTCGGCCACGAGGGCGCCTCTCGCTGAGCCGGAAGTCTGGCGGCGAGTGCGCGGCCGATCCGGAGATGATTGGCGAAGGTTGGCTTGGCTGGAGGGGGCCGGGCGGAGGCACCCATCGCGGGGGAGCCGAACCCGACGGACCCAACGAGTCCCGCCCGCGGGCGGCGGAACGTACGGGATTCCCCGGCTGTCCGCCCGCCTGGGGCACGCGTGGGAGCGGACGAATCCGGGGCGAGGTCCGCCAGGACTCCCGAGGGCGATCGACCTCGCGGCGGTGGACCGAGGGCGGCGGCGCCGGCGTCGCCCCCGGCCGCTGGCGGCGCTCCCGCCGATCGTGGAGGATCGGGCCCTCGCTCCGGCCCCGAGCGGGGCCCGGGGCCGACCGGGCGACCCGGACGAGGACCACCGATGCGGGAGCTGGCTGGAAGGACCGCCTTCGTGACGGGCGGCGGCAGCGGAGTCGGGCGCGGCATCGCGCTGGGCCTCGCCGCCTCGGGCATGACGGTGGCCGTGGCCGACCTCCACCGCGAGAGCGCCGGGAAGGTCGCGGAGGAGATCGAGGCGCGGGGAGGACGGGCCTTCGCCTGCTTCGCGGACGTCACCTCGCCCCGCTCGCTCGAGCTTGCGGCCGCGGAGGTCGTCGAGTGCACGGGGGCCGTGCACGTGTTGTGCAACAACGCCGGCGTGATGGCGGCGCCGGGACCGACCGCCGCTCTCGGTCCGGCCGACTGGGAGTACGTGTTCAGCGTGAACGTCTTCGGTGTCGTGAACGGCGTGCGCGCCTTCCTCCCGCACCTGCGCGCGGCGGCGCCGGAGGCCCACATCGTCAATACCGCCTCCCTGGGAGGGCTGTTCGTGGTGGACGGTGCCGAGCTCGGCGTGTACCTGAGCTCGAAGTACGCCTGTGTGGGCTACACGGAGTGCCTGCGCGAGGAGCTCGCGCCCGAGGGCATCGGAGTGTCGGTCCTGTGTCCGGGCCTGGTCGCGTCGAAGCTGCCTCACACCTCCGCGCGCAACCGACCGAGCCGCTACGGCCCCCAGCCGGACCCCACGCTCGACGCCGGCGCCGAGCGGGCGCTCGACGAGATGACGCGGGAGCGCGCGGCCATGGCGCCGGAGGACGTGGGGCCGGTGGTGGTGCAGGGCATCCTCGCCAACCGGCTGCACATCCTGACCCACCCCCAAGCGAGGTTCCTGCTGGAGCAGCGCTTCGCGCGGGTGCTCGAGGACTTCGATTTCGCCGAGCGGGCGATGGGCTGAGACCCGAAGGCGCGGGCGGCGGCCGGCTGGCGCTCCCAACGGGAATCGAACCCGTGTCTCAGCCTTGAGAGGGCTGCGTCCTAGACCGCTAGACGATGGGAGCGCTCGCTTTCGGGGGGCGAAAGCTAGCACGGAAGCGGGGCCCTGCCCGCGCTTGCGCAGTGCCGCGCTTCGTCACCGCGACGGGCCGCGATTCGTCACTGCGAGCAGGTCGGGACGCGCCGCAGGTCGGCGAGTGGCCACGATCGTCGGGGCGATCATCGAAGGGGATCGCTCAGGTTGGGTGTCGGCGTTGCCGATGGAAGAGCCAGCCTCCCGTCCGCTGGCACGGCGCTTGCTGTGTCCGCCCGGCGTACGGAAGCGACCGGGTAGAACCACCAGCGCCGAAGGTCGGCGTTGCCCCAGGGAAGGGGTCGGGAAACGGGATTTCCCGAGGATCTCTTGCCAGGTCGCAGTTCAGGGAGATCCCATGAAGAAGCTTCACGCACGCAAGGGCGGCTTCACGCTCATCGAGCTGATGATCGTCGTCGCCATCATCGGAATTCTCGCGGCGATCGCGATTCCGAACTTCCTTCGCTTCCAGCTGAAGGCGAAGTCGAGCGAGGGCAAGACCAACCTCGCCGCGATCCGCACTGCCGAGCAGTCCTACTACTCGGAGTTCGGGATCTACATCTCGGCCGATCCGGAGCCGGCCGTGGCGACGATCGGTTCCGCGAAGCAGGTGTTCTCGGCGAACACGGGCTTCAACCAGATCGGCTGGTCGCCCGAGGGCACGGTGTACTTCAGCTACGCCGTCAACACGGACACCTTGGGCTCGGGCTTCTTCGCCACGGCGGCGGCGGACATCGACGCCGACACGGTCGACCAGAGCTGGGGCTACCTCAAGCTTCCCAACGGCGGGGTGACGATCGCGCCGAAGAGCGGCCACACCTGCACGACGGGTGCGACCGGTCTGGTCTCCAGCGACCAGGTGGGCCCCTGCGGTCCCACGATGGGCCAGAGCGTCTTCTAGGAAGCATCTCGTCCTGGAGCCGGGGGCCGGCCCTCGCCGGCCGGCCCCCGGCATCCCTCACCCACTCCCCACCCAGCGACGTTCTTCGAGCAACCAGCAACCCCCAAGGCATTCACTCGGAATCCGAGGAGAAAGCGAAATCACGATGCGCGGCCACAAGCGATACCGGGGGCAGGGCGGCTTCACGCTGACGGAGCTGATGATCACGATCGCGCTGATCGGCACGATGTCCGCGATCGCCATCCCGAACTTCCTGACCTTTCAGGCGCGCAGCCGACGCAGCGAGGCCTACTCGAACCTCGCCGGCCTCGCGCGCGCTTACAAGTCCTACGGTGCGGATCGGGACGTGTTCCCGGACATGCTGACCAGCACGACTCCGCCCGAACCCTCCCTGCCGTCTCCCGCGGACAACAGCAAGGCTGCACCCGACACGGTGAAGATGCCGTGGGACGCGAAGACCAAGGCCTTCTTCGACATCGTCGGCTGGCAGTCGGACGGACCGGTCTACTACAGCTACGACGTGAAGTCCGGTGAGTCCGGGGGCTGCAGCTGCACCCGGTGCTTCACGGCCACGGCTCACGGCGACGTGGACGGCGACGGAAACGTGGGCGCACTGATGTACGTCCATCCCCAGACCGACAACGACGGGAACGTCATCGGAAGCTGCAACTCGGAAGTCGGAAACTACGGGCCGCCGATCCGGAATCAGGGTGGTGGCGTGGTGATCACCGTGTACGACGAGGTGGCTGCGCGCCCCGGGCCGTACTAGGTCATCACGGTAGCGATCGATCCGAGGGGGGGCCTTGGAACCTTCGTCGCGAAGACGCATGGGACGTCTCCTGGGCTGCGCCGCGGTGGCGTGCGCCACGCTGCTCGTGCACGGGCACATGGACACGGCCTCCGCGGCCTCGAGCGGGACGATGCGCGTCCCCCGGCCGGAGCGGGCGCGCGCTCTCTCGCTGGGCTTCGGACCGGTGGTGGCCGACTACTACTGGATCCAGGCGCTCCAGCTCGTCGGCGGTGAGCAGCGGCCCGCGAAGCGCGGCGAGACCCTGGGCGCGCTGATGGATCTCGTGACCGGTCTCGACCCGTGGGTCGGCCATCCCTACCGGTTCGCCGCGCTGTGGATGACCGAGAGCGAGCAGGAAGTGCGTCACGCCAACCGCCTGCTCGAGCGCGGGATCGCCTACCACCCACTGGATTGGCGGAACCGCTTCTACCTCGGTTACAACCTGTTCTTCTATCTCGAGGACGGCCAGCGCGCCGCGGACGTGCTCGAGGGAGCGCTCGCCTTCGAAGGGGCACCCGACTATCTCGGCGCCTTCGTGACGCGGCTACGCGCGGCCTCGGACAGCCTCGATACGGCGGCCCTGTTCCTCCAGCAGTTGATTCGCGAGGCCGACGACGAGTACCAGCGGGCCGAGTACCTGAAGGCTTTCGACGAGATCGAGACCGAGCGCCGCGCGCGCTTCCTGGATCACGCCCGCGCCGAGTTCCAGCGCCGCCACGGTCGCGACATCGGTGATCCCGCCGAGCTGTGGGAGGGGCCGCTCCGGGTCCTGGACCGCGCACCGCCGCCGCACCCGCACTTCCAGGGCTTCGCCTGGGTCCTCGATCCCGGGAGCGGCGAGATCGTCTCCTCCTTCTACGGGAGCCGTTACCGCGTGCACGTGAATCCGGCCGACGAGGCACGCCGGCGCGGCTGGCGCGTCGACGGGGCGCAGCCGGCGCCCGGCAAGGACGCCTCGTGAGCGGCCGAGAGATCGTGCGCGTCGAAGGGGTCGTGAAGGACGTGCGCCCCGGCTTCGGCCTGCGCCGCAAGCGGGTGCTCCACGGGATCGACTTCGAGGTGCGCGAGGGCGAGATCTTCGGCTTCGTCGGACCAAACGGCGCCGGCAAGACCACCACCCTCAAGATTCTGATGGGACTGAGCCGCGCCACCGCCGGCCGGGCGCGCGTACTCGGGTGCGACGTGCGCGAGACGGCCTTCCGCCGGCACGTCGGTTTCCTGCCCGAGAACCCCTACTTCTACGACTACCTGACCGCGCGCGAGACGCTCCAGTTCTACGCGAAGCTGTGTGGAATGGGGCGCGCCCGACGCGCCGAGCGCATCGAGGCCCTGCTCGCCCAGGTGGGCCTCTCCCAGGCTGCCGACGCGCGCCTGCGTACCTTCAGCAAGGGGATGCAGCAGCGCGTCGGGATTGCTCAGGCGCTGGTCCACGATCCGGACGTCGTGTTCCTCGACGAGCCGATGAGCGGCCTCGACCCGATCGGTCGCAAGGAGGTTCGCGATCTGATTCTGCGCCTGCGCGAGCAGGGGAAGACGGTGTTCATGAACACGCACATCCTCCACGACGTCGAGCTCGTGTGCGATCGGGTGGCGATCATCGTCGCGGGGCGCATCCGCCACCTGGGCGCGCTCCAGGACTTCGCGGGGGCGGGAGAGCGGCAGACCGACGTGCTCGTCGCCGGGCTCGACGCCGACGCGGGCGTACTGCTCGAGGAGCGCTTCGCGGCGCAGCTGCGCGGTGTGGGCGATCGGATCGAGGTGCGCGTGCCCGAGAAGCACACGAACGATGTGCTGGCCTCCCTGCTCGAAGCGGGGGCCCAGGTCGTCTCGCTGTCTCCGCACCGCCGGTCGCTGGAGGATCTCTTCCTTTCCGCGGTCGAGGAGAGCCAGCGATGAACCCCTCGAGAAGCCTCTCGTGCATCCTCGCGATCGCGGCCAACACCGTGCGCGAGTCGGTGCGCAGCAAGCTCCTCTACGGACTGCTCTTCTTCGCCGTGTTGATGATCGGTGCGGGTGCGGTGATCGCGACGCTCTCCTACGTGGAGGGGGATCGGATCCTGCAGGACGTCGCGATGGCAGCGGTGCGCTTCTTCGGGGTGGCGATCGCGATCTTCGTCGGGATCCACCTGATCCACCGCGAGGTCGACCGGCGCACCGTCTACACCATCCTCTCGAAGCCGCTGTCCCGGGGCGAGTTCCTGCTCGGGAAGTTCTTTGGCCTGGTGCTGACGATCTGGCTCCAGATGGCGATCATGGGCGCGGTCTTCGTGGCGATCTCGCTCGCCGTGGGCGCGCCCCTGGGCCCGGCGCACCTCGCCTTCTTCGCGCTGACGGCCGTCGAGCTGGCGCTGGTCGTCGCGATTGCCACGTTCTTCTCGGCCTTCACCACGCCGGTGCTCGCGGCCTTCTTCACCTTCGGCGTCTGGGTCCTGGGCCACGGCAGCCGCGACCTGCGCGACATCGGCGCCGGTGCCGATTCGCGCTGGTTCCAGTGGGTGACCTGGCTGATCCACCGCGTCCTGCCCGATCTGGAGACCTTCAACCTCTCCTCCGCGGCCGCGCACCTGCTCCCGCTCACCGCCTCGGACTGGCTGCTGCCCATCCTCTACGGCGCGGGCTATCTGACCCTGGTCCTGTTCGCGGCCGTCGCGGTGTTCGAGCGCCGCGACCTGCGCTGACCCATTGCTATCTTCGCCGCTCATGGAAGCGCTGCTTCCCGACCGTCCCTGGGTCTGGGTGTCGATCGGGTTCGCCTTCGGCCTGGTGGTGGGATCGTTCCTGAACGTCGTGATCCACCGCCTGCCCCGGGACCAGTCGATCGTCCGTCCCGGCTCGCACTGCCCGGCGTGCCGGGCGCCAGTCCGCTGGTACGACAACGTGCCGCTGCTCTCCTACCTGTGGCTGCGCGGGCGTTGCCGCGGCTGCGGCGCGGCGATCTCGCCGCGCTATCCGGCGGTCGAGGCGGTGACCGGCGTGCTCTTCGCCCTGGTCGCCTGGCGCTTCGGCGTCACACCGATGGTGGTGCCCGCTTGCGCCTTCGCCGCCGCGCTCGTCGCGACGGCGGCGATCGACTTCGACCACCAGATCATTCCCGACGAGATCTCGCTCGGCGGTCTGGCCGTCGCACTCGTCGCGTTTCCCGGCGCGACCTGGCTGTCCGGCGGCGACTTCCTCCACGCCCTGCTGCTCGCGGTCATCGGTGCCGCGCTGGGCTCGGGAATCCTGTGGATCGTCGGCTTCGGCCACGCCCGCATCGCGACGGCCCTCGGGCGCCGCTTCGCGCACTGGCCCGGCGAGGGCGAGGAGCTGCCTCAGCCCGGATCGCTCGACTACTGGACGTGGTTTCCCGGAGTGGGCTTCGGGGACGTGAAGCTCCTGGCGATGATCGGGGCGGTCCTGGGACCGTTCGGGGTCCTCGAGACGATCGTCATCGCGTCGCTGGCTGGCCTGGTGTTCGGTCTGCTGGCGGTCGCAGCCCGCAGTCAGTGGAATGCGCCCTTCGGCTTCGCCCCGGCCATCGCCGTCGGCGCGCTGCTCGTGCTGCTCGCGCCCGAGGGCTGGGTGCCGCTCTTCGGCTAGGGGACCGCAGCGAGGCGAAGCCGAGCGAAGACGGGTCCCTGCCGCGGTCGCCGAGGACAGGGCGCCTTGTGGACCCGCCGGGGCTCGGGGTACCGTCCCCCCCCGCCGCGACGCTCCCCGGTCGTCTAACGGCAGGACAGCAGGCTCTGAACCTGTTAATGGAGGTTCGAATCCTCCCCGGGGATCCAGCCCTCAGCCCGTCGCTCCGGGCGGTCCCCCAGGGAGCGGCCAAGCGCCATGAAGCTCGATGTCGAACGGCTGACGTCCGAGCCGACGCCCTTCGCGTTCGAAGGGGGGACGGCCTGGTGGCGCTCGCACATGCCCGCCCAGCCCGGGCTGCCGCGGGAGGTGGCGGAGCCGTTCGTCTTGACCGGCAACGCCTATCGCGGGTCGGGAGAGGCGATCCTGCTCGAGGGGAGTGTCTCGGGCGCTCTGGAGCTGGAATGCGCGCGATGCCTCGCGCGCTATCGTCACGCCCTTCTCGAGCCCTTCCGACTGGTCCTGGAGCCGGCCGGACAGCGCACGCCCTCGGAGCCCGAGGCGGCCGCAGCGCTGGCCCGGGACGGATTGTGCATGACGGACGAGCTCGAGATGGGTTGGTACCGGGGGTCCGAGATACGGCTGGATACGGTGTGTCTCGAGTGGATCGCGCTGGCGTTGCCGGTGAAGCCCCTGTGCCGTGAAGACTGCGCCGGGCTCTGCCCGCGCTGCGGCAACGATCGCAACGAGACTCCGTGTCAGTGCGGTGAGGTCTCACCGAATTCCCCGTTTTCCGTCCTCGCCGCCCTGCGGGGCGGGTCGAGTGGAGGAGCGAAGTAGATGGCGGTCCCGAAGGCGAAGACCTCGAAGGCGCGGCGCGACATGCGACGCTCCCACCACGCGCTGACGCAGCCCCCGCGCAGCAACTGTCCCCAGTGCGGCGAGCCGAAGCGTCCCCATCGCGTGTGCGCGAACTGCGGAACCTACAGGGGTCGCGAAGTCATCCGGGTCGACGAGGACTGACCCCGCCGTGCTGGCCCTCCTGTTTCCCGGGCAAGGCTCCCAGGCGGTGGGCATGGGGCGCGACGTCTACCAGGCGAGCGCCGCGGCGCGCGCCGTGTTCGAGTCCGCCGATGCGGCGCTGGATTTTCCCTTGTCCCGCCTCTGCTTCGAGGGACCCGAAGAGGAGCTGGTCCGCACCGAGGTGCAGCAGCCCGCGATCCTCACCACCAGCATCGCGCTGCTGCGCGCTCTGGAGGAGCGGGTCGTCCCGCGACCCGCCTACTACGCCGGGCACAGCCTCGGGGAGTACTCGGCCCTGGTTGCGGCCGGTGCGCTCGACTTCGAGGAGGCCGTCCGCCTGGTCCAGGCGCGCGGGCACTACATGCAGGCGGCCGTGCCCGAGGGCCGGGGCGCCATGGCCGCGATCCTCGGCCTCGACGCCGACAGCGTCACTGCCGCCTGCCGCGTCGCCGCCCAGGAGACGGGGCGGTCGGTGGCGCCGGCCAACTTCAACGGCCCCGCCCAGACCGTGATCTCCGGCGACGCCGCGGCCGTCGAAGCGGCGTGCACACGCGCCCGCCAGGAGGGCGCGAAGCGCGCCGTTCCCCTCGAGGTGTCCGCTCCGTTCCACTGTGAGCTGATGCGGCCGGCCGCCGACAAGCTCGCGCTCGAGCTTGCGCGCGTGCGCTTCCGCGCCCCGAGCGCCCCGATCGTCACCAACGTCGAGGCAACTGCGTGCTCCGACCCGGAGCGCCTCCCCGCGTTGCTCGAGGAGCAGGTCACGGCTCCGGTGCGCTTCACCGAGATGATCGCGACGCTCGTCGACTCGGGGGTCGATCGGGTCCTCGAGGTCGGACCGGGTCGCGTGCTGGTCGGGCTGGTGGCGCGGGTTTCGCGCGCGGTGGCCCGGGCGAGTCTGGGCACGGTCGAGGAGCTGGAGGACGCGGCGGCGTTCGCCGCCGAAGAGCGCTAGACACGCGCAGCGCGCGTGGCGACGAGGGGGTCTGGAATGGCGCTGGAGAGCAGGGTGTCCGAGCTGATCGTCGAGCAGCTCGGGGTCAGCCTCGAGGAGATCCGGCCCGAGGCGTCGTTCATCGACGACCTGGGCGCCGACTCCCTCGACATCGTCGAGCTGGTCATGGCGATGGAGGAGGAGTTCGACATCGAGATCCCCGACGAGGACGCGGAGCGGATCCAGACGATCGGCGACGCCACCGCCTACCTCAAGGAGAAGCTCGGTCAGTGACCTCGTCCGCCGGGCGGCGACGCGTGGTCGTCACGGGCATCGGCTGCGTGACGCCGCTGGGCATCGGGGCGGACGTGACCTGGAACGCGGCGGTGGCCGGTCGCAGCGGCGTCCGCGCGATCACCCGCTTCGACACGGCCGGCTTCCCGGCGCGGATCGCCGGGGAGGTCCCCGCGGAGCTGGATCTCTCGGACCTCCCGCCGAAGGAGGCTCGCCGCCTCGATCGCACCATCGCTCTCGCCCTGGTGGCGGCGCGCGAGGCGCTCGAGTCGTCGAAGCTCACCATCGACGACGCGAATCGGGAGCGGGTGGGTGTCGCGGTGGGATCGGGAATCGGGGGGATCGAGACGATCGAGACCGCGGTCGAGGTGATGATCAACTCCGGCCCGCGTCGCGTGCAGCCGTTCATGATCCCCATGACGATCTGCAACATGGCGAGCGGCTACATCGCGATCCGCCACGGGATCCAAGGCCCCAATCTCTGCCACGTCAGCGCATGCGCCACCGGCGCCCACTCGATCGGCGAGGCGGCGCGCGCCATCGCGCGCGGGGACGCCGACGTGATGGTGGCCGGCGGCAGCGAGGCGCCCATCACCCGCATCGGCGTGGCCGGATTCGCCTCGATGCGCGCGCTCTCCACCCGCAACGAGGAGCCCGCGCGCGCCAGTCGCCCCTTCGACGTGGAACGCGACGGATTCGTGATGGGGGAGGGGGCGGCCGTGCTCGTGCTGGAGGCGGAGGAGCACGCCCGGGCTCGCGGGGCACCCCGGCGCGCCGAGGTGCTGGGCTACGGGGCCACGGCCGACGCGGCCCACATCGTCCAGCCCACCGAGAACTGGGAGGGAGCCCAGCGCTGCATGCGCCGCGCCCTCGAGGACGCGGACCTCTCGCCGGCCGACGTCGGGTACCTGAATGCCCATGCGACCAGCACGCCGGCGGGAGACTCCAGCGAGGCGCGGGCGATCCGTGCCGTGTTCGGGGCCCATACCGACGACTTGCCGGTCTCGGCCACGAAGTCGATGACCGGTCACCTGCTGGGTGCCGCCGGGGCCCTGGAGGCGGCGTTCTGCATCCGCGCCCTGGAGACCGGGATCCTGCCGCCGACGATCAACCTCGAGCAGCCCGAGCCCGAGTGCCAGCTCGATCACGTCGCCAACCGGTTCCGCGAGGCGCGGGTGCGGGTCGCCCTCTCCAACTCCTTCGGGTTCGGCGGCACGAACGCGGCGCTCGTCCTCGGGCGAGGGGAGTAGCGCGACCGGGAGACGGGCGCGGCGACAGGTGTCGTGGCACACTGGTCGGCCCCTCTCGACGTCCTCCGCCGACGACTAGCGACGTCGATCCCGGACGCCTCCGGAGCGACGAGGAGAATTCCCCCATGGGCGACGCGATCGTCATCGCGAGCGATCACCGCGGAACGAAGCTGAAGGCCGCCCTGCGCGAGCGTCTCGAAGCGGCAGGCCACTCCGTCGTCGACCTCGGTACGCACGGAGACGAACCCGTCGACTACCCGGATTTCGCCGCCCCCGCCGCTCGGGCCGTGTCCCGCGGCGAGGTTCCCCGCGGCATCGTGATCTGCGGCAGCGGCCTCGGGGTGAGCTACGTGGCGAACCGGTTCCCCGGGGTCCGGGCGGCCTTGGTGGAAGACGCCGAGGCGGTGCGCATCGCGCGGGAGCACAACGACGCCAACATGCTCGCCCTGGCGGCCGACCGCCTCGACGTCGAGCGCGCCTGGCCGCTCGTGCGCCTGTGGCTCGAGACGCCCTTCGAAGGCGGCCGCCACGTGCGCCGCGTCGAGAAGATCGACCGCCTGTCCGCGGGCGCGGGCGCCTATCGCGCCCTCGAGCGCACCGACCCCGAGATCGCCGACTGCGTCCGCCGCGAGGCCCGCCGCCAGGCCACGAATCTCGAGCTGATCGCGTCGGAGAACTTCGTCTCCGAGGCGGTGCTCGAGGCGGCGGGATCCGTGTGCACCAACAAGTACGCCGAGGGCTATCCCGGCCGGCGCTACTACGGTGGCTGCGAAGTCGTCGACGAGATCGAGCGGCTCGCGATCGACCGGGCGAAGGCGCTGTTCGGGGCGGCCCACGCCAACGTCCAGCCCCACGCGGGCTCCCAGGCGAACGAGGCCGTCTACCGCGCCGTCTGCGAAGTCGGCGACACGGTGTTGGCCATGAACCTGGACCACGGCGGTCACCTGACCCATGGCAGTCCGGTGAACTTCTCCGGGAAGCTGTACCGGATCGTGCCCTACGGAGTCCGCCAGGACAGCGAGCAGATCGACTACGACGCGCTGCGGAGCCTCGCGCGCGAGCATCGGCCCCGGATGATCCAGTGCGGCACCACCGCCTACTCCCGGGTGGTCGATTTCGCGGCGTTCCGCGAGATCGCCGACGAGGTCGGGGCGGTGCTGTTCGCAGACATCGCCCACATCGCCGGCCTGGTGGCTACCGGCCTCCACCCGAGTCCGGTCGGGAAGGCGCACATCGTCACCACCACGACGCACAAGACGCTGCGGGGGCCGCGCGGCGGCCTGATCCTGTGCGACGAGGACTGGGCGAAGAAGATCGACAGCGCCGTCTTCCCGGGCGGTCAGGGCGGTCCGCTGATGCACATCATCGCCGCGAAGGCGGTCGCGTTCCGCGAGGCCGCGCAGCCGGGATTCCGCGACTACTGCGCGGCCGTGATCGCCAATGCGCGCGCGCTCGCTTCGGGGTTGATGGGCGCCGGCTTCAAGGTGGTCTCCGGCGGCACCGACACGCACCTGTTCCTGCTGTCGCTGGTCGACCGCGATACGACCGGGAAGGCGGCCGAGGCGGCGCTGGAGCGGGCCGGCATCACCGCCAACAAGAACATGGTGCCCTTCGATCCGCGCAAGCCCGCCGTCACCTCGGGGATCCGCATCGGAACTCCGGCGGTCACCACGCGCGGCATGCGCGAGCCGGAGATGGAGCAGGTGGCCGACTTGATCGCCCGGGTGCTCGCGCACCCGGGTGACGTGGAGACGCTCGATGCGATCCGCACCGAGGTGGAGGTGCTGTGCCGGCGCTTCCCGCTCTACGCCGGTCACTGGAGCGACTGAGCTGGGACTCTGGCCGAGGGCTTGGGGTGCGCTGTCCCTACTGTGCCGACTCGACGAACCGCGTGATCGATTCGCGTCTCGGCCGCGATGGCTCCGAGATCCGCCGTCGACGCGAGTGCCTGGAGTGCGGCCGGCGCTTCACGACGCGCGAGCGGGTCGAGGAGGTATTTCCCAAGATCGTCAAACGCGACGAGCGCCGCGAGGACTTCTGGCGCGACAAGATCGCCGTGGCGGTGCGCAAGGCGTGCGAGAAGCGGCCGGTGAGTGTCGACGCCCTCGAGCGGCTCGTGGACCGCGTGGAGCGCAGCGCCCAGGAGCTGGGGGAGAAGGAGGTGACCACCCGCTTCATCGGCGAGCGCGTGCTGGAGGAGCTGGTCCAGCTCGACACCCTGGCGGCCGCCCGCTTCGCCTCGGTGTTCCGCAACTTCGAGAACGCCGATGACTACGCGGCCTTCTTCCGAGCGATCGCGAAGTCCGAGCCGCCGCGTTGACCCCGGAGTCGGCCATGCGCCTCGCCCTCGCGCAAGCGCGGCGCGCGAGCGGTCGGACCTTCCCCAATCCGCCGGTCGGCGCCGTGATCTTTCGCGGCGACCGCGTGCTCGGGCGCGGCCGCACCCGGCCCGTCGGCGGCCCTCACGCCGAGATCGTCGCGATCGAGGCGGTGCGGCGCCGCCACGGCGAGCGCGCCCTGCGCGGCGCCTCGATGGCCGTGACCCTCGAGCCCTGCGCCCACACCGGCCGCACCCCGCCCTGTGCCAACCGGCTGATCGAGGCCGGCCTGGCGCGGGTCTTCGTGGGTCACCGCGACCCCCACCGCGAGGTCTCGGGGCGCGGGATCGCCCGGCTGCGCCGGGCGGGCGTGGAGGTGGAGCTGGGCGTGCTCGAGGAGGCCTGCCGCGAGCAGCATCGGGGCTTCCTGCGCGCCGTCGAGCGCGGCCGGCCCTTCGTGGTGCTCAAGCTCGCCGCCACCCTCGACGGCCGGATCGCCACCGCCAGCGGCGAGTCGCGCTGGATCAGCGGCCCCGTCGCGCGGGCGGCCGTCCACGGCCTGCGCCGTCGGGTGGACGCGGTGTGGATCGGCTCGGAGACCGCACTGGCCGACGACCCCTGGCTCACGGCGCGCGCGGGACGACGGGTCGTACACCGCCCGGTGCGCGTGGTCGCCGACGGCCGCCTGCGCCTCCCGACCACGGCGCGCCTGCTGCGCGGCGCCCCCGGCTCGGCCTGGGTACTCTGCGCACCCGATGCGGCGCGATCCCGGCGCCGCGCCCTCGAGGCCGCCGGTGCCCGGGTGCTCGAGGTGCCGCGCGAGGGCCGAAACCTCGATCTGCGCCGGGCCCTGCGGCGGCTGGCGCGGGAAGGACTGACGGAGATCCTGGTGGAAGGCGGAGGGACGCTCGCGGCGGGGCTGTTGCGGCACTCGCTCGTGGACGAGCTGCACTGGTTCACGGCGCCCGTGCTGGTCGGCGGCGACGGGCGGCCCGCCCTCGGACCGCTCGGCGTGCGGCGTCTCGCCGATGCCCCGCGACCTGCCGTTCTGTCGCTGCGCCGCGCCGGCGAGGATGCGCACTGGATCGGCCGTTTCGATGCCGCTCGGAGTGCCCGGTGAAGGTGATCGACGGCATGGACGCCGACGGCTCGCCGCGCTTCGCGGTGGTGGTGTCTCGCTTCAACCACCTCGTATCGGTGCGGCTGCTCGAGGGCGCGACCGCCGAGCTGGGCCGCAACGGCGTGTCCGCCGACGACGTGCACGTCGCCTGGGTGCCGGGCGCCTTCGAGATCCCCCAGGCGGCCCGGACCCTCGCCGAGACGGGGCGCTACGCGGCGATCATCGCCCTCGGCGCGGTGATCCGCGGCGGCACGCCGCACTTCGACTACGTGTGCCAGGGCGTCACCGACGGTGTGCGCGAGGTGATGCGGGACACGGGCGTGCCGGTCGCCTTCGGCGTGCTCACCACCGACGACGTCGAGCAGGCGATCGATCGCGCCGGCGGCGAGCACGGCAACAAGGGCCGCGAGGCGGCGGCGGTCGCGTTGGAGATGACGCGCCTGCTTCCCGGTCTCTCGCTCGGGCCGCGGGCGTCATGAGCGCGCGTCGGCCGGCCGCCCGACGGGAATCGCGTCGCCTCGCGCTCCAGGTTCTCTACGCCGCCGACCTGGCGGGCGCGGGATCGGCCGACGAGGTGTTCGACCGGGTGGCGGAGAACTTCGACCTGCACCCGGGCGCGGTGGTCTTCGCCAAGGAGCTGGTCTGCGGAACACTCGCCGCGCGCGAAGAGATCGACGCGGTGATCGCCGCCCACGCCCGCAACTGGCGACTCGAGCGGATGGCCGTCGTCGATCGCAACCTGCTGCGCCTCGCTGTGTACGAGCTCACGCGCACCGACACGCCGGTGCAGGTGGTGATCAACGAGGCCGTCGAGCTGGCACGCGACTTCGGCAGCGAGCGATCCCCGGCCTTCGTCAATGGCGTGCTCGACGGGGTCGCCCGCGCCGAGCCGCGGGTGGAGGACGGATAGGGCATGCCGGTCCTCGGGCTCATCTCGGGAGCGATCGAGCGCCAGGCCGGCGACGTGCTGGTGGTGCCGATCTTCGAGGCGGAGCGGCCGCTGCGCGGGGCGGCGGGGCGTGTCGACTGGCGCCTGTGCGGTCGCCTCTCGCACCTCGCCGCGGCGGGTCGGCTGCGGGGCGCGCTCGGCGAGGCGTTGCTGACGCCGGGAGGAGGAGGCGTGCGGGCCCCGCGCGTGGTCGGCCTGGGCGTGGGCCCCCGCGGCGAGCTCGATCGCGATCGCTGGCAGGGGTGGGTGGCCGACGCGCTGCGTCGCGCCGGCGGTCTCAGGGCGCGCTGCGCCCTGCTGGCCTTGCCGGAGTCGGCCGTGGCGCTCTCCGACCGGATGGCGGCGTTAGCCGCCTGCGTCGCGGCGATCGATGCGCCCGGCGAGGTGCTCGTGGCGCCGGAGCCCCGGGAGTCCGCCGAGGTGGGGGACTGGCTGCGCAACGCGCTTCGCCGGGCCCGTCCGGCGGGACTCCAGATCCGACCCCCCGATGACGTCGGGGTCTTCCGCACGCCCCACGGGGCCGCAGCGCCCGCGTCGGAAGGCGTGTCAAGTCACGCTCCAGCCGGCCGATTCACTCGTTGAAGGCGGTATGGGCCGGTCGGGGGGAGCCCGCCGTCCGCGTCGAGCCGCGGGGAGCGGGATGAGTCTCGTCGGGAGCCTCGAGGACCTGGGCCTCGTGGACATTCTGCAGATCGTCAGCCTTTCTCGGAAGTCCGGGATGCTGATGCTGCGCTCCGAGAGCGGAGACGGGCGCATCGTGCTGCGCGAGGGGCTCGTGCAGGGCGCGATGATCAAGGGGCTGTCCGACGACCTGCGCACCCTGCTCGTATCCCAGGGCGGTGTCGATGCCGGATCCTTCGACCGAGCGCGCGAGGTCGCGGGCGCACAGTCGCTGGACCTCGACGAGGCTCTCGGACGCGAGTGCGGGGTCACCGCCGACCAGCTCCTCTCGCTTCGCCGCCGGCACGTCGAGCAGTCGGTGATGCGGATGCTCGCGTGGCGCACCGGCGAGTTCAGCTTCGAGATCCGCGAAGAACTCTCCGATGAGGATCGCGAGCTGCTCCTGCCCATGGGTCTCAACACCCAGTACCTCGCGATGGAGGCGACGCGGCTCGGCGACGAGCTCCAGCGCGGCCCGATCGTCGAGAGGGAGTCCAGGGAGGCCGAGGAAGTCGGCGAGCTCGTCTTCAGCGGCGAAGAGGTGCCGATCGAGGAGGACGCGGCCGAATCGCTGGCCCTGGCCACGGCGTCGCGGGTCGATTCGGCAGACGTGGAGATCGCGGCCGCCCCGGTCGGCGACACGCGAATCCCGGTCGAGGTCGCCGGCGCGGGCGAGCCCGCGGTCACCTCGGCACACCTGATCGCGATCGACCCCGACCTGTCGAGCCTGGAGTGGCTCAAGGCCTCGGTCGACGGCCTGTTCCAGAGAGTCCACATCTTCCAGCGCCGCGACGCTGCCCTCGATCGCATCCGCCAGTACCTGGTGCGGGGCACCGTCCCGATCGTACTGATGGCCGAGGAGACGAGAGGGCGGCGCAGCGAGCTCCAGGGCTTCATCGCCCGCTTGCGAGCGCTGGCACCGGCGATGCCGATCCTGGCCCTGCGGCCGGAGCACGCCGAGAACGAGCCGCCCAAGGACCTCGACAGCGTGGTGCTGCGTCCGTCCTCGCCCTCGCCGGACCCCGACCGCTGGCACCTGTACGCCCCGCTCGCCGAACGTCTGCGCGGCGACCTCACTCCCTGGCTGCGCGGTGAGGGCGACGTCTCGGCCCGCCGCCAGGCGCGCGACGTCCTGCGCCGGCTGAAGCGGGTCAGCGATCGCTTGCGCGATCCCTCGGCCCAGGGCGAGGTGCTGAAGCTGGTGCTGGAGTACGGCGCCGAGACGTTCGGTCGCGTGGTCATCTTCATGGTGCGCGCCGACGTCGCCGTCGGCGTGGCGCAGCTCGGGCTCGCCGCGACCGGCGGGCCCGATGACGACGCCCTGCGGGAGATCGAGCTTGGACCCGAGGAGATGCCCGAGGTCTTCGCCCAGGTGCTGGAGCGGCGGCGGGCAGTACGCGGCCCCCTGACCGGCGAGCGCGATCGCCGGCTCGCCCTGCGCCTCGGCGATGCGATCCCGGCCGACGTCTACGTGGCACCGATCGAGAGCGGTGGCGGCGTGGCGGCGCTCGTGTACGCCGAGACCCACCCGGGCTCCCGCCCCCTCCCGGACACCACGGCCTTCGAGATCGTGCTCCACGAGGCCGGCCTCGTCCTCGACCGCGCCGTCCTCGAACGCGCTCTCGCCGCCCGGAGCTGACGCAAGCGGCCCCGGGCCGCTTGCGGCGAGGCGCAGCCGGGCTGCGCTCGGGACGCAGAGTTCCGCGCCGGCTCGACGCGCACGCGTGTCGTAGGGCCCGCAGGCAAGTCCCCCCGTTTCCTCAAGAACTTGTTCCGCGGGGCCGATATCTCCCGTCGGTCCGGACAGCCAACGCGCGGGGAGGGACCGTGCCCAGAATTCTGATCGTCGAAGACTCTCCGACCATGCGATCGCTGATCACCTCGTCGCTGGAGGAGCTCGAGGGGGCGGTGAAGATCGTAGAGGTCGGCAGCGGCTTCGAAGCGCTGCGCCACCTGCCGCGGGAGCATTTCCACCTGATCGTGACCGACATCAACATGCCCGACATCAACGGGCTCGAGCTGGTGTCGTTCGTGAAGAGCAACGCCGCCTATCGCGACATTCCGCTGGTCATCGTCTCCACGGAGGGCTCCGAGCGCGACCGTGACAAGGGGCTCGAGCTGGGCGCCGATGCCTATCTCGTCAAGCCCTTCGAGCCCTCCGACCTGCGCGAGGTCGCACGCCGACTGCTGGCGAGCGCCGAGTAGGCCGCCCGGTGACGCGGCGGAAGGTCCAGACTCGCCGGCGCTCCAAGGCCGACCGCGAGTTCGTCTCCGAGGCCGAGGAGATCCTGGAGGCCATGCGGGCCGACCTCGCCGACCTCTCGGACCGGCTCGCCGCCTGCCGGGAGCCCGACCCGGAGCTCGTCAACTCCCTGTTCCGGTCGGCGCACTCGCTGAAGGCGCTGGCCGGCATGTTCCGCTTCGATCCGATCCAGGGCCTTTCGCACCGTCTCGAGGACGTGCTCGACGGCCTGCGCCTCGGGCGCGTGCCGCTCCAGCCGGCGCTGCTGGCGCTGATCGACGAGACCGTCGCGCTCTTCGCCGCGCTGCTCGAGCGCGTGGGCGATCCCGCGGCGATCGAGGCCTCGGGCGCCGCGACTCTCGAGCTGACCGAGCGCATCGCCGCGGCGGCCAGCGCGCGGCCGGAGCCGCAGGACGACTTCGCTTCGCTCGACCTCGACCCGATGATGCTGCGCGCCCTCACGGAGTACGAAGAGCACCGTCTGCGCGAGAACCTGCGCCGCGGCCGACACATCGCGCTCGTCCAGATGGCCTTCGACATCACCCGCTTCGAGGAGGGCCTGTCGCAGCTGGGCGGCGCCGTGCGCGAGAACGGAGAGGTGCTCTCGACGCTCCCCTCGGCCGGCGACGTACCCGATTCGCAGATCCGCTTCGCGCTGCTCGTGGCGACCGATCTCGACGCCGAGTCCCTGGCCGCGCATCTCGACCTGCCCGACGCCGAGATCCGCACGGTGCGCGCGAGTGCGAGCCCGGCGGTTCCCGCGGAGCCCGCCGCCGGGGGGGAGCAGGCGGGTGCTCCCGCCGCGCTGCGGGAGGCAGAGAGCGAGGAGGCCCCGGCCCAGCCGGCCTTCACCGATCTCGAGTCGCTGAAATCGATCAGCGACACGGTGCGCGTGGACATCCGCAAGCTCGACGACCTGATGAATCTCGTCGGCGAGCTGGTGATCCAGCGCGGCGCGATCGGCGATCTGATCGCCCGCCTGTCGTCCCAGGCGGGCACGGCGCGGCTCGCCGACGAGTTTGCGAAGGTGCACAAGAGTCTCGACCGCAAGCTGCGCGAGCTCCAGTCGGCCGTTCTCGAGGTGCGCATGGTTCCCCTGCGCCAGGTGTTCGAGAAGGTCTCCCGGGTCGTGCGGCGGCTGCGGCGCGATCTCGCCAAGGACGTCGAGCTGGAGATCCGCGGCGCCGACACGGAGCTCGACAAGCTGATCGTCGAGGCGCTGGTCGACCCGCTGATGCACGTGGTGCGCAACGCGATCGACCATGCGATCGAGCCCCCCGAGGAGCGCAGGGCGCGCGGCAAGGCGCAGTCCGGCCGGATCGCGATCGACGCCTTCCAGCGCGGCAGTCACGTCGTGATCGCGGTGCGCGACGACGGCCGCGGAATCGACACCGAGCGCCTGCGGGCGAAGGCCGAGGAGCAGGGGCTCGTCGAGCCCGGCGCGCTCCTCTCGGAGAAGGAGACGCTCGATCTGGTCTTCGCGCCCGGCCTCTCTTCGCGGGAGTCGGTGACCGAGACCAGCGGACGCGGCGTCGGCATGGACGTGGTGCGGGCGAACCTCGTCGCCCTGGGCGGTCTGGTGGACGTGGAGTCGACGCCCGGCCGCGGCACGACGATCTCGATGACGCTTCCAATCACGCTCGCGATCATCCAGTCGCTGATCGTCGGGGCGCGCGAGCAGCGCTTCGCGATTCCGCTCAATGCCGTGCTCGAGACGATGGTGGTGGACGCGGACGCGATCCAGGTCTCCGAGGGTCGCGAGCTGCTCAACCTGCGCGGAGAGCCGCTGGTGCTGCGGCGACTGGCCGACGAGTTCGGCCTCCAGACCGGCGCCGCCGCCGAGCGTCCCTTCGTGATCGTGGTCGGCATCGGCGAGCAGCGCATCGGCCTGGTGGTGGATCGCCTCGAGGGTCAGCAGGACACGGTGATCAAACCGATCCAGGGTCCGATCCAGGAGCTGCGCGGGATCTCCGGCGCGACCGATCTGGGCGACCAGGATCCGGTCCTGGTTCTCGACGTCACCGCCCTGGTCGAGGACGCCGGGCGGCGCCGGGAGGCCGCGTGAGCGAGGCGAGTGCGATGCGAGGCCCCACGACGGGCGCCTGGGAGGATCTGGCCCGCAGCGCCTCCCGCCCCGGCGAGACGGCGGCTGGCGGCGAGTCGCTGCGCCAGCTGCTGTGCCTCTCCGTCGACGGCTCGCCCTACGCCGTGCCGATCGAGAGCGTTCGCGAGATCGTGCGCATGCGAAAGATCACTCCGATCCCGCGCGTGACGCGACGGGTCTGCGGCGTGATCTCCCTGCGCGGCGAGATCATCCAGGTGCTCGATCTGCGCCTGCGCCTGGGTCTCTCGGCCTTCGAGGCGACGAAGAGCTCGCGGATCGTGGTCGTCCAGGTGGACGACGGGCGCGTCGCCGGACTGCTCGTGGACGCGGTGCAGGAGGTGCTTCGGGTCGGCGAGGAGGCGATCGGCGCTCCGGCCTCGAGCGACGTCCAGGCTCTCGTCGAGGGCCTCTGTACGCGCGGCGAGGAGTTCGTCTCGCTCCTGGACCTGGAGCGCGTTCTGGAGCTCGAAGACGATGCGTGACGCGGCGGCGACGAGCGAGACGCGCATCATCCTGGGCACGTTCCGGGTGGGGCGCTCGATGTTCGCCCTCGACGTCAACCAGCTGCGCGAGGTGGTGCGCTGGCAGCCCTCGACGCCTCTGCCGAAGGCGCCGCGCCTGATCGAGGGGGTGATCGAGCTGCGGGGCGCGGTGATTCCGGTCGTCGACCTGGGTCGGGCGCTCGGAGGCGAGTCGGTGGCGCAGGAGGCGAGCGCGAGGATCGCGATCGTCGAGGTGGACGGACTGGTGGTGGGTCTCGCCGTCGACGCCGCGCTCGAGGTGCTGTCGGTGGACGTCGCCGCGCTCCAGGATCCCCCCGCGCTGGCGACCCACGCCGGCTACGACGCCACGCGCGCGGTGGTGAGGCGGGAAGGATCCGCCGACCGCGCGCCGGTTCTGGTTCTGTCGCTGGAGCACGTGCTCGAGAGCGTCTATCGCTCGGCGCTCTCCGGCCGGGAGGATGCAGCGTGACTCGCGAAGGTCGGATGACGGGGAAGGGGTTCGTGGGACGCGTATCGACGATCAACGGCGTGCTGTCGTTGCCCGCGCTCGTGATCGTGCTGGGCTGCGCCGCCGCGCTGCTCGACATGACGGCCCAGATGTGGATCGGGCTCGCGACCGCGACGGTGGTGTACGGGATCGTGGCGACACCGGTCAGCTACGGCCTCAACCGGCGCGCGATGGCACCGATCGCCGACTGGCTCGACTCCGGGGATCCGCCCGCGGAGCTGTGCGAGCGCGCCTTCGTGGCGATGCTGGCGCTGCCCCAGCGGATGGCGGTGTCCGCCGCCCTGTCTTGGCTGCTGCCGAGCGCGGCCGTCTCCCTGGGCATGAAGCTCGTGTTTCCGGGGCTTTGGAACGCGTGGGACACCCTGGTGCTGGTCGTCGGGGGACTGTGCGCCGGCTTCGGCGTCGGCGTCCTGATGGGATTCCTGGTGAAGAGCGGCCGCTTCGCCGCGGTGTGCCGGGCGATCGCGGCCACGGCGGGAACCCCCGAAGATCGCGCCCGCCTGGCCCCCTTCGTGCCGATGCGCACGAAGCTGCTGCTGACGGTCACCGGCACCGCGCTGGTGCCGCTCGTGTTCGCGACGCTCATCACCTACGCAGAGGGCTCGGCGTCGCTCGAGCGGCTCGCCCTCGGCTGGACCGAGCGGGTGGTCCGGGATCTCCCCCAGGACGGGGACGAAGCGGCGATCGCGGCGGCGCGCGCGCTCCTGGAGTCGGGCGGCACGCCAATCCCGATCCGGCTGCTGCCCCTGTCGGAGGCTCGCTCGCTGCTGCCCGAGCACGCGATCGCGCGGTTGAACGAGGTCGTACAAGCCGGAACGGTCGAGGGCGACAGCGTTGCCCAGCGCGCGGGCGCCGTGTTCCACTGGCGCCGGCTCGCCGACGGTTCGATCTGGATGGCGGTGGTGAAGAACCAGGATCTGTACGCCCACGGCGCCACGTCCTGGATGGAGATCATCGTGCTGCTGGCCGCGTCGGTGCTCTTCGCGCTCAGCGTCGCCTACTTCCTCGCGCGCGACATCTCGTCGCCCGTGGCCCTGCTGCGGGAGGCGGCGGAGCGACTCGCCGCGGGCGACCTCCGTCCCCTGCAGCTGTTCGAGTCCGAGGACGAGCTCGGCGATCTCTCCCGCTCCTTCTCGGCGATGGTGGCCAGCCTGCGCACGACGATCGGCCGGCTCGCCGAGTCGGCCGACGGGCTGGAGTCGCGCGCCAGCCGGCTCGGCCCCGTGTGCCGCTCGCTCACCGATGCCACTTCGGACCAGGAACGCGGCACGCGCCTGGCCTCCGAGAGCATGGAGCAGATCCACGCCCAGGTCGCGGGGATCGCCCAGTCGAGTCAGGCTCTGAACGAGAGCGTCGAGGAGTCGAGCAGCTCGGTGCTCGAGCTCGGCGCCACGGGCGAGGAGCTGAACGAGACGGCGACGCTGCTCTCGGGGAAGGTGGACGAGGTCTCGAGCTCGATCGAGCAGATGGTGCGCTCCGTCAAGCAGGTCTCGGACAACACCGAGGCCCTGTCGGGCGCGGCGGAGGAGACCTCCGCGTCGATGGAGGAGATGGCGAGCTCGCTGCGCGAGGTGGACGTGTCGGCGGCCGAGGCCGCGCGGCTCTCCGAGACGGTCGTCCAGCGCGCCCAGAGCGGCCGGGCGAAGGTGCGCGAGACGATCGTCGGCATGGAGGCGATCCGCGAGGCGACCGAGACCGCCGAGCAGGTGATCCGCAGCCTGGCCGGACGCACCCTCGAGATCGGGCGGATCGTCGACGTGATCGACGACGTGGCCGACGAGACCAACCTGCTCGCCCTGAACGCGGCGATCATCGCGGCCCAGGCCGGCGATCACGGGCGCGCCTTCAGCGTGGTCGCGGACGAGATCAAGGACCTCGCCGAACGCGTGCTCGCCAGCACCAAGGAGATCGGCGGCCTGATCCGGTCGGTGCAGGACGAGTCGCGCAAGGCCACGGATGCGATCGAGCGCGGCAGCGCCTCGGTGGCCAGCGGCGTCGATCTCTCCGCCGAGGCCGGGACCGCGCTGGAGGAGATCACCGCGGCGTCGCAGCAGAGCGGCACGCGGATCGACGGCATCGTGGGCGCGCTCCGCGAGCAGGCGAAGGCGGCGGGTCACGTCGTCGAGCTGATGGAGCGCGTGCGCGGCGGCGTGGACGAGATCCGGCAGGCCGTGGCGGAGCAGAATCGCGGCAACGTGGTGGTGTTCCAGGGAGCCGTGACGATGCGCGAGGTGGCGCTCCAGGTGCGCGGGACGACCGAGGAGCAGGCGCGCGGCTCGGTGCGCATCCGCGAGAGCGTCGAGGGCGTCCGCGAGGCCGTGGAGAAGATCAACGCCGCCCTGCAGGAACAGTCCCAGGCGTGCGCCGCCGCGGCGGCGTTCCTCGAGGAGGTCCAGGGGCGGAGCGGGACGCACGACGAGGCGACCCGAACGGTGGAGGAGGTCTCCCGGGACCTGCTCGCCCAGGCCGAGGATCTGCGCGAGGAGGTCCGGCGCTTCCGGATGGTGTAGGGGTGCCGAAGGCGCCAGGAGGATGGATCGATGATCGCTGGGTGTCCGACGTGTGCGGCTCGCTACCGCATCGACACCGCCAAGCTTCCCGCCGAGGGAGCGCGCTTGCGCTGCTCTCGCTGCGAGACGGTGTTCCGCGTGCGTCCGCCCGAGTCGAGCGAGACCGAGCGCCCGGCCGCAGCTCCGGCCCCCCCCCGCTCCACGGGCCCGGTGCCCACCCGCTCCGCGGCACCGGCGCGGCGACCGGCGCCCCCGGCTGCGCCTCCGGATCCGGAGAAGCTCGTGCTGATCGCCCATCCGGACAAGGAGTCCGGCAAGGCGGTTGCCGACGCCGTCGTCTCCTGGGGGCTGTCGTCGCTGCTGGTGCACGACGGTGTGGAAGCGATCCTCCAGATCCAGCGGACGCTCCCGCGCGTGGTCGTGCTCGACGCCGCGCTGCCGAAGATGTTCGGCTTCCAGATCTGCGAGCTGATGAAACGCAACGAGCAGCTGCGCTCGATCCCGGTCGTGCTGGTCGGCGCGATCCACGACCAGTCCCGCTACCGGCGCTCCCCGAACGAGCTCTACGGAGCCGACGCCTACCTCGAACGGCATCAGCTTCCCGAGGGCCTCGCGGATCTGCTGGCGAACCTGGCTCCGCTCGGACAGGGAGCCGAGCGGGCCGTCGCCGAGCCTCCCGCCGCGCCGCCGCGCGCCGCCGCGGCGCCCGCGAACCCGGTGACTCCCCATGCGCCCGCGACCCCGGTGGCTCCCGCGCCGCCCGCACCCGCCGCGGAGCGGGCCGCGCGCCCGGCTCCGAGCCAGGGCAGTCCCGAGGTGGAGAAGGCTCAGCGGCTGGCGCGGATCATCGTCTCCGACGTGATCCTCTACAACCAGGAGAAGTTCGACGCGGGGGTCCGCGCGGGCAACGTCGTCGATGCCCTCGGCGCGGAGCTCGAGGAGGGGTACGCGCTCTTCGCCCAGCGGGTCGATGCCAACGTGTGCGAGCCACGGGAATACCTGCAGCGCGAGCTGGTGCGGGTAGCGCGCTCGCGGGGAATGAAGTGATGCCGGTGAGCGACGACGAACGCGAGCGGGAGTCCGTGCGACGGGACCTCGAGAGTCCCGACGAGGAGATGCGCCGGCTGGCCGTCGAGCGGATCGAAGCCCTCGACGAGGCCGAGGTGCTGCCGCGACTCGTGGACTGTCTCGGCGATCCCGACTGGCGCGTGCGGAAGTCCGCCGTGGCGCGGATCGCGGCGCGACCCGACGCCGACGGCGCCTCCGAGTTCCTGATCGCGGCGCTCGCCGATGGAGACAACCCGGGCCGCCGGAATGCCGCCGTCGAGGCGCTGGTGGAGATCGGGGAACGCGCGGTTCCCGCCCTGTGCGCCTCGTGCGCCGACGAGGACTCCGACGTGCGCAAGTTCGCCGTCGACGCCCTGGCCGGGATCGGCAGCGAGCGCGCGACCGAGGCCGTGGTCGCGCGGCTCTCCGACGCGGATCCGAACGTGCGCGCCTCGGCCGCGGACGCGCTCGGCGCGATCGGCGGCGCGGCGGCGCGCACCGCCCTGCGTGCGACCGCCATCGATCCGAGCCAGGACGCCCTGGTGCGCTTCTCGGCGCTTCACGCCCTCGACACGCTCGAGGAGCCCCTCGGCGCCCACGAGCTCGCGGGCGTGCTCGGCGACGCCATGCTGGGCCCGGCGGGTCTCGCCCTGCTCGGCCGCTGCGAAGACGACGACGGCGCGCTCGACGCCCTGTTGAAGGGTCTCGCCAGCGAGGTGCGCGCGGCGCGCGAGTCCTCGATGCGCGCGATCCTGCGCCTGGCGGCACGGACCGACGGCACCGGGCTGGTGACCCTTCAGCGGCGCGTCCAGGAGCTGGTGGAGTCGACCCCCCGCCTGGTGGCCGCGGCGGTCGACCGCCTGGCCGACGCGGATCTCGACACCCAGCTCGCGCTCGTCCAGTTCCTCGGCCTCGTCCGGGCCTCCAGCGCGGTCGTCCCGATCCTCGAGTGCGGTCGCGACGAGGCGCTGGCGCAGGTCGTGATCGGAACGCTCGCCGAGATCGGCGAGGTGGCCGTCGCGATGCTCGACGCGGCGTGGTGCGAGCTCGAAGGAGAGCGCCGCATCGCCGCCTGCGAGGTCCTGGGACGCGTCGGGGGGCGCCGCGCGGTGGAGCGCCTGGTCGTGTCGCTCGGCGATACCGAGCCGTCGCTGCGCGCCGCCGCCGCGCGGGGTCTCGGCGCGCAGCGCGTCGCACAGGCCCTTGCTCCGCTGGTGGCGCGTCTGGAGCTGGCCGCCGCCGAGACGGACCTCGAGGGCGACACGGAGCAGTCGGCGATCATCGACGCGATCGCCGCCCTGGCCGGCCCCGACGAGTCCGGCCACTCGCCGTCGATCGCCGGCCAGGCGGTCGAGCGCCTCGGCGGGCGGCTCTCCGGAGCCTCGGACTCGGCGCGCCTCTGCATCGCACGCGTACTCGGCCGGATCGCGCGTCGGGAGGACGCGAACCTGATCGCGATGCTGCTGAAGGATCCGAGCTCCGAGGTGCGCCGCGCGGCGGTGGAGGCGATCGCGCGCATCGAGCCCGATCGCACGCCCGAGCCGCTCCGCCTCGCGATCGCCGACGAGTCTCCGACGGTGCGGATGGCCGCGGCCCGTGCGCTCGGCGACTCCCAGAGCGACACGATCTTCGACGACCTGCGGCGTCTGTCCCAGGACGACGACCCGCGCGTCCGGGCCACGGCGGTGCGGGCCCTCGGCCGCCGCTTCGGCGGCGACGCGCAGCCCGACGTGCGTGCCGCGGCGCTCGCCGTGCTCAACCGCGCCTGCGATGACGAGGCGCCGGTGGCACTGGCGGTCGTGGATGCGGTGGACGAGATCGGCGGCGACGCGACCTCCTACGTCACACCGCTGCTGCGGCGCCCCGAGCCGGAGGTGGTGCGGGAGGCGGCGCGCTGTCTGGGGCTGCACGCCGAGCGCGACGCGCTCGAGGTGCTGCTTCCCCTGGTCTCCCACTCCGACTGGTCGGTGCGGGCCGAGGTGATCGAGATCCTGGGCGAGCGCCGGGCCAGGCAGGCAGTGCCCGCGATCCTGCGCCGTCTCGAGACCGAGGAGCACGACCTGGTCCGGAGCGTGGCCCTGGGCTCCCTCCACAGGCTGGAGGGCTGATCGCCACGATGGCTCTGCGCCGCGGCCACGACGAGTCCGGAATGACGGACCGCGAGTTCTCGATGTTCGCGGAGCTGGTGCGTTCCCATTGCGGGATCGCGTTCGGACCGGAGACGCGCTTCCTGCTCGAGAAGCGGGTGCAGCGGCGCATGCGCGAGCTGGCCATTCCCAGCTACTCCGCCTACCAGTACGAGCTGCGCAGCGACTCGCGCCGGGAAGGCGAGCTCGCCCAGTTGATCGACGAGGTCACCACCAATGAGACCTACTTCTTTCGCGAGCGCGGGCAGCTGCGCGCGCTGGCCGGAGAGATCCTGCCCGAGGCGCTGCTCGCCCGGCGCGAGCGCGGCTCGGGTCCGATCACGGTCTGGTCCGCCGGATGCGCGAGCGGGGAGGAGCCCTACAGCGTCGTGATCCTGGCGATGGAGGCCGGCCTCGACCCCGAGAAGGAGATGCGTGTCTACGCGTCAGACATCTCGCGTCGGATGCTGCGGCGTGCCCGGCAGGGCACCTACCGGGAGGCCTCCTTCCGCGAGACCGAGCCGGCACTCCGCGAGAAGTACTTCCAGGAGAAGGACGGCCTCTGGACGATCTCCGACGACGTCAAGAAGTGCGTCGACTTCATCCACATCAATCTGATGGATCGGTCGCGCATCGCCTTGCTCGGATCGATGGACGTGATCCTGTGCCGGAACGTCATCATCTACTTCGACATCGACGGCAAGCGCGAGGTGATCCACGCCTTCGAGGAGAAGCTGCGACTGGGAGGGCATCTGCTGCTCGGCCATTCGGAGTCGCTGCTCAACGTGTCGAGCTCCCTCGAGCTCCGGCACCTCCAGAGCGACCTGGTCTACCGTCGTCCCGTCGCCGGGGGCTCGCGCCTCGACCCCTGGCAGGTGGCGGCGCGGGCGGCGATCCGCGACGTGGAGCACTCGTCGTGAGGGCGCACGAGCCGATCCGCGTGCTGGTGGTCGACGACTCGGCCTTCAGTCGCCAGGTGATCACGCGCATGCTCGGCGCCTCGCCCCTGGTGCGAGTGGTGGGCACGGCGCGCGACGGCGAGGAGGCGCTGCGCAAGACCTTCGAACTCGAGCCCGACGTGATCACGGTCGATCTCGAGATGCCGAAGATGGACGGCTTCACCTTCCTTCGCATCGTGATGAGCAAGCAGCCGACCGCGGTGATCGTGATCAGCGGTCGTTCGTGCGACGAGGACGTCTTCAAGGCGCTCGAGCTGGGGGCCATCGACTTCATCGCCAAGCCCACGCCCCACGCGACGCCGATGCTGGCTTCGATCTCGCAGGAGCTGATCCGCAAGGTGCACTCGGTGCGCCAGCTGAGGATGGAGAACGTCCGCGAGCGGATCTCGACGCTGACCCCGATCGTGGCGCGCCACGAAGTGGAGACGATGCCGCGAGTCGTGGCGATCGGATCGTCGACGGGCGGGCCCGCCGCCCTGATGCAGGTGTTCAGCGCCTTCAGCGAGGCGCCGCCGTGCTGGTTCCTGGTGGCGCAGCACATGCCCAAGGGGTTCACGCGGGGATTCGCCGAGCGCCTCGACCGTTTCACCGCGCTGCGCGCCCGCGAGGCCCAGGGGGGCGAGGAGCCCGAGCCGGGCACGATCCTGATTGCGCCCGGAGGGCGGCACCTCGAGGTCGAGGTGACGGGCGGTCGACCGATGACGCGCGTGGTCCCCAACCTGGGTGAGGATCGCTATGCGCCATCGGTCGATCGGCTCTTCGAGAGCGCGGCGAAGACCTACGGGCCCGATCTGGTCGGCGTGATCCTGACCGGGATGGGCGACGACGGGCGCCGCGGGGTGCAGGCGGTGAAGGCGTCGGGTGGATTCGTGATCGCGGAGTCGGAAGAGACGGCGGTGATCTTCGGGATGCCGCAGCAGGCGATCCGCACCGGCGCGGTCGATCGCGTGCTCCCGCTCGACGAGATCGCGCGTTCGATTCAGCGCGGCGTCTCGGCGTCGCTCGAGAGCCAGTCACGGGAGGCGCGGCCTGGCGCCTCCACGAGGGAGCGCGGATGAGTGAGCAGGACACGAAACTCTCCTCGCGAGCCGAGGACTTCCTCGCCCTGTTCAACAAGGGCGCGGAGTTCACGCGCGAGCTCTTGCGGGAGAACGAACGGCTCCGCAAGCAGCTGGCGTCGGTGACGGACCGCCAGGAGAGCGCGGCGCGCAACCCCGCGGACTGGGAGAAGCTGCGCCGCGAGCTGATGGCGCGCATCGCTTCGCTCGAGGAGGAGTGCACGACCGTTCGCGAGCGGCTCGACCAGGTGGAGCTCGAGAACTCGCAGTTCGCTCAGCGCTACGTGGAAGTCGAGGAGGAGAACAACAATCTCGCCAACCTCTACGTCTCCAGCTACCAGCTGCATTCGACTCTCGATCTCGACGAGGTCGTCAAGATCATCCTGGAGATCGTGATCAACCTGATCGGAGCAGAGGTGTTCGCGGTCTACCTGCTGGAGGGAGAGGACTCGAAGTTGGTTCCGGTCGCCGCCGAGGGCCGCGAGCTGTCCGACTTTCCCGCGGCGACGCTGGGCAACGGAGTGCTGGGGAAGGCCGTCGCGGCACAGGAGTCGACCTGCTGGGACACGGAGCGGTCGGAAGATCTCGCCCAGCCGATCGTCTGTGTCCCGCTGGTGGTGCAGAACCGTCCGATCGGGGCGATCGCCGTCTACAGCCTGCTCACGCAGAAGGACGGATTCTCCGCTCTCGACCACGAGCTGTTCAACATGCTCGGAGGGCACGCGGCGACGGCGATCTTCGCCGCCAAGCTCTATTCCCAGTCCGAGCGGAAGCTCAACACCATCCAGGGTTTCATCGATCTGTTGACGAAGTAGGCGCACCGCGCCGAGATCCGTACGGGGCAAAATCGTTATGGGCCATCGAATCCTGATCGTCGAAGACAGCCCGACCATGCGGCAGCTGCTGGTCTTTGCGCTGCGCCGTCTCAAGGACGTGGAGATCGTCGAGGCGCAGGACGGAATGGACGGCTTGCGCAAGATTTCCAGCGATCACTTCGACATCGCGCTGGTCGACATCAACATGCCGGTGATGGACGGCCTGAAGCTGATCTCGCTGATCCGCGGCGACGAATCCCTGAAGCAGATCCCGATCGTGGTCATCACCACCGAGGGGGCGAGCGAGGATCGCGACCGCGCGCTCAAGCTGGGCGCCAACGAGTACCTGTCGAAGCCGATCCAGTCCAACCAGGTGCTGTCGGTGGTGAAGGGGCTGCTGAAGGCGGAGTAGCCGGGCGGGCAGGGCGCGGGGCGAGGGTCTACTCTCGCGCGGTGCCGCCGCGGACCCGGAGCTTCGTCTCGTTCGTCCTGCTCGCCGCGACCGCGCTGCTCTGGGTCGCCGGCTGCGGCTACACCTGGGCGGAGGCCGGCGGCGTCCTCGGGCGCGTGGCCGTGCGCACTCCCCGGAACGACTCGACCGAGGCCGGGCTGGAGCTCGTCGTGGCCGACGCGCTGCGCCGCGAGGTGATGCGCCGTGCCGGTGCCCAGCTGGTGGAGGATCCGTCGAGGGCCGACTGGGTGGTGAGCGGGCGCGTGCTGCCGGTGCGCGTAGTGCCGGCGAGTCTCTCGCCGGTAGTGCTCACGCTCGAATACCAGCTGACGTTGATCCTCGACCTGCGAGCGCATGCTCCCGACGGGCGCGAGGTGGCGGGCACACCGCGGGACATGACCGAGAGCGAGCTGTACCTGTCGAGCTCGGACGTCGAGGCGGAACGCAAGAACCGCGGCGAGGCGCTGCAGCGCGTCTCGCGACAGCTCGCCGCCCGCTTCCTCGACCAGCTCGGAGAGGAGGACGGGGCGTGAACCAGGCGGAGCTCGAGCGGGAGCTCGCCGAGCGCGGACCGCGGTCCGCCTACCTGCTGGCGGGGGGCGAGCCGCTGCTGCGCGACGACGCCCTGGCCGCCCTGCGCGCCGCGGCGCTGGGCGACGGCGATCCCGCCTTCAACCTCGATCGCTTCGACGCGGTCGGGCTCGCGGCGGGTCCGCTGATCGACGCGCTGCGCACGATGCCGGTCTTCGCCGAGCGGCGCCTCGTCGTGCTCGCGCTGGCAGAGGGCCGGCGCGCTGCGTCGAGCGCCCTCGAGGGCGCCGTCGCCGACTGGGTCGAGGGGGCGGCCGCCTCGGCGCCGCCGTCGGTGCTGGCGGTGGTCGCGGGTCGCGTGGACCGGCGCGCGCGCTGGGTCAAGGCCTTCGGCGACGCGGTGGTCTCCTGCGACGCTCCGACGCGCACCCGGGAGGTGGCGGCCTTCGTCCGGGAAGAGGCGACGCGCCAGGGTGTGGAGCTCGAGCGCGGCGCCGCCGAAGCGCTGGCGGAGCGGGTCGGCCCCCAGCTTCAGCTGTTGCGGATGGAGATCGCGAAGCTCGCGCTGCTCGCCGGCCCGGGCGAGCCGGTCTCCCGCGCGCACGTCGGCGCGGCGACGGCGCTCTCGGCCGAGGAGCCGATCTGGGATCTCACCGACGCGATCGGCGAAGGCCGATCCGCCGACGCGCTGCGCGTGCTGTGGCGGCTGCTCGGCGCCGGCGCGGCGCCGCCGCTGCTCCTCGGAGCGCTCGTCTCCCACTTCCGTCGGCTGCTGCGGACCGCCGCGGGGCAGGAGGTTCCCGGGCCGCCCTTTGCGCGCCGCAAGCTCGGAGAGCAGGCGCGTCGCTACGGCCTGGCGCGCCTGCGCGCGGCGCTCAGTGCGCTCCACGAGACCGATCTCGCCCTGAAGGGCGCCGGCGCGCTGCGCGCCGATCTCGCGCTCGAGCGCCTCGTGATCGCGCTCGCCTCCTGAGGGCGACGTCGACGGCTCGGCCGCGCGCAGCCCGAGGCGGGCGAGCGGGGCGCGAGCCCCCGGACTAGGAGGCCGCGCTGACGCTGCGGGCCAGGCGGGAGACCCGGCGACTGGCCTGCTTCTTGGACAGGACGCCCTTGCTCGCCGCCTTGCGGATCTCGCGCTCGGCGTTGCACAGGGCGCTCCGCTTGGCTTCTCCGTCGCCCCCGAGCAGCGCGGTCCGCAGGTCCTTCACGGCGGTCTTCAGCCGGCTGCGGACGTGTCGATTGCGGACGCGGCGCTTCTCGTCCTGGCGGGCGCGCTTCTTTGCGGACTTGTGCTGGGCCAATCCATTCCCCTCGCGAGCGGGCGCGGATCGTAGTGGCTCGCCCTCCGCCTGTCGAGCGCGGGCAGACCGGCGCCGCCGGCCGACGGAGTCCGGTTCAGCGCTCCCCGCGGCCGGCCGATACGCCCGTCGGACCGGTGCAAGCTGGGGGGACTTGCGGCTTGAGGAAGAGGCACGGGCGGGCTGTCCGGAACGCGCGGCTCCTGGGCCTGGTCGCGGTCCTGTGGGCGCTCACCGCCTCGGGCGAGACCCCCGGCGCGGGGGCCGACCCGGACCTGCTGGCAGCGCCGCCCGACATCGCCGAGCAGCTCGGCGCCGACGCCGTCCCGATCGGGGAGGACGCGCAGCCGGCGGCCTTCGGGCCGCCCGCTCCCGCGCGCTCGCTCCTCGAGGAGGCCTGGCAGACGCCGGATCTCGCCTCGCGCGTGGAGCGGACCCGCCGCACCTCGCTCGAGCTCGGCGTCTGGAGCCTCGACGCGGGGGCTCGCGCGCTCGCCCTCGGGAGCACCCGCAGCAGCGAGCTGGAGCTGGCCGAGGCGGCCGTCGCGCTCGCCCCCGATCTGCCGGCTGCCCACATGCGGCTGGCCTCGGCCCTGTGGCTCCAGGGCGGCTCCCCGATGGCGGCGGTGCGCTCCGCGGTCGGCGCGGTCGCCGCGATCGGCCGCCACCTCGAGGCGACGCTGTGGTTCGGCGGGTCGGGGCTCTACCTCCTGGCCAGCGCCCTGGTCGCCGGGGGTCTGCTGGCGGTGATCCTGGCCGGCCTGGTCTCGTTGCCTCACGCCGCCCACGACCTCGGGCACGCGATCTCCCCCTCCTCGCCGGCGTTCGCCGGCGCCGCCGCCCTCGCCGCCCTGCTGCTGGTCCCGCTCGCGCTGGGCGAGGGTCTGCTCGGCCTCGCCGTCGGGCTGCTGTGCATCGCCGGGATCTACGGCACCGGTCGCCGCCGCTGGGTACTGGCGTTCGCCGTCGCGGGGATCGGCATCGGAGCCTTCCCGGTGGCCCGCTATGCGGGCGCGGCCCTGTCGGCGATGTCCGAGGATCCGGTCGCCCAGGCCGCCTACTCGGTCGCCCAGGGCCTGGCGACGCCCGTCGAGCTGGCCCGGCTCGAAGCGGCCGACGGCCGCGATCCCCTGGCCTCGCGGGCCCTGGCGATCCACGCGCGGCGGCTGGGCAACCTGAGCGAGGCGGACGCGCGCTACCAGGCGCTGCTCGACGGGGGTCGGGTCGACGCCGCGGCGCTGAACAACGCCGCCAACGTCCGGCTCGAGCTCGGACACATCGAGCGGGCGCTCGAGCTGTACGGCGACGCCCTGTCCCAGCAGGAGCTGCCGGTGGTGCTGTTCAACATGGCCCAGGCCCACGGGCGCGCCTTCCAGGTGGAAGACCTGAACCGCACGCTCGAGCGCGCCCAGCAGACCGGCGGCCAGCTGATGGCCCAGCTGGCCGCGCTACAGGGCGACGACGACGCGAACGGCTTCGTGGTGGCGCTGCCGCTGCCGGCGAGCCTCTTCTGGTCCCGGGTGTTGGAGCCGCCCGTCGGCGAGGACGTCGCAGCCGACTTCCGCGCCGGCTTCGCCCCGGGCCGCCTCGGGCGCGAGCCACTGCTGCTGGGCGCGTTCGCCGTCGGGATGCTGCTGCTCGCCGCTGCCATCTGCGCGCGCACGGTTCCCTCGCGCTGGTGCCGGCGCTGCGGCCAGCGCGTGTGCCCGCGCTGCGACCCGCAAGGAACGGCGGGGGAGCTGTGCGAGGGCTGCCACAAGCTGTTCTTCGAGCCCGAGAAGACCGACCGCGTGCTGCGCACCCGGCGGGTGGCCGAGCTGCGGCGGCGGGAGCAGTGGATGAACCGCTGGGCGACGGTGATCTCGGTGCTGGTGCCCGGCGCCGCCGGTCTGCTGGCCGGGCGGCCGCTTCGCTGCTGGATCGGGGCGCTGTGCTTCGCCCTCGCCGCCGGAGCCTGCCTGTGGCGCCACGGGGTGGTTCCCGACCCGCTCGTCGCCGGCGCGGCGGCGCCCCTGGTCTTCCTCGGCGTCGCGGCGCTCGCGAGCGTCGGCTACGGGCTCGTCGTCTGGGCGTCGCTCGTCACCCGGAGGCAGGCCTCGTGACCGTCGGTCTCTCGGGAAACCTGTCCGATTTCGGGATCGCCGACGTGTTCCAGCTGATCGGTCAGCAGCGCAAGACCGGTGTGCTCGAGCTGCGCAGCGACTCCGGGCGGGCGCAGCTCGTCTTCGACCGCGGCCTGGTCGTGTCGGCGGCGCCGGTCGTCGGACGTGCCGGGGACCTCGACCCGCTCGCCGAACGTCTGATCCGCTGCGGTCAGATGACGCGCGACCGCGCGGAGGAGGCGATCGCGGCCTGCCACGCCTCGGCGCGGACCCTGGCGCGCACGTTCGTCGACCGCGGCTGGCTCGACGAGGACACCGTGTCCGAGGCGGAGGATCTCGTCACCCGCGACACGATCTTCGACGTTCTCCGCTGGCAGACCGGCTCCTTCGACTTCCGCGCCCGGGATGTCTCCCACGAGCGCGACCGCGGCTCTTTGCTAGGCGCCGAGCAGATTCTGATGGACGGTCTGCGGATGGTGGACGAATGGCAGAGCTTCCAGTCCTTCGTGCCCTCCGAGGATTCGGTGTTCGCCCGCGTGGGCGCCTTCGAGCGTTTCGCCGGCGCCTCCCGTCTGACCTCGGAGGACCTCGAGCGCGCCGAGCGCCTGTTCTCGCTGATCGACGGGCGCGTGACCGCGCGCCGCGTGATCGACCTCGCCCGGCTCGGGACCTTCGACGGTATGCGATCCCTGTCGGCCCTCCATCAGGGCGGGGCGATCGAGCTGGTGACCACCGAAGGAGCGCCCGAGCCGTCCTGGCAGGTGCGGACGTCGACCGGGCGGCCCCGGCTGGGCCGGCTGGTGGCGGGGGTCGTGCCGCTGTGTGCGCTCGCCGCGGTCGTCTGGTGGACCGTCGCGTCATCGGCCACGCCGGCCGTCACCGCCGCCTATCGCCTCGAGCGATCCACCCTCGACACCCTCCGGCAGGACTACCGGATGCGCGCGGCGCGCCACGCACTCGAGGCCTACCGCCTGAGCCGGGGCCGGTGGCCCGACCGACTCGCGGACCTGGAGAGCACGCACATGCTCGATCCGGACGTGTTGGCGGCCCTACAGGGCCGAGCCTACTATTCGGCAAGAGGCAAACAGGGACCGATCTTCCTGGCACCGGAGCGCTGAATCCCACTGGCCCGCACCGAGTCGAGCACCCGT
>CAZZFT010000019.1:25175-47656 GCA_964653555.1 uncultured Spirochaetales bacterium | reverse complement strand
GTTCGTGCAGGTGTACCGCGCCGGACGCGCCTGGTACGACAGCGACCTCGCCGATCCGACTCCCTATCGTCAGGTCCGCGAGGCCTCGGGCGTCGATTCGCTCGCCCTGCTGCTCGAGCGCGCCCACGGCGAAGGGCTGCGGGTCCACGCCTGGGTGAACGTGCTCTCCCTGGCCCGCAATGAGGACGCGCCGATCGTCCGCCGGGTCGGCCCGTCGGCGATCCTCGTCGATCGCGAAGGGCGCTCGCTGCTGGACTACCCGGACTACGAGATTCCCAAGCCCGAGCGGAGCTACTACCGGATGGGGACGCCCGGGCTCTATCTCGACCCGGCGGCGCCGGGGGTGGCCGAGGATCTGATCGCGATCTTCACCGAGCTCGTGACGCGCTACCCGACGCTCGACGGTCTGCACCTCGACTACATCCGCTACCCCGACGTGCTGCCCTTCTCGCCCGGGACGCGCTTCGGTGTCGGGCTCGACTTCGGCTACGGCGAGGCGACCCGGCGCCGCTTCCAACAGGAGACGGGCAAGCGCGCGCCCCTGGGACGCTCGATCGAGAACGCCGACGCCTGGGACGCCTGGCGGCGCGACCGCCTCTCGGAGCTGGTGCAGGGAATCGCGGACGCGGCGCGCACCGCGCGACCGGGCATCGCGCTCTCGGCCGCGGTGTGGACCTACGCCGACCGCGCCTACCTGGTGCTCGGCCAGGACTGGCGCGCATGGCTCGAGCGCGACTGGCTCGACTTCGCCGTGCCGATGTCCTACACGCGCGACGACCGCCTGCTCCGCTACCAGGCCGAGCAATTCGCCGGGCTCCCGCTCGCCGGCCGGATCTGGGTCGGGCTCGGCACCTGGCTGTTCGCCTCGCAGCCCGAAGGCGCGCTGGCCCAGATCGAGCTCGTCCGGGAGGCGGGCGTGCGCAACATCGCTCTCTTCTCCTACGACTCGATCGTGACCGCTCCCGCGCTGGACCGGGCGCTGCGCGACGCGTCCGCCGATGAGTGATCCCGAGGCCCGGCGACCGACGTCGCTGGCCGCGCTCGACGACTACGACTTCGCGCTGCCCGAGGACCGGATCGCCCAGGAGCCCGCGCCCGAGCGCGACGGCGCCCGCCTGCTGCACGTGGACCGGGCCCGCGGCACCCGTCGCCACGGCGCGATCCGCGACCTGCCCGCCCTGCTCGCTCCCGGCGATCTCCTGGTGGTGAACGCCACGCGGGTGCTGCCGGCGCGCCTGCGCGGCCACAAGGACAGCGGAGGCGCAGCCCAGGCTCTGCTGCTGGGACCGGGCTCGGCGCCGGACCACTACCGCGCGCTGCTGCGGACCCGAGGTCGTCACCGCGCCGGGCTCAAGCTGTGCTTTCGCGGCGCCGGGCAGGCGCTCGATGCCGAGCTGGTCCGCCTCGGCGACGACGGAGAGGTGGAGCTCGCCTTCGCCGCCGGTGCGGACCCCTACGCGGTCGGCGAGACGCCGCTGCCGCCCTACATCCGGCGAACGGCGCCGAAGCCCGGCGACGCCGAGCGCTACCAGACGGTGTTCGCCCGGGTCCCCGGCGCGGTGGCGGCGCCCACCGCCGGGCTCCACCTGAGCGCGGCTCTGCTCGCCGCCCTCGCCGAGCGCGGTGTCGCCCGGAGCGAGGTGGTGCTGCACGTCGGTCCCGGCACGTTCCGGCCCCTGGACGACGCGTCCCTGCGCGGGCGGCGGCTGCACGCCGAGGCGTACACGCTGCCGCCGGCCACGGCGGCGGCGATCGACGCGGCGCGCGCGCGGGGCGGCCGGGTCGTCGCGGTGGGCACCACCAGCGCGCGCGTCCTCGAAAGCTGCGCCCGGCAGGACGGCGGCGTCAAGCCCGGAGCGGGCGAGACGCAGCTGTTCCTCGCCCCGGGCGACCGCTTCCGCGTCGTGGACGCCCTGCTCACCAACTTCCATCTGCCCCGTTCGTCGCTGTTGCTGCTGGTCGCCGCCTTCGCCGGGCGCGAGCCCGTGCTCGCGGCCTACCGCGAGGCGATCGCCCGCGGCTACCGCTTCTACTCCTACGGCGACGCGATGCTGCTCACGTGACGGCGGCGCTCGCCTTCACCGTCACCGATCGCGATGGAGCGGCCCGCTGCGGGCGGCTCCACACCGCCCACGGCGCGGTCGCCACGCCCGCCTTCATGCCCGTCGCCACCTACGGCGCGGTCCGCGGCGTCGCACCCGATGAGCTGGCGGCCGCCGGGGCCGGGATCCTGCTGGCCAACACCTATCACCTCCACGAGCGACCCGGAGAGCAGGTGGTGGCCGAGCACGGCGGACTGCACGGCTTCACCGGCTGGCGCGGACCGTGGCTGACCGACAGCGGCGGATTCCAGGTCACGTCGCTCGCCGAGAAGGTGCGCGTCGACGAGGACGGCGTGACCTTCGCATCCCCGGTGGACGGTCGGCGTCGCGCGCTCTCCCCCGAGCGGGTGGTCGCGGTGCAGCAGGCGCTGGGCTCGGACATCGCGATGGTGCTCGACGAGTGCATCCGCCCCGAGCCGGGCGAGCCCGGCGCCGAGATGCGCGTGCGCGCCGCCACCGAGCGCACCCTGCGCTGGGCGGAGCGCTCGCTGCGCGCCCACACGCGCGCCGACCAGTGGCTGTTCGGGATCGTGCAGGGAGGGAGCTCGGAGCCGCTGCGGCGCGCCAGCGCGCGCGCCACCGGGGAGCTCGGCTTCCGCGGCTTCGCTCATGGCGGGCTCGGTCTGGGCGAGTCGGCCGAGCGACGCGACGCCCTGGTCGCCCTCGCCCATGCGGAGCTCCCGCCCGAGGCGCCCCGCTACCTGATGGGACTGGGACGCCCGAGCGACCTCGTGCGCGCGATCGCGCTCGGCGTCGACCTGTTCGACTGCGTGCTGCCGACGCGCCACGCCCGCCACGGCGTGCTGTTCACGACCCAAGGCCTGCTCCGCTTGAAGAACGCCGCCTACGCGCGCGATCTCGAGCCGCCCGACCCGGACTGCGACTGCCCCACCTGCGCCCGCTTCTCGCGCGCCTACCTGCGCCACCTGCTGCGCGCCGGCGAAGCGCTCGGCGCGCGTCTCGCCTCGTTGCACAACCTGCGCTTCTACCTGCGGCTGATGGAGCGCGCGCGCGAGGCGATCGCCGCCCGGCGTCTGGCGGCGCTGCGCGATTCGGTGGTGGCGCTCGAGGAGTCGGAACGGGAGCGCTAGGCCGCCCCGCGACTCTCCAGGGCTGCGCACAGGGCCGCGTAGTAGGGCGCATCCTCGCCCAGGGCGGCGGCGCGGATGTCGAGGGTGCCCGCCAGCGCGGGCCAGACGCCTGCTGCGACCATCCTCCGCACCGGCACGAAACACAGCTCCTCGCCCGCCGCCGCCGCGATCGTCCCCAGCACGATCACCTCCGGAGCCAGCACGTAGGCGACCGTCACCAGGCCGCGCGCGAGGTAGTGGTTCCAGCGCTCGAGCTCGCCGAGCGCGAAGGCGTCGCCCTCCCGGGCGGCGGCGATCAGGTGCTCGGGACGCGCCCGGTCGGCGCCGCCGGCCAGCGCGGCCACCCGGCTCGAGGGCGGCGTCTCGCGGGCGAGCCGCTGCGTCCAGCAGCGACCGCCGACGTAGGCCTCGAGGCAGCCCCGGCGCCCGCAGCCGCAGAGCTCGCCCTCCCACTCCACGGGCGCGTGCCCGATCTCGCCCGCGCCGCCGGTGCCCCGGTACAGACGCCCGTCGAGCACCAGTCCGCCGCCCACGCCGGTGGACATCGTCAGGTAGACGAGATGGCGCGCGCCGCGCCCGGCTCCGAAGCGCCACTCGGCCAGCGCCGCCGCGTTGGCGTCGTTCTCCAGGTGCACGGGCGCCGAGAACTCGGAGGCGAACCAGTCGACGATCGGCACGCGGTCCCAGCCGGGCAGGTTCGGCGGCGACTGGACCACGCCGCGGTCGAAGTCGATCGGACCGGGCGCGGTCACGCCCACGCCGCGCAGGGAGCGCGCGTCGACGCCCGCCTCGGCGAGCAGCGAACGCCCGTCGCGCACCATCGTCTCCACGTCGCGGCGCGGGTCGCCGGTCGCCGCGATCGGGCGTCGGCGGCGGGCCGCGAGCTGGCCCTGCGCGTCGCCGACGGCAATGGCGAGCTTGGTGCCGCCGATGTCGAAGCCCAGCCACATGCAGGAAAACGCCGCCGAAACAATAGGTTGCGAGAGCGCCCCAGTCTATCACGCGCTCCTCCAGATCGGGACCGGACCCGCCGATAGAAAACGGGAGTCTCGATCGATGCCTGGCAGCCTCGCCTGCCGGCCTAGTGCGGAGAAACGATGCAGCACCGTCCCGTCGCCTTCCTGCTCGCCATCGCGCTCGCGTCGCTGCCCGTGGCGTGCATCTCGCCCGGGGATCCGTGGGCGCACGGCGACGCGTTGAAGGAGGCCCAGCGCCGCTACACCGAGGCGATCCGCTGGGGCGACATCGACAAGGCCGCGCGCTTCGTCGATCCCGGGCTGCGCGACAACTTCCTCGCCCTGGCCGACGACTTCGAGGCGGTGCGGATCACCGACTACGAGATCGGAGATCTCGACATCGATCCGGACACGCTCGCGAGCGCCGAGGTCGACGTCACCTACCGCGGCTACGCGCTGAACGAGCTGGTGGAGCGGCGCGTGAACGACCGCCAGATCTGGTACCGCGAGGGGGGCAACGACTGGCGCGTGCGCCCCGAGCTCGCTCTGCTCATCGAGCACCTCGGGGCCCACTCGCGATGAGCGACGCCCTCAACGAGGACTATCTCGGCCCGGACCCGGACGGCGAGTCGCCGCGCCGCATCCTGATCGTCGACGACATGCCGATGTTCCGCGAGCTCGAGACGCTGTTCCTGGCTCGCCACGCCAACATCCTCACCGCGAGCGACGGCACCGAGGCGCTGGTGGTCGCTCGCCGCGAGCGACCGGACATCGTGGTCACCGACCTCTCCATGCGCGAGATGGACGGCGACGAGCTGTGCCGTCAGATTCGCAACGACCCCGACCTGCGCCGGATCCCGGTCGTGATCGTCACCGGCGGGCGCTCCTCCGAGCACGAGCGCGCCGTGCGCGCGGGCGCCGACGACGTGATCGAGAAGCCGCTCAACCGGATGACGGTCCTCCAGGTGGTGCACCGCTTCCTGCGCCTGACCGTGCGCGGACTCCAGCGCGTGCCGCTCGAGACCCAGGTACGGCTCTCGGCGCCCGAAGGGCACGAGACCTGGGCGTGGTCGCGCAACATCTCGCGCGGCGGCATGTTCGTCGAGGCCGACCAAGCGCTCGAGCCCGACACGGAGCTGGAGCTCGAGTTCGTGGCGCCCGATTCCGCGGCGCTCCTGCACCCGACGGCGCGCGTGGTCTGGCGCCGACCGCCCTGCACCGAGCGCCGGCCCGGGATGGGGCTGCAGTTCCTGAAGCTCGACCGCGAGGCCGCCCGCTGGCTCGACGAGTACGTCTACGAGCTGGCGAGCGATCCGCCGCTGCCGGGCCCTGTTGCGGCCGGCTGAGCGCTCCGGGGCCTACTCCTCGCCCGCGATCAGGCGGTCCTCGTCGAGGATGTCGTCGTTGATGTCGATCTCGTGGGAGCGGCCCTGCACGACGGCCACCAGGCGATCGCCCTGCTTCACCAGCGTGGCGCGCCGCGTGCGCACGCGGGAGCTCTGGCGGGTGAGCACCGGCTCCACGATGATCGGCTCGTCGCTGGCCTCGGCGGGGATCTGGAGAGTCGGCACCTGGGCGCTGCCCGTCGCCACCGAGATCACCTTGCCCGGGTTCGGGCCCGCCGCGGCGACGCCCGCCGCGATCGGCGCCGGCCCGTTCACCTGCCGCAGGTAGTCGAGCCGCTTCTCGAGGCGCGCGGCGACTCCGCGGGTCGCCGCCGAGTCCTCGACAGTGAGGCGGGAGTAGCCCGAGAGACGGGAGTCGCGCACGGCGACGGCCTCGTCCGCGTACCGGGCAGGGATGTTGTCCTTGTCGTCGGTGTAGGCGTAGACGCCGTCCTCGGTGCGCCAGGCGAAGATGTCGGCCGACGCCGCGACGGGTGCGATCAGCGCGACCGCGAGCGCGCCGGTGCGCGCGACAGGCAGAAACCGGTTCCAGCTCCGCATCGGGAAGACCTCCTGGGGTACCCGGAAAGTGGTCTCCCGAGGCTCTTCAGTGTCAGAAAAACTCGATGTTTTTCAGTAGGTTGGAATCGTATTGCGAGGTGGAGCCGAAGCCTTTCCGAGGCCTTGGGTCGCCCCCCTGCCCCCCGCCTGCACAGGCACACCTCCGGGAGCAACCCGCGTTGACAGGGGCCCAAGCCGTGGTATCCCCCCTGTCCGATTCGCTGCGGGGTAGAGCAGTCTGGTAGCTCGTCGGGCTCATAACCCGGAGGTCGGGGGTTCGAATCCCTCCCCCGCTACCATCTAACCGCCCGGAGTCACCCAGGTTCCGGGCGGTTTCCTTTTCAGGCCTTGGCCGCGATGGTGGGAGTCTGGTGGGACTCTTCGAGGCGGGCGAGCAGATCGGCGGGGACCTCCCCGGTCGCCAGGGCGATCGGGGGCCGGTAGGAATCGCCTCCGCACCAGCGGGCGTAATGCCTCGCCGTCGCGGCCACGTCGGAATGCCCGATCTGAAAACTCACGTTAGGCGAGCTGGACCCCAGCCGTAAGGATCTGGGAGACGTAGGTGTCCCGGAGGTTGTGGGGCGTGTAATGCCCTGTGATCTGGGCCGCCTTGAGGATCCGGGGGGGTCGGAGGCGGCCCATTGCGGTGGCCCGCTCGTCAGCTGCGTCGGACCGTTTCCGGATGCGCCTACGGCTCGAGCACCAGCCGGATGCCCCAGAGCAGCGCGATTCCCGCCGCGAACGAGCCGAAGTGCAGAAGGTTCGCGCCGATGTCGCGATGCTTATTGACTTCCGGCACGAGGTCGGATGCTCCGATGTAGATGAAGTTGCCGGCCGCGAAGGGCACGAGGAACTTTACCTCGATGTGAGCGGACGCGGCGTATGCGACCAGGCCGCCCACGAGAAAGGTCAGGCCGGAGGCGAGGTTGAGGAGCAGGGCGGTCCCCCGGGTCCAGCCACCGTGTATCAGCACGCCGAAGTCGCCGAGTTCCTGGGGGATCTCGTGCGCGGCGGCGGCGAGCCAGGCCGCGACTCCGAGCCGGACATCGATCAGGAAGACGCCAGCGACGCCAAGTCCCCCGAGGAAGTTGTGCAGCCCATCCCCGAGGAGGATCAGATAGGTGAGCGGCTTTCTGCAGTCCGAGGACGCCCGGTGACAGTGGTGCCAGTGGAGGAACTGCTCGAGTGCGAAGAAGAGAGCGAAGCCGACGAGCACCCACAGGAAGACGGTGTCGTCGGCTGGGGAATTCTGGATTGCTGCCGGAAGCATGTGGAAGAATGCCCCGCCGAGAAGGGACCCCGCGGCAAAGGCGACCAGCGGCATGATGAGCCGATTCAGGGCGGCTTCGCTGAGCAGGAGCGTCACGCTGCCGACCAGAGCGATCGCACTCATCACTACGCCGCCGAAGAAGATCCACCAGAAGGTGTCCACCAGGTTCCCCGCTGCCGGGCTGTCGTGAATGGGAATCTCGGCTGATAGGCTACCAGGGGAGGCCCCAGCGACTGGTCTCCCGTATCCATTCGTCAAGCAGGGATGCCCCGGGCTCCAGCAGAAGCTGCTGCTCTCGAGCAGGGCGCCTCCAATCCGAGTCGGCCGGGAGGGACGATCGATGAGCCACCAGACGCTGGGGCACCACGTGACGGGAATCTTCACCAAACCGCCGGCGGCAGAGCAAGCCGTGCGCGATCTGATCGAGAGCCACTTCAGTCCCGATGAGATCAGCATCGTCGTGGCCGATCGGGAAGGGACGCACGAGGAAGAGGTGGAGCACGACACGGGTGTTGCGGAGGGCGCCACCGGCGGGGCCGCGCTTGGAGGTGTGCTCGGGGCAATCGGTGCCAGCCTCGTCGCGACGGGCGTCATCGCATCACCGGGGCTTGCCGTGTTTGCCACCGGTCCCCTGTTGGCCGCTCTCAAGGGAGTCGTGGCGGGAGCCGCCGTGGGCCTGGAAGTCGGCGCACTCGCGGGACTCGGGTTCTGGAAGGATGAGGCCCACATCTATGCCGAGGTTCTCAAGAAGCGAGGCGTCGTCCTCGCCGTTCCCGCGGAGCACGAGCGCGCCGACCACGCGCGGAGGGTCTTCGCCCAGGCCGGTGCGGACGAAGTCCGCGGGTAGGAACCAGGGAGGGGGAGTCGATGCCTATGACCCTCGAAGAGGCTCTCGCAGCGGCCTTCGAGGACGAGTACAAGGCACGAGCAATCTACCGCGCCGTGCTCGAGGCATTTGGGGACGTGAGGCCCTTCGTCAACATCGTGGAATCCGAGGAGCGTCATATCGAGGCGCTCGAGCGGCTCTGTGAGCGATACGGCCTGGAGGTGCCGCCGGACCCGTGGCCTGCGCGGATCTCGGCGCCGGAATCGCTGCGAGCTGCCTGCGAAGCGGCGGCCGAGGCCGAGCGCGCGAACAGCTCACTCTACGAGCGCCTGATGGAGGCCGCCCGGGATCACGTCGACGTGCGAGAGACGTTCCGCCGCCTGCGCAGGGCCTCGCAAGAAAACCATCTGCCCGCCTTCGAACGGGCGCTCGATCGCGAGTCGCGGGAAGGGGGCGGACGCGGGCCGGGATGAACCGCGGCGGTCTTTACGGCTCGTCCGGGAGGTTCACTGACGTGCGCGCCGCTGCCGAAACCTACCCGATGGCCTGCGCTGTGGCCGCCACCGGCATCACCAGCGCCACCGGCAGGGGCAGGCACATCCGTGCGTTGCTGCCCCCCGCTACCACATTCTCGAAGAGAAAAGCATACCGCCGGTCGTCTCAGGACGGCCGGCCGTATGTGCATCGGGGGGCAGCTCGGGCCGCGCTCGATGTGTGGGCGCCAATCGCCCAGGGTCGCTCGCTGACTCTCACTCGCTGTCATCGAGGACCGGTGTCCTGGCGGGACGTCGTGAGAGGCCCGGGATGCTCGAGTGCGGAGGAACTCGCACGGCGGGTCACCTCACTGCAGAGATGAGGTCCTCAGCGGCGCCCTCGACGGCGGTGACGTTCGGGTAGCCCATCTACGAATGTCTTCGCGGCGACGATGAGATCGAGGCCGTTCATCGCCTTCATGAATAATCCGGGCTAACGCCCCGGCCAATCGACCTTGCTTCTCCTGGCGAAGGCCTTGGCGCCTTCTCTCCGGTCTTCGGAGTTCATGACACGGGTCTGGACCCAATCCGTGATCTGATCGACGGCGTTGTAGTCGAGTGTCGTGCCTCGGACCATCGATTCCTTCATCCCCTGAACGGCGACCGGACTCAGCTCGCAGATCCGATGCGCTGCCTTCTCGGCCGCGGCCATGAGCTCGTCGCGGCCCACTACCTTGTTCACGAGTCCGACCTGATACGCCCGCGCTGCATCGACGCGCTCGGCCATTAGCAGTAGCTCGGAGGCGATTGCCCAGGGCATGATTCTTGGGAACCAAGCGGCCGGAATCGTGGCGATCCCCCATTGCGGTTCGGGCAGCCAGAACGAAGTGTCGTCCGCCGCGATCCGAATATCGGCGTCGAGTGAGATCCACATGCCGTAGCCGACGACATGACCGTGCAATGCGGCGATGATCGGCTTGAACACGTTTCGGGTCTGGCTGATGTCGGGGAAATCGCCGGTGTACTTGTATCTGCCCGGTGTGCGTTCGGTCAGGTCTGCGCCCGCGCTGAAACACTTCCCGTTTCCCGACAGAATGGCCACACGAAGATCTGCATCCTCGCTGAAGTCTTCCCAGACGGCGCCGAGCTCTTCGTGCATCTGCGTGTTCATCGCGTTCAGCTTCTCGGGGCGGTTGAGCGTGACGTACGCGATCGCGCCCTTCTTCTCGTACTCGACGGTTTCGAGGTCCATTTCGTTCACTTCCTGACTGTTCCGGAGAGGGCGCGAAGGAACGCGCAAGGCTACGGGTCGGCGTCCGCTTTTACCAGCGCGGTAATCACACAAAATCCGCCCGGCGCGCCGGGCGAGTGCAGCATCAATCGCCGCCATCGACGAGATCGTGCGACAAATCAGCGCTTGCGCCCACTGACTCGGACGAGGATGCCCGGGATGAACTCGTGGGCCTCCACCCCGTCAAAGCCAGCCTCGACAAAGTAGCCGATACAGTCGCTGCGCGTGTGGGTGGTTCCCGTGCTGTTGGACAGCGCTTCGAACAGCCCCCAGAGTGCAGCGTCGGCAGGACCCGCGCGATCGTCATCCAGCATCTCGCCGATCAGGTGCATCTCACCATGCGGTAGTAGCGCGTCGTGGGCTCGCGAGACCACACGTTGGATCACGTCACGACCATACTGAGGCAGATTGCTCGCCATCACGGCCACGTCGCAATCCTCGGGCAGAGGGTCCTTGGTGAAGTCGCCGGGCTGCGCGCTCACCTTGTCCGCGACACCATGCTTCTCGATGTACTCGCGACACACCACCGCGACCGGCGGAAGATCGAACACGACCGCGGAGAGCCCCGCAAACTTCTGGACGGCCACGATCGAGTAGGCCCCCGAGCCGCCACCCAGATCCATCATCCTCTTCCGGCCGCTAAGGTCGACTTCTCGCGCGAAGCGACGCCCGGCGCCGAAGCCAATGCTGCTCGTGGCTTCGTGGTACCGGCGGGCCTGCTCGACGGTCATGCCTTCGTAGTCGCCGAGGGGCCGCGCGGGCGAGTCATTCCTCAAGTGACTTGCGAGCTCTCCCCAGCGGTTCCAGTCCCGGCTCGTGAAACCCAGCCACGCGGCGGAGTAGCGGGGCTCTCCTTTCACGAGGAATCGGCTCACGTCGTCGGCGTTCCGGTAGCGCCAGTGATGCCAGGTCAGAAGACCGGTGGCGCTGCAGATCGTCATCAGCCGGTCGGCGTTCAGCTCGCTGATCCCCGCATGGCGAGCGAAGCCCGCTGGTGTGTCGTGCCCAGCCGCGACAGCGGTGAAGAGATCCAGCTCGATCGCGGCCTTCAGGGCGGCACTCTCGATGAACGCTCGGGCGATCTTCTGGAGACGTACCGTCGTTGGGCGACCCTCTATCGAATTGGCGTCTCCCATCAATCGGTCCCCTCCCCCGTCGACTCGCTCAAGAGGCGGGCGCGCTCGCTGCGGTGGAAGGCATTCCACGAGCTCTCGTTCTTCGCTGCGGGTGCATCGAACAGGAAGGAGCTCGAGCCGTTGCCGACGCCACCATCGACGAAGAGCTCGGCGCCGGTGATGTAGGCTGCCATGTCGCTCAGCAGGAAGACGACCGCGGCGGAAACCTCCGCGGCGGTTCCGTGGCGCTTCAGCGGGACCCTGCTGGAGATTCTTCGCAGGCCTTCCCAAGCAGCCTCGGGATAGCGATCGAGGCCCGTGGTATCAATGAAGCCCGGGATGACAGAGTTGACCCTCACGCCCGCGTGAGCCCACTCGCTGGCAGACGTCATGGCGAGGTTGGCGAGACCAGCGCGGGCCGCGCCGTTGTGCCCCATTCCGGGCATGCCGCGCCTGTAGTCCGCGCCGATGTGAACCATGGCGCCTCCGTGCGCAGCCATGCTCTGTCGATAGACCTCCCGAGACAAGAGGAAGTAGCTCGTCATGTTGTTCTGAATGACGGCATTCCAGCCATTGAGGCTGAGGTCCTCGAGGCGCTTGGGGAACTGTCCGCCGGCAGCGCTCACCAATCCGTTCAACGGACCACCGGACTCGATCGCGCCGGCCACCAGGTCGACCACGGCTTGCTCGTCGCGAAGCTCCGCAGCCAGGCATCTCACGACCTGTCCCCCATCCTCGGCGATCTCGTCGCGCGTGCGCTCGAGCTTGTCGAGCGAGCGACCGGTAAGTACGAGCTTTCCTCCGAGAGACGCGAGCTCGTGGGCGATACATCGGCCGAGCCCGCCACCTCCGCCTGCAACCAGGACGACCCGGTCAGCAAAGAGTCCGGGACGAAATCCCGACGCGTACGGCAATGCCTTTCCTCCAGGCGCCGCCCATCATGGCCCCGTTCGGCGGCTTCGACAAACGATCCGTGCCCCGCACAGATCGCAGGCTCGATGCTCTCTCGACAGGCTTCCTCAACAGGTCAACCGACCGCTGCGAGTAGCTCCTCGAGGAGCCCATCGACGACCTTCACGTTCGAATATCCCATGTCCGCCAACGTCTTCGCGGCGAGGACGGCTCTGCCTCCACTCTTGCAGTGAATCAGGATGGGATGATCCGCAGTCGAGCAGACCTCGGCAATCTTGAACTCCAGAAAGCCCCGTGGAATATTGACGGCGGACGGAATCGATGCGCCCTGGAATTCGGCTGGCTCGCGGAGGTCGATGATCGTGAGATCGGCCGCGTCGGCGATTCGACCCGCTGCTTCCTCGATGCTGCATGTGGACACAGTCTTCTTGTGAGCTTTGATCAGCTCGATGAACGAAGTCGGCAATGCGGCTCTCCTTGAATGGAGTGCGGCGTCCATCGTACACGATCCCCGTCGGTCCGTTCCCGATCTGGAGCTTGCCACCGCCTCGCGGTCCGCTCGGGCCCACCCGTTCTGCAGCCAGGCCCGCTGGGGGCGGTGCCTCAGAGCCCTTCGGTTCAGCGAGGTGTCATGGCGGGCAGCTGGAGGCACTTCTCGATCGTCGCGACCCCACGTCTCGACGGCTGCGTCCGTTCCACGGCCGAGAACCGCCAATGCGCGATACAATGATCGCGTCGAGGCCCATGAGACGATGTTCCGCTGGTGCCCGGAGATGGAGCCGCTGCAGGCAGGGGGCTGCTTCCGTAGTGCCTGGTGACGGCGGGATCGGGAAGCCAAGGAGAGACCATGTCCGAACCGATCCGTTACGCCGACCGATTGAAGACGCACTACGAGAGCCAGGGCTTTCCGCCCTACGAGTGGACGATCAACGAGGACGCACCGCTTTGCCGCCTCGACAAGCCGCTTTCGGAGTGCCGGGTCTCGATGCTCACCTCTGGAGGTGTTTCCTCCTGCTCGGCGCCTGCCTGGAATCCTCACGCACGCAACGACTTCCGTCTCGATGTCGTGGAAGCGGGGGCACAGAGCGATGCCTTCCAGATCCACGACGCCTACTACGATCACAGTGACGCGGACCGCGATCTCAACTGCGTATTCCCGATCGATCGGCTACGTGAGCTCGCCGCCGAGGGGATCATTGGAGCCGTAGCGCCCCGCCTGTGGAGCGGCTTCATGGGGCGCATCTACAAGCGGCGCGCCGTGATCGAAGAGCACGCGCCAGCCCTCGCGAGGGAGCTGGCCAACGACGAGGTGGATCTCTTTCTCCTCGTCCCTGCCTGACCTCTCGACCACCAGACCGTGGGTCTGGTCGCGCGCGTCGTAGAGGAGGCTGGAATTCCTACCGTCCTCGTCTCGACGGGTCGGGATCTGACGGCGCAAGTCCGTCCGCCCCGATCGGTCTTCGTGAACTTCCCAATGGGCAATCCTTTCGGCCGGCCCGGCGATGCAGCGACACAGCGCAAGGTGTTGCTGGAGGCGTTGCGCGCGGCGGTGCGCTGCGACGAGGCCGGACTGCTCATCGACCTGCAGCACGACTGGGGCGCACCCTTCGGCACGATCATGGACACCGAGAGCTAACGAGGCTCTGCCTCAGACCGACACGCTGAGTCCTGCGCCTTGCACGAGGCGCTATCGACAATCCCTCGAACACTCGCGATCTCGGAGCGATCATCGAGATTTACGCCCTGAACTGCACTGGAACGACGAGCTGTCGCGGGTCCGTATGCAATCGGTCTGATCGGGCCCCCGCTACCATGTTCCTGAGCCGCCGACCAGGTCTCACCGCCTGGTCGGCGGTTTTGTGTTTCTGCGGTCGGGGGCTCCAGCGAAATCGGGAGCCGGAGTGTGCCCTCGATCCGGTAGCCGCCCGGCGCCGTCGGATCCGGGATCACGTCGAGCCGCTGGTGGCCGCGCTCGTCCTGGGCGATCAGGGCGAGCAGCGGGCGGACAAGCGGGTCCTCGAGGTTCGATAAGCCCCGAAGTGGCCAACCCCGCTGGGGATCTCAACCGGTCCAGACCCCAGGCGGGCCGCGGCCGATCGATTCGCCCCGATCTCGCCCAGATTCGCGATGCGCGGCGCGGTGATGCATGAGACGATGGTCTCGAGGGAGGTGTGGACCTCTTGGTCAAGCGCCGCCGCCTCGTGATCGCGATCCTGCTCTGCCTCGCGGCCCGGCCGGGACTCGCGGTCGTGCTCGGATACGAGGTGGTAACGGGCAGCTCGCTGGTCGACAGCTCGACCTACAAGAACGTCTCGCTCAACTGCCCGCCGGGCAAGTTCGTCCTGGGCGGCGGCGCCCGCGTGATCGGGAGCGCCCCCGGACTCGCCCTCGACACCAGCGGCCCCTTCACCGTGCCCCCCCCTACGGACTGGATCGCCGACGCGGTCGAGACGATCCCGACGAACGACAACTGGTCTCTCGAGGTCAACCTCATCTGCGGGGTCGTGCCGGACTACGAGGTCATCATGCTCGAAGGCGCGGCGGACAGCACCGACGAGAAGAGCCAGATCGTCAGCTGTCCCGCCGGCAAGCAGGTCCTGGGCGGCGGGACGCGCTTGTGGGGCACCAACAGCGCCAACGTCGTCTTGACGGCCAGCGGTCCGGTCGGACCCGCCGCCGCCCCGACCGGCTGGCGGAGCGGCGCTCACGAAGTGGTCTCGCTGGGCAACGCGTGGGGCCTGCGCACCGATGTCTTCTGCGGCAACGTGCTCGGCTACGAGGTGTCCACCGCGATCGGTCTGGAGGACTCGACCGAACCCAAGTCGACCCTCCTGGTCCCCCCAATCCTGCCCGGTCAGGTGCTGATCGGTGGCGGGGCCCAGCTCTTCGGCCTGATCGCCGGCACGGGCCTCCTGGCCAGCGATGCCGACGGGCCTGTGAACAACCCGCTGGCCTGGCTCGGCAGCGCGCGCGAGCTGGTCGCGACCCCCGATGCCTGGGGGCTCCGCGTCGATGCGTTCGTCGCGTCCGAGGGGCCGGCGCCGGAGCCGCCGCAGGATCCCCCCGGAGCGACCGTCCCGATCGAGTACAGCAACGAGTTCGACGAGCAGGCGCTCGCCGGCGGCGGCGAGGGTCCGCTCGACCCGGGCCAGGTCCTCACCACCGAGCCCGGCGGCGGCGCTGGCCTGCCGCGCGACGGCCTCGACTTCGCTCCGGGCCTCGAGAGCGGAAACGAGCCCGACGCCCAGATTGACGCACTGGCCAGCGGCAACGACGCGCTGCTCGACGAGCTCTTCAGCGACAGCGCCGATCTGCTCGTCTCGGTGGTTGGCGACGCGGGAGGCCACGAGGTGGCCGCGTTCGCCGAGGACCTCGGCGCCAGCTTCGCGATCCGCTACCGGCACGCGGACCTCAACCCGGCCGACGCGGGCGGCGTGGCCGGCATCGAGGACGTCGACGGACTCGAGCTGTGGGGGCCGGAAACGTCGTCGGGCGACGACGCCCGTTACTACTCGCTGCTGAACGACTCCGTCCTGGGCACCTCGGTGTACCTGGAGCAGCTCGGGGTGCAGATTCCCTGGGTGCCCCAGTCGTTCATCGTGGTGGCCGTGCAGAATCTCGGCTACACGGGTGCGCCCGAGGACGTCGACGTGGACGCCCTGCTCGTGCGCAACGGGGGAGTCGGAGGCTTCGTCGAGAATCCCGACGACCTGATCGTGTTCAGCATCCGCGGAGTGCCGGGCAGCGGCTTCGACGGCAGCGAGCTGGTCGTGCTGAGCGGCGACGGATCCTCATCGTTCCTGACCCACGCTGGCCACGCGTGGGACACGGGCTTCGCGCTGTCCCCGCGGCTCGACGCGCTGCTCGGCGCGGCCGAGTCCGCGAGCGAGGACGTCGACGCGATCGAGCTGCCGGAGCCCGGGCTCGCGCTGGGCCTGAGCAACGGCGTCCTGGGACTGCTCGCGCTGCGCAGACGCGCCGTCCGCCGGCGGGCCCGGGCCGTCAGGCCCAGCAGCGCGACCATGTCCCAATGGCCGCGAAGGTCATCGTGAAGGTCGCTCGGGGATAGGATATTCAAGCTGCGTGGCTCGACGTCCCAGTATGGGCGTCATGTCGATCCCCTACGGGGAGCCCCGGGTGGCTACCCGGCCGCGCGGCGGCGGCTGCTCGAGTTTCTCTCCGTGCAGCGAATCGCCAACCCGGTGGTGCTGGGCGGCGACGTGCACCTGTTCAACGTCTGCGACCTGAAGCCGGACTTCGACGACCCGGCCTCGCCCGTGGTGGCGAGCGAGGTCGTCGGCACTTCGATCACTTCGCAGGCGCCGTCGCAGGAACGCCTGAACCGGCTGCTGCCCGACAACCCGCACATGAAGCTCCTGGACAGCCACTATCGCGGACACGTGCGGGCGGAGGTCACCGCGAAGTCCTTCAGGGCGGACCTGCGCGCCATGGCCTCGGTGAGCGAGCGCGAGGCGCAGGGCAGCACGCTGGCGACGTTCGTGGTGGAGGACGGCAACGCGGGGCCGCGGCGCGCCTAGCGCGATCGCCACCCGCGTCGGTCATCGCTCATACAGGTCACGCACTACCAGTCCCCGCACCGCACCGGGTCGCACCGAGAGCGACAGGCGTTCCGCCTTGGCCAGCTCGCGGGGACGTTTCGTATTCGGCAGCCACAAGTGTTCCTGAGCGGCTCGTCCCGATATCGTGTAGCTCAGCAATATCTGCACAAAGAACTGGTAAGCAAGTCTCCGCACGACTTCAGCCGCCACCACTTCGCCATCCTTCAGGATTTCGGTAATGCGACGCGCCCTGAATCGCAGGAAGGCGAGGACCGCGCCTGATATGACGGCAAATCCCAGAAAGATCTCCCCCGGCGATTCCTTCGGCGCCGGAGCGTCCAGCCAGCCGACAGCGACGACCAGGGACAGGAGGCACGCGAGCGCGAACAGGTAGATCAATACGGCCAGGAATGAAGCGAGATCGTGGACGAACGCCTCTCGCAAAGTTATCTCTCGCAGGAACGGTCGGGCCGGAGGGGTCTGCATGCGCGCTCTTTTCTACTGTCATGATCCGGGCGGTTACTGAACGATTGTGTGCCTTGACTCGCTCCACTGCAGAGTTGGGGGCACTGAAGGCCGGGATGAACCGCGGCGGTCTTTACGGCTCGTCCGGGAGGTTCACTGACGTGCGCGCCGCTGCCGAAACCTACCCGATGGCCTGCGCTGTGGCCGCCACCGGCATCACCAGCGCTACCGGCAGGGGCAGGCACATCCGTGCGTTGCTGCCCCCCGCTACCACCAAAAACATACGGCCGGTCGTCTCAGGACGGCCGGCCGTATGTGCTTCGAGGGTCAGCTCGGCCGCGCCTCGACGTGGTCGTCGCGGCTGCCTGGGCTTTGGTGGATGGTGATCCTGTTGCCTCTCAGGAGCTCCTCGAGCGCCAGATGTGCCTTCTCGGGAGACGCCTGGAGCAGCGACCGATCTGGGAGATTGCGTTCCTCGAACCGGGATCTGGTCCAGCCGGCGCCGGTCGGCGGCGAGCGTGCGGTGGGATTCGTCGAACCGAGTCTTGGCGAGCTTCAGGCTTCGACGCGCGATCCCCTCGACGGTCTCGGGCACCAAGACCTGGGAGCGGATCGTCCCCCGCACTCGGGACTCCAGCTCGCCCGGTTTGATGCAGACTCTGCGGAGCAGGTGGACGGGGCGTCGTCCCGACGCCGATCCCCCTACGAGGTGCCATCCGCACGTCTCGGGAGACCTCGTGACCAGCTCCTACGAAGGCGGTTGGCCGTTTCCCACATTTCCGCCGACCCGATCTGAAGTTCCGGCCGGTCGTCGATTACCCATTGCTCTTGCGGGCGCTCGATCGCCGCCGACGCCCAGGGAGCACGAGAGGCACGAGGCCCAGGCTCAGGAGGACGGCAGTGGACGGCTCGGGAACGACCACGGCCTGGGACCAATCGGTGGTGGACTCCGAGGTCACGCCGTAGGCGGTGACCAGCGCGCCGTTCCCGTCGCGCACCTCCGACATCCCGTCCCAAAGAAGGGTGGAGAGGTACGAGGCGAAGGCCCCCGTCCGTCCGGCGTCACCGCCGTGGGCCTGGGCGGCCGTCGCGAGGGTCGCGGTCATATCGACCGGAACCCCGAACGTGAAGTCGACCGTTCCGGAGAGCAGCGCGCTCGTGGTGCTTCCGAACGTGCCGTTACCGTAGAAGGTCCCGACCGGGTCGTTCTCACTCGCGTACCAGTCGCCGCTCGCGAGGAACGAGCACGTCGCGCACACGACGAACGGTTCGAAGACGATGTATGCCGTGAAATTCGAGTGCCCGTCCCAGGACGTCGCAACCCCTGCGTCGGCGAGCTGGACGCCCCCCGATCCCCCGACGCTGGCGCTGAACGTGAAGGTCCCCGGAGTTAACATCAGGTTCGGGTTGGATGGCGTGATCACGAACGTGTCCTTCCACCCCGATACACCCTGGCCGTAGCTGGTTCCGCCCGCCTCCGCCTCGGCGCCGGCCAGAGAGCCGAGGTGCCCGAAGCCGCTCGCGCCGATGGACTGACTCGCCGCGTATATGCCGTTGCCGAGCAGACCGTCCTGGATCTGCGCCTTGCCGTAGACCTGGACGGGATCGCTCAGCTCGACATAGTCGGTCGGAGGAAACGTCGGGCCGTTGGTGATCCCGGCCTCGGCGGTGATGAAGACCGAAGTGAGGGCGGCAGCGCCGGTCGGAGGGAGCGACAGGAGGCAGGAGGCGAGCAAGGCAAAGGCGGACAACGGGCGCATCAGCGAACTCCGGGTTGGATCCGCCTTCCCACGGAAACCATAGGGCCGATCCAATCCGGAAGTCAAATCCGTCGCCAGGCGGATAGGCGAAACAAGGGATTTCTCACCTCCGAGAAGGCTCGAAGTGTCAACTTCCCTTTGGGGTATCCCTAGGCGGTAGATCCGCCACCACTGTCTCGACGCGGTCGTATCCCTCCCCCGCTACCACCGAGGCTGCGGTCGTATTCCGGTCTCTCCGGAGATCGCCAGGGCGGCCATTTTGCTCGCCACTATCTCGTCGGGGTTCTTCGGCATCCTGTTCGCCCTGAACTACTGTCTGGACCCCGCGACGGTCGGGTCGATGGTGACCGCCAGTACCGGGTTGAGCCTCGTGACGATGGCGATCGCGATTGCCGTCCTCTCTTCCCATTAGGGCGCCGACCACGCGCCTCGCGAGCGATGGCGACGTCTCGGAGGTGCAGCGGTCTCCGCGTTCGGCGCGGGGCCGCTCCAACCCTTTCGAGCCATCAGATCGCGTAGTACGCCAGGTACGCCGCGAGCGCCCAGCAGGCCACGAGCGCGTAAACGACTCCGCGTGCCAGAGGACTCCGAATCGACAGGTCCGCGCCGGTGACGAACAGCAGTGCATACGCCGGGACCAGACCGAGCGTATAGGTAGCCTTTACGGTGCTGTAGATCGGTAGCCGCAGATACAGGTCGAGCATCGCGGCCAGATAGGTCGCGACGAGTGCCAGAGCCAGCAGCCCCGCGGCCCGCCACGCGAGCCTGCGATCGAGCAGCGCGCGCGCGGCCCCTGCGATCATCAGCCCGGTCGGAACCAGCCCGAGCAGCGCTCCGCCGATCACGAACGACATCCTCCACGGTGGCGGCGCATCGAAGATCACCGTGGAGCTCAAGAAGCCGTCGCACCAGAACGACGCGTACAGCGCATCCCAAAAGCCCATCGTGTGGATCGCGGTGGGGTGGATCAGTGAGTCGCCGAACGAGAGCACGCTGCCCAGCGTTCGATAGCCGGGATCCTGCCACCAGACGATCCCGTTCGAGACGTCCCAGCCGCCCACGAACGGCTTGCCGAGCCGGATCCAATTGCGCACGTAGTACCAGCCCGACACCACGGCTGCGGCGCCGAATACGCAGCCGATCCAGCGGAGGATGCGCACGGTCGGCTCGCCGCGCTGCCAGCCCAGCGCGATCAGCCAGATCGCGAGCGGTGGCGCGAGCAGCACCGCGGTGACCTTGGTCAGCAGCGCGAGGCCCAGGACGCCGCCGAGCACCAGCATGCGGCGCGGTGACCGACAGGCGTCCCCGCCGTGCCACGCCGCCATCGCAAGCCCGACGGTCGCGGCGCTGAGCGCGCCCGCCATCGGCTCGTTTCCGAGGTACTGCGACATGTAGAGGTTCATCGGCAGCAGGCCGCCCAACACGACGCCGAGCGCCTGGAGATCCTGCCGGCCGGGCAGCACGCTGCGCAGCGTCCGGTAGACGATCTCGACCTGCGCCATGCCGCAGAGCAACGACAGGAGCCGCAGCGCACCGTCGAGGTACGGGGCGTCCAAAATCCGAGAGCCGAGCGAGAGCCAGGACGCGGCGAACAGGTAGTAGAGCGGCGACTGGAACATCTGCCAGCCGTCGGTCGCCAGCGGCAGCCGGTGCTCGCTCCGGATCGTCTCGATGTACGCCAGGTGGCCCGCCGGATCGAAGCCGATGTTCGGTGGAATCCTAGACACGTTGTGGACGATCAGCAGCAGCCAGGCCCCGAGCACGCCCCAGCGGATCCACGCCGCCCAGCGGATCCCGTCGACGCTTCCCGCACGTCGCATGCGTCGATCGCGCCAGAGCGAGAGCGCGAGCACTCCGGTGCCTGCGACCGCCAGCAGCGGGGCGATGTCCGACAGCGCCTGCGGGCCGGTCCGTGCGCGGGCGCGCTGCTCGGTCGCGCGGAGCGCGTCCGCCGTGCGCGCCGGCGACCAGTGCTTGCCGCCGTCGATCGTCGCGTCCCAGCGGTCGTCGCTCACGAGGCCCAGCGCCTCGCTGTAGGCCAGCATCGCCGGCGGTCCGTTGACGTGATGCACCTTGATCAGCAGCTCGTGCTCGCCCGGCGTGAGATGGGGGGCCAGATCCACCACGATGGGCGACTTCCATCGGGCCGGGTCCTTGCGCGGCTCGACGATCAGCTCGCCATCGATCCGCACGTTCGCGTCCCGGAAGGCGTACACGGTGAGGAGCGCCTCGGACGGAGCCGACTCGACCTGGATCGTCTTGCGGAAGCCGACGACCCAGCTCGTGGATCGGTAGATCCCCAGCTGGAAGGGCATGTCGAACAACACCCACTGCGCGCCGCCCTCGGGCAGCAGCAGCGGCACCTCCGGGTCGTCGCGCAGCGCCCACGCGCGCAGCAGACCGAGAGCCAGAACGACGGCGACCAGCCCCCACACGGCAGCCACTCGCTGCGGCCGCCGCGCCGAGCGACCGATCTCGGGCGCGCGGGCCGAGTCGTCGCGAGGGCTCTGCGGGCTCTGGCTCATGGAGTCTTCTCGAGTCGCGGCAGAGCCTACCATCCTCTCCTGTCCCCCTCGATCCACGCGCTGCTGTGAGACGTAGTAGACGCCACGTCCCTAGTGTTGCGGCGCGAGCCAAGTGGGTAAGGCGGGAAGGTTATTGAATTCGCTAGCTTTGTCGCCTCTACCCGCGGTGAGGCTTGATCCGACTAACAGACTATCTGTATGCTACCTAACAGACTGATGCCAGCATCCCTTGGATCGGTAGGGTGATGGGAACCCACACGCGATCGCGGCTCCAGTCCCGAGCAGGTTTCTCGCAAGCACGCTGGCGTTCACCCTCCTTGGATCAAGCTGAAGCGTTTGCTCGTGCTCCTGCAAACTTACCGCTGCACCTCGTTTGCGTCCGAGGGTTTGCCCGAGACCGCATCGCTGCGCTGTGCGGCCGATCGCAACCTTACCGCTAGATCTCTCGCTGCTGTATTCGCGATCTTCGAGAGGGTCCGGCGGAGAATGTCCTCGTCAGACTGCCACGTCAGCGAGCGGCCCTGATACTCGTGATCGTACAGGATTGACGGTCCGCTCTTGAGGATGGTGCTGGCTCGGATGAGAGCGCGTCCTGCACCAAAGCCGATCCAGAAACGCAGGTTCCAGCTTCCAGGATCAATCTCTATGAGGTTAGTGAGTAGTACACAACGCGCGAATTCAGGGCAAGAAGCATCGCGACTAGCGGTGGCCGAAATTCCGCGCGACTGAAGAGTCGCCGGCGAGATACTCGGCGAAGAGTGCAGGGAAGTCTGTCGGTCCGTCGTATGAAAGTGACGATTCCTTCGGGCCTGGTACGACGAATACTGTTTCGGGCGTCACTTTTGGGAGCGAGTAGCTGGGCGCATTCGTTGAGCAACCAACGAATGCGATCAGCGAAACGAGAACTACGGTTAGAGTACGTCTGGAGAAGAGCCAGTAGGTCACAATGTCTCGCCCTGGTGCGACGATCGAATCCTCCTAATAGTCTCCCAACACGCGACCGCCTGTCATCCTCGCTGGCCGCTCCGAGTACTTCGCGAAGCACATCGGGGACGTGGAGAACGACTACGAGGGCCTGATCGCCATCTCACCGGTCTACCGCGCTGCGGTGATCCGCGTTCCGGCGCTGTTGATCCAGGGGACCGAGGATCCCGTGGTGAACGTCGAGCACTACCGCCGGATGAAGACGA
>CAZZFT010000019.1:0-25075 GCA_964653555.1 uncultured Spirochaetales bacterium | reverse complement strand
CAGGGGACCGAGGATCCCGTGGTGAACGTCGAGCACTACCGCCGGATGAAGACGATGCTCGATCTGCTCGGGAAGCCGTACGAGGGCTACCTGATCGAAGGCGGCGGCCACTCGCCCACCGTCGCCGAGTGGATCGAGATCTCCCAGCGCCTGCGGCGCTTCCTGATGCGCCACCTCCACGTCCGGAGCGAGGACCTCTCGGCACGGAGCCCGGTCAGAACCCGAACTCCTCCTTCGGGACGTCGCGCACCTTCGCGCACTCGGCCTCGAAATCGTAGGGGACCTCGCCCGCGCAGTCGGGCCACTTCCCCGTCGCCATCCAGAACTCGACCAGCCCCAGCCGCGCGCACAGGCGCGGGAAGCGCGCATCGTTGCGCATTTCCGGCATGCCGGCCTGGAACAGCAGCGCGGTGCGGTAGGCGTCCGGGCCCATGATGTCGTCGCGGGTCCCGGCGGGGCCCAGACGCGCGGTCTCCGCGGCGCGGTAGGCGTCGTCGACGAGGCCCAGATGCGCCGCGTAGACGAGACGGGAGACGTCGACGCATCCCGTCCGGGCGACATGGGTCTCCAGCGCGCCTCGAATGCCCTCGATGTTCTCCGGCGTGGGGTCGCGCTTGGCGCGGATGAACGGCAGCCCGTCCTGGAACTCGCGCAGCTGGCGCTTCGCCGCGAGCTCCAGCAAGCGGTCGACCGCCGCCCAGTCCTCCTGGAAGGCATGGGCCCGCAGCAGGCTCGACACGGGGAAGCTCATGTCGGGCACGCGCGCCACGAGGTCCTCGTAGATCGGCACCGCCTCCGCGACGCGTCCTGCGGCCATTCGCGCGAGTGCCAGTCCATTCGCGGACATCGGATCCAGCGCGTCCAATCGATATTCGCGCTCGGTCTCTTCGAGGCTCTCGCGAACCCGGCCCATCGTCCGCAGGGTCCAGCCGACGTATCGGCGTCCGTCGCCCGAGGCGGGCGCCCGTCGGATGCGCTCGATCAGCGCGTCGATCTCGACGAAGCGCCCGAAGGGCGGGACCACGAAGAGCTGCCCCGTCAGGGCGTCGACGTTCTGCGGATCGAGCGCCAGGGCGCGGGCCGCCTCGCTCGCCACGAGGCCGGCGCTCGCGGCGCGATCGGCAAAGGGCAGATAGAGGTGCAGGAAGGCTCGCAGGTAGGCGAGCCTTCCCCAGGCCTCGGCGAAGTGCGGCGCGCGCTCGGTGACGACCTCCAGCAGGCCGACGTCCGCCCGAAGCTCGTCCGGTGCGTACGACTTCGGGCTGGCACGCAGGTAGAGGTCGTAGACGGCCGGATCGACCGCCCGGGTCGAGAAGCTCGAGAACGCCTGATGGAGCGCTCCGGCGATGCTCTCGGAGAGCTCGTCCTGGACCGCGAAGATGTCCTCCAGGCCGCGGTCGTAGCGATCCGACCACAAGGTCGTCGAGGACGACGCCTCGACCAGATGGGCACTGATCCGCACGCGCCCCGCGGCGCGGCGGATGGAGCCGTCGAGGACGTGCGAGCAGTGGAGGCTCCGCGCTGCGTCGGCCTTGCGCTCGCCGCGGAACTGGAAGCTCGACGTGCGGCCGATCACCTTGAGCTTCGCTCCCCGCGACAGGCGCTGGATGATCTCCTCACTGACGCCGTCCGAGAAGAACTGCATCTCCGGATCGCTCGACAGATTGTCGAAGGCCAGGACGGCGAGAACGGGCTCGGCAGGGCTCGCCGCGGTCGCCATCACCGCGGCGGCTCCCGCGGCCGTCTGGCGTGTGTCTTCGTCGTCTGCGCGCCGTGCCTTCTCCGAGCTCTCCGGCGGCTGAAGCGTCGCTGCGCCGGGCTCCGCGACTTCGCAGACCTCGACGAGATCCTCCACCCCGGCCAAGCGATAGCGCCCGTGAACGGCCCACTGCAGCGGCGATCCCTCCTCCGTGCCCACCGAGGCGCGCCGCGCGACGTCGTAGGCGACACGGGTGAGCAAGATCCGACCGTCGCCCGCGAGCGACATGACGCGCGCTGCAATCGCCTTGGCCAGCCCTTCCACTTCGAGGGGCTTCGCGCCGCGCGCGACATCTTCCGGCGCGTTCTCGCGCAACACGACTTCGCCCAGGTGGATGCCGACGCGCGAGGTCATGGCCGAGGCAAAGGCGGTGCCGAGCGACCGCAGCTCGGCTTGATAGGCGATCGCGAAGCGAACGGCCTCGATGGGTCGCTCGAACAGCACCAGGAAGCCGTCGCTCTTGTCGATCTCCCGGCCACGGAACGTGGACATGAGGTCACGAGCGAGGCGGTCGTGACGGGCGAGCAGGTCGGCAGCCGTCGCGTCCCCGACTCGCTCGACGAGCTGCGTACTGGCCACGAGGTCGCACAGCAGCAGCGTGTGGATGGCGGGCGTACGGGTGCCGAGCGAAGCAGGCATGGACGACCCGCTACCCGTGGCCGTCGTTCGGCGGCGGGATCCGGTTGGCGTGGCGCCCATCCATCCGCATGCCGGATTGTGCGCTCAGGGGCCGTGGGTCGCGAAGACCGAGACCTGGCCGTCGAGGCCGAAGGCGAAGACCTGGTAGCGCTCGGGGTCGGGTCCCTCCATGCCGGGCGAGCCGATGGGCATTCCCGGGACGGCGAGCCCCGCGATCCGCGGCCGCTCCGCTAGCAATCGCGCCACGTCGGCCGCGGGCACGTGGCCTTCGAGGAAGTAGCCGTCCACGAAGGCCGTGTGACAGGCGGAGAGCCGGGCCGGGATTCCGTTCTCGAGCTTCAGGCGCTCGAGGTCGTCCACGTCAGTGGTCTGGACCCGGAACCCCTCGGCGCGCAGATGGTCCACCCACTTGCTGCAGCATCCACAGGTGGCGGACTTGTAGACGTGGATCTCGGCTCCGTCGGCGGCGACGGGCGGCGACGGGACGACGAGGCCGGCGGCGAGCGCCAGCGTCAGGATCGCGAGGGGACGGGACACGGCGGACTCCTCCCGGTGGCGTCGCAGCGTAGCGGGCCGCGCGCGCGGTGCGAGCCGGGCCGGCGTCTGCGCCGCGATTCCGGCTCCGGCCGCCACGCTGCTTCCGCGTCCGCTCGACCGCGCTAGCGGACTGCGCCGCCGCGCGGAGGCGCGGAGTCCAGCCACTCGACGACCTGACGCTGGACGGCGGGATGGTCGAGCAGGTCGAAGTGGTTCATCGAATGGAAGATGCGCCGGCGCTCGGACCGCACGGGGGCGGTCTCCGACCCCGCGACGCGCGTGCCCACGGCACTGCCCGCGCGCACGAGCAGGTCTCCGAGCAAGCGACCGCGCAGATCCGAGGGACGCTGCCCGATCGTCGCCGCGGCGAAGCAGTGCTCGACGCCCACCGCGAGCGGCACCGGAGGACGCGAATCCGGCGCCGGCCGGCCCGCCTCCCGCCCCTGCCAGTCTTCGTCGAGCAGGTCGCCGTGGCGCAGATCGCGGATGCCCGCGCTGCGCCCGAGGGCAAGGGGGGCCGAGTAAGGAGAGATCCGCAGGAGGCGGTCGAGGAGATGGCCGCCCTTCTCGAGGGGGGATCCGTGATGGGGAGTTCCGAGGTAGACCGCGTGGGTCAGGCGATCCAGCCAGGCCCTCCCCTCCTGCTCCCCGTACCGGCAGGCGCTCCGGATCACCAGCCCGCCCATGCTGTGCCCGACCAGGACCAGAGACGACACGGGCATCGGCCAGGCGGCCACCAGCCGCTCCAGGGCCTCCGCCAGCTCCCGGCCGTTGGTGGAGACGTGTCGGCCGGTGTTGTAACGCAGGTACACCGGCGTGAAGCCGCGCTCGTCGCGCAGACGCTCCCCGAGCCACGGGCGCCCGCGGCGCCGCCAGCAATGCTCGCTGAGCCCCAGACCGTGCACGAGCAGGACGATGCGCGCGCTCGCCCCGGAAAGCGTCCGCGCCAGGGCGTCGGGCGTCGGCTCGAGCTCGTGCCCTGGCGTCGTGAACGTCATCGGGATCGCGAGCGGATTGCCGGTGTCCTCGAGGTAGTCGCCGCACACGCCGTTGAGAGCCGCCACGGCCGCCGTCGGCACGTCGGCGCGCCGGGGAGCCCCGGGCGCGTCGCCCAGCACCGCGAGCGAGCGGTCGAGGCCCTCCCCCAGCACTGCCTCGACGCCGCGGATCGCCGCATAGACGGCGACGGCGATCGGGCCGTGGGCGTGCGTCGCGCGGGGATCGGCGGAGGACCGCGACCAGGGAGCCGGCCGCCGCGCGATCGTCTCGTGCATCTGCTCGACGACGCTCGTCAGACCCCCCAGCCCGTCGAAGGCGAGTCGGCCCACACCGCGAAGAGATCGGATCGTTACGGACATGCGCCTCCCTCCAGAGCGCTGCGGACCGCTATCCCTTGGGTCGCGAGCGCACGCGCGGACCTCGCGTCCGCGCGCGAGCGCGCGCTCCCTGCGGCCGCTCGCGCGCGGGGCGCGCCAGCGCGGCGAGGCACGCGGAGCAGAGGACGACCGGTCGCGCTCCTGACGGCACGCCGATTGCCGCGCGCGCGCCGCGCTCCAGCACCGCGTTGCAGTCCTCGCACACCGCGTTGCGGTGGAGCGTCAGGTTCTGCCAGCCCACGATCCCGGGGTCGGCCCGGTCCGCGTCGCGCGAGAGCGGTCGCTTCCGGGAGGCGTCCGCCGAGCGGGAACGCCCCGACTCGCCGAGGGCCCGCGCGATCTGGGCGCTGTCGGTCACGAGCCCCTCGACCAGATCGAAGGTGTGCAGCAGCGCATTGCGGACCACCGTGGAGACCGAGATCCCCAGGCGTTGGGCGCGATTCCTCAGCTCCCGGTCGAGCTGCTCCGGGATCCGCGCCTGGACCATGCGGTCCTTCCGGTCCCGGCCGCCGCTGCGCTCCGACATCGGCCAAGTTTGTACTTCATTGTCATACACCGAGCCAGCACCCGGCGGGCGCGCCCCGTCCGGACCGGCCGCGGGATCAGGAGTCGGCCGGCGGTGACGGGGGAGCCGCTTCCGGCGGAGGCGGAGCCGCGGGAGGCTCGGCCGGGGACGCCCCGGCGGCGTCCTTCGTCGGGGGAGCCTCCGGCTCCAGCGCGGGCGCCGGCTCCGTCGTCGTCGCGGCGGGCGCGGGCGCAGGCACCTCGCCCGGCAGGGGCGGCGGCAGCGTCAGCTTGCCGCCGCCGTTCTTCTTCAAGCCCTTGCCCTGCATCAGGCGCAGCACGTCGCCGACGCCGTTGATCACCGCCATCGGGCCGACCATGCCGACGCCGATCAGCTGATCCTGGATCGACGCGACCCCCACCTTGAGGTCGTAGGGAGAGCCGGTCGCCACCAGGCGCACGTTCACCAGCTTCAGCGCGTCGCCGGCCAGGGGGATGTACTGCACGATCCCGGTCAGCCCTTTGATCGCGTTCACCTCGATCGGGACCTTGCTCTGCTCGCGGCGGAAGTCCATCTGGCCGGTCGCCGTGACCGCATAGCTCGTGGACTCCAGATCGAAGCGGCTCAGCTTGAGCAGTCCCTTGTCCATCGTCATCTCCAGCCAGGTGTCGTCGAAGACCAGGCCCTCGTCCCGGAAGGTCGGCAGCTTCAGGCGCAGCGTCTCGGTCGAGCGCAGCACGGTCACCAGCTTCGTGGCGAAGCCCAGGCGGCCGAAGGTCCCCTTGCGACCGTTCGCCACCAGCGCCCCGCTGGCTTCGGCCATCATCGCCTTCGGGTCGTCGCGCAGGGGCGCCTCGAAGCGGACCTTGACGTCGAAGATTCCCTCGATCTCGCGCGGCTCCTCGTCGAGCAGGTCGTCGAGGAAGGGGCCGCTGAGGTTCCGGGCCTCGAACTCCAGGGCGAGCTGGGACGGCTCGCCCTCGCGGGCATCCACGCTCGCCGTGCCGGTGACCGCCCCCTGGTCGGTCTCGAAGCCGAAGTTGCTCACCTGGACGTCGCCGTCCTTCAGCGCGACCTGGGCGTGCAGCCGCTTGCCGACGCTGTGGCCAATGCCCACGCGATCGAGCTGGACGACGAAGGAGCCCGAGAGCCGCTCGGGCTCGGGCTCGGACTCCCCGCGCAGCGCCTCGATCTCGCCGATCAGCAAGCGTACGAAGTCCACGTCGAGGCTCGCCCCGGCGAGCTTGCCTTCGAGGCGGTTGTCGAGGAGCTGGGCGTCGAGCGTGGCGTCGGTCTGCTCCCCGCGCAGGCGCAGCTCCTGCGCGCCCCACTTCTCCCCGTCGAGCGCGACGGTGCCGTCCACCGAGTCGAGCCCCACCTCGGGCGAGAAGCGCAGGGCGACGTGGGAGAAGACGAGCTGGGCGCTGGGGATCCGGCTGTCGAAGGATCCGCGGATCGTCCCCGAGGCGTGTGCGGTGTCGACGAGCAGGAAGCTCCAGTCGGCGAGATCCACGTCCAGATCGGGGGCGACGAGGTTGCCCTCGTCGATCGCGAAGGACACCCGGCCCGTTGCCGAGGTCAGCGACAGGCGCCGCGGGGCCCAGCTGAAGTTGCCCTTCTCCGCCTCGCGATCCACCTCGAACGTCAGGACCTCGCCGCGCTTCTTCTCCACGAAGTGGCCGGTGGCGATCGCGGCGTTCGTCAGATCGTAGGTCCCGATCAGGGCGCCGTTGGATCCGTTGCGCTCCAAGTGGGCCCGGGTCGACCCCGACACGTGGGCATGGGGGGGCAGGATCCCGTGCATCGTCGCGGCGGGGAAGTCCGCCGTCAGCTCGACGTCGCCCAGGAACGGATCCCGCTGCGTGCGCAGGGTGAGATCGGCGTCGATATCCGGGGGTTGGGAGCGCTCGAGCAGCAGCCGGTAGTCCCCGTCGGCCCCGGAGATCGGCGTCAGCCGGAAGCCGACGTGGCTGCGGCCGTAGGACGCCAGCACCGGTTCGACCTGCGAGCGGGCCGACTCGTCGGGGATGTACCCCGCCAGTCCCGCCAGGTCGAAGACCAGCTCCCCCTCCAGGAGCGCGTCGTTCGGCACCGCGGTCGCGGTCGTGGTGATCGCACCCAGCGTCGCCGAGCGGACGCTCCCGTCCACGCTCACGCGATCCTCGCGCATGCCGAGCGTCAGCTGGATCGCCGAGAAGGAGTCCTCGAAGCCGTCGGACACGATGCGCAGCGACCCATCGGGCAGATGGGCGCGCACGGTCACGGGCGCGTTGCCCGACTCGGGCGGGAAGCGGCCGGCGAGCTCGTCGATCTCGAGCACGCCCTGCACGTCGCGCAGGCTGTCCGGAGCGCCGAGACCGTGCAGCCAGGCGTCGGCGAGGGTGAGCTGCCCGGAGAGCGCGAGCTCGACGTGACTCCAGTCGGCGTCGGGTGCGATCCGTCCGCGCAGCGTCAGCGGACCGCCGCGCAGCGACTCCACCTCGATCGCGCCGTCGGCGAGCTTCGCTTCGGCGCGCAGGTCGTCTGCGAGCGTCTCGCCCTCCCGCTTCGCGACCAGGCCGCGGATCGCGATCGTCCCCGAGTCGAGGCGCGGGGACGCGCCGGACGGAAAGCCGACGCGCAGCTCGCTCGCCTCCAGCGTCGCGTCGGCGCCGGTGGAGAGATCCACGCCCCCGCCCTCGAGGAGGTCGAGCAGCTCGCGCAGGGCGGCGCCCTTCACGCGCAGCGAGGCGACGCGCAGAGCGGTCGCGGCGCCCAGCTCGGCCGACGCGCTCAGCGCCAGCCCTTCCCCAGACATCTCGAGCTGCACGGTGTCGGACGGTTCGCCGCCGAGCCGGGCCTGTCCCTGGAAATCCGCCTTCAGGGGCGACTCGCCCTCCGCCGCGACATCGCCTTCGAAGGAGACCTGCACGGCGCCGGGCTCGCTCAGGTCCACGGCACCTTGAGCGCTGGCGCGCAGCCGTTCCGGGACCGCCGCCTCCAGGGCGAGCCCGATCCGGTCGCCGGTCACGTCCTTCGCGGTCACGCTGCCCTCGAGGACCGGGTCGCTTCCGGCGCCGAGACGGAGCACGAGGTCGTGCGCGGTGACGCGGCGCACCACCACCTCGCGGATGAAGGAAGGCGAGGCGGAGTCGGGCTCGTCGAGGGCGGCCTCGACGTGGGCCCAGGTTCCGCTCGCCGCCTTCTGGGCCGCCTCGGAGTCCTCGGGCAGCGTCACGGAGAGCTCCCGGATCGCCACGTCGAGGATGTCGAGCTCGCGCCACAGCAGCGTGTGGAGCGCGGGATAGACGTCCACTCGTGCGGCAACCGCCTGGAAGTCGCCCTCCCCGATCGTCACGTCGGTCGCCGAGAGACAGGGGATCGGACGCCAGGCGAGTTGCAGGCTCCCGATCGCGACGGAGAGCCCGGTGAGCTCGGCGAGCTCCTGCTCGATCTGGGGCCGATACTGGTCGACCTGGACCAGGCGCTCGACGAGCTGCCAGAGCGCGGCGACGGCAATGACGAAGACGGCGCCGGCGATCCACCATCGCCGGCGACCACGCCCTGTCTTGCTCTCTTCCGCCCCGGTCTCCACGAACCGGGCAGTCTAACCGGGGCCGGGGTCCGATCGCCGGTCTAGAGCACCGCGAACAGGATCAGGCCGGCGGCGATCCCGATCCAGCGATCGCGTCGCAGCCTCGCGCCGGTCAGGCCGGCGAAGCTCTCGACCGGGGTGGCGCCGGCGTAGGCGCGGCGGATCACGGGGAACTCCGTCGTGCTCGCGCCCACGGCGAACGCGAAGGCGCCGCTCACCAGGGCGACCCGCCCCGGCGCGTCGAGGGGCAGCAGCGCCGCCAGCACCAGCACCCACGCCCAGTGGGCGGCGTTGCCGCCGAGGCCCATCACCCGGAAGGCTCGGGGATCGCTGCGCTGCATGTCGAAGACGAACATCGGAAAGATCGAGGTGATCTTCGTGGTGGGGGCGATGCCTCCGCCGAGGCGGGCGCCGGCGAAGTGCCCCCACTCGTGGGCGAGCAGTCCCAGCCCGAAGCCGACGAACAGACCGTCGAGCACGGCCAGCGCGTGGGCGAGCGCGAGAGAGGTGGTGCTCGACCAGACGTCGGCGGCCGCCCACAGCGACAGCGCCGCCAGCGCAATCGCGCCGTCGCGCAGCGCGAGTCGCCCGACCGGAGTGAGGTCTTTCGCCGCCGTGTCGGCGGGGGTCGGGGAGAGAGCGTTCACCGCGCGCGATCGTACCGCGAAATCGCGCCGCGCGCGGGCGCCTCACGACGCGCGGCGGGAGCCGTCCGGAGCCTCGGGTTTCTCGCTCAGGTCGCGCAGCAGGAGATCCGAGTTGACCAGCGCGACCTCCGCCTCGGTGAGGATGTGCCCGCCGATCACGCCGCGCTCCAGGCGCCAGGGCTCGCCCTGCTCGAAGACGCAGCGGATCGTGTCGGTGACGGGCACGCCGTCGGGCCGACGCGCCTCGAAGTGGAGCGTGCGCTCGGTTCCGCGGCGGGAGGCGACGCGCCACCGCGGATCCGCGAGCGAGAGATGGTGCAGATCGAGCACGTCGGCACAGAGGAGCGCGAGGCGGTCGGGCGGCGCGCTCGGAGCGCACCCCAGCACGGCGAGGGCCACCCACGCCCATCCGCGGAGCCCCTTCGCGCGCCTGCGGGTCGCGAACGTCTCCATCCTCCCGTCGATCGGCCACCCGCCGCTCCCGAGCGGTGAGGGACGTCACACTCCGCGCCGGAACCGGCCCGACCCGATCCTCGCGGCGATCCTCGGGCGCGGCTTGCGGTCAGCGCGGCACCAGGCCGCCGTCGGCATTGATGGTCGAGCCGGTCAGGAAGCTCGAGGCCTCGCTGGCCAGGAACAGCGCCAGCCCCACCAGCTCGTCGGGGTGGGCGGCGCGGCCCAGGATCGAGGCCTTCGCCATCATCTCCTGCACCGCCGGGGGGTTGTTACGGACCATGTCCGTGTCGATCGTGCCCGGGGCGATCGCGTTCACGCGGATCCCGCGCGGTGCCAGCTCGGCGGCCAGCGCGCGCGTGTAGGCGAGCAGGCCGGCTTTCGCCGCCGCGTACATGTGGGTGTGTGCGGAGAACAGGAACGCACCCGCGCTCGACACGTTGATGATCGAGGCATGCTCGCTGGCGGTGAGCGCCGGCAGGGCGTACTGCATCAGGAACACGGGCCCGCGCAGGTTCACGGCCAGGGACTTCTCCCAGGCTTCCGGGGTGACCGAGCCGAAGGGCAGCGCGAGCGCGTTGGCCGCATTGTTCACCAGCACGTCGAGGCCGCCGAAGCGGTCCACCGTCGCCGCGACCAGGCGCTCGAGCTGCTCCAGGTCGCCGAGGTGGGTCGGCACCGCCAGCGCCTCGCCGCCCTGCTCCGCGATCGCCTTCGCGGTCGCCTCGCAGGCGTCGGCCTTGCGGCTCGCGATCACCACCTTCGCGCCGGCGAGCGCGAAGCCGCAGGCGATCGAGCGGCCGATCCCGCGGCTGCCGCCGGTGACGATCGCGACCCGGCCGTCCAGCCGGAACAGCCGATCCAGCTCGGCCCTCTCCATTCCTGCCTCCTTCCGCGGCGCGCGAAGCGGCGACTCTACCGCGCCGCCAGATCCTGTCGCAGCGTCCGGGCGGCGAGCGCGTAGTGGACCGTGGCCCAGCTGGCGCCAACGACCACCACCCCGAGCAGCGCGTAGCGGAGCGAGTCCACGCCGAAGCGAGGCGCCAGTGCGTCGCTGGCGATGCCCACGGACTGGGGTCCGAGGCCGAGCCCGATCAGGTTGATCACGAACAGCAGGATCGCCGACACCAGCGCGCGCATGTGCGGACGCGCGAGCCCCTGGGACATGGCGAAGGTCGGACCCAGGTACATCTGCCCCAGCAGCACCGCGGGGGCCGCGAAGGCCAGCGCCACGTAGCCGTCGGTCGCCAGGTAGAAGCCGAACGCGAACGGGATCCCGAGCGCAGTGGAGACTCCCGGAACGGCCATGTACCAGCGCGGGTCGCGCGCGCCCAGCCGGTCGCCGAGCCAGCCGCCGAGATAGGTCCCCAGGCCGCCCGCGCCGGCCGCGATCGACGCGAGCCAGATGCTGACCTCGCCCTCGCTGAAGCCGTGCACGCGGATCAGGAACGCGGCGGCGAAGAAGGAGGAGCCGTAGCCGTAGAACGCATGCAGCGCCGCCGCCAGCGACATGTGGCGGAAGGAGCGCAGGCGCCCCATGAAGCGCAGCACCGCGGCCAGTCGCTCGCGCGCGGGTGCACCCGCGGCCCTTCCCTCCGAGTAGCCGCGCGGTGGCTCGCGCAGGGTGAGGCGCACCACGAACGCCAGCAGCAGACCCGGCAGCCCCACCGCGAGGAATGCGGTGCGCCAGCCGAAGAGCTCCTTGATCCAGCCGCCGGTCAGAGTCCCGATCGCGCTGCCGATCGGGATGCCCAGCGCGTAGATCGCGAAGGCGCGACCGCGCTGCTCGGGCGGGTAGTAGTCCGAGAGCAGCGAGTGGGCGGGCGGCGAGCACGCCGCCTCGCCGAGGCCCACGCCGACGCGGGCCAGGGCCAGCTGGGGGAACGTGCGCGCGAAGCTGGTCAGGGCCGTCATTCCACTCCACACGAACAGGCCCAGGGCGATGATCGAGCGCCGGTTCCCGCGGTCGGCCCAGCGCGCGATCGGAATGCCCGCGAAGGTGTAGAAGGCGGCGAAGGCGGGACCGCCGAGGAAGCCGAGCGCCGCGTCCGAGAGCGCCAGGTCGAGCCGGATCGCCTCGGCGAGGATGCTGAGGATCTGGCGGTCGACGAAGTTGACGACGTAGACGATCAGCAGCAGCGCGAGGGCGTAGCGGCGGTAGGCGTCGGAGATGCGAGCACTCTCGGAGTCCGCGGAGCCGGCGGCGAGTGCGGGCACCGGCGGCGATGACGTGTCGGTGCTCACCGGCGCATCCTGGGCGCCGCGTCGCGGCGGCGTCAAGCGATTACCCGATCGGCGCTCCCCCGGCCCGCGCCGGCGCGCCGGCCGCGCGGCGCAGCGCCAGTCCGCGCTCCCCGGCGATCGCGCACACCGTGAGTCCCATCGCGGCGAGCGCGCCGCGCTCTCCAATCGCGTCGGCCAGCAGTCCGATCGGCAGGCCGAGCAGCCCGAAGCCGGCGAAGGCCATCAACGTGAGCGCCATCACCCGCCCAATGAAGATCGGATCGGTCTCGTGGATCACCACGGCGGTGGCGAGCGTCTGGAAGCCGCCGCTCGCGGCGCCGAGGACGAAGGCCGCCGCCACCGCGCCGGCGTAGCTCGGCGCGGCCGCCAGCCCGACCAGCGCTGCGCCGAAGGCGAGCGCGAGCGACAGGGTGAGCGGCCGCGCCCGCGGCGTGTCGGCGAGACGCGCCACCAGCACGCTGCTCGACAGACCGCCCGCGGCGGCGACTCCCATCAGCAGGCTGATCGCCTCGGCCGGGTGTCCGAGCTGGTTCTCGACCAGACCGGGCAGCACCGTCACGTAGGGAAAGCCGGCCATCGTCACGGCCACGAACAGCACGACCAGCACGCGCAGGCGCGGCTGCCCGCCCAGGTAGCGCAGCCCGTCGAGCACGTCGGACCACACGTTCGTCGTCGGATTCGCGCGCCCCGTGGAGCGCGGCAGCAGCACCAGGCTGACCGCCGCCAGCGCGTAGAGCAGCGCCATGACCAGGTAGGCGCCGCTGGCGCCGACGGCGGTCCAGGCGAGCAGCACACCGGCGGCGGCGGGCCCACCCACCCGCGACGCGTTGTTGGCGACCTGCGACAGCGCCATCGCGTTGCCGCGCCGCACCGCCGGCACGATCTCCACCAGCAGCGCCTGGCGCGCGGGACCGACGAAGGCAAAGCACACGCCCAGCACGAGCGCGCCCGCGGCGAGCTGCCACACCTCGATGCGTCCGCTCGCCACCAGGACCGCGGCGGTCAGGAACACGGTGCTCGTCGTGCTCTGCCCCGCGGCGACCACGCGCCGCTTCGGCCAGCGGTCGGCGAAGGCACCGCCGAACGGGACCAGCAGGAACATCGCCAACCCCTGGGCGAAGAGCACGACGCCGACCGAGCGGTTCGCACCGGTGAGCTGAAAGGCGACGACACTGTTCACGATCGTCGACATGAAGAAGGCCAGGAACGAGGTGAAGGTCCCCAGCCACAGGATCCGGAATGGCCGGATCGCGAGAGCGGCGAAGGTCTGCTGGGCCCAGGTCCGCACGCCGCGCACGATAGCCCCGCGCCCCCGCGCGAGCGGAGGACCGGCGTCTTGGCGGGCGAGCGCCCCGGCTGCGAGAATCGGGCGCCCCCGCGCCGAGGAGTGCGATGGAGTCCGTGATCGTGGAGCGCGACGGACGCGGCGTCGCGACCGTCACCCTGAACCGGCCGGCGAAGAAGAACGCGATCGACTTCGCGATGTTCAGCGAGCTCCTTCGAGTGTTTTCCGAAGTGAGCGAGCGCGCCGAGGACCGGGTCCTGGTGCTGACGGGCGCCGGCGGCGACTTCAGCAGCGGCGCCGATCTGGCCGGCGCCGTCAGGTCCGACCGCCACGTGCTCGACCTGATGCGCTTCTACGGCTCGGTGGGCCTGGCCCTTCACCGGCTGCCGAAGCCGTCGATCGCGAAGATCCGCGGGGTGGCGGCGGGCGCCGGACTCAACCTGGGCCTCGGCTGCGACCTGATCGTCGCCTCGGAGACGGCCCGCTTCGCCGAGATCTTCGCGCGGCGCGGGCTCTCCCTCGACGTCGGCGGCTCCTGGCTGCTGCCGCGCCTGGTGGGCCTGCACCGCGCCAAGGAGCTGGTGCTGCTGGCCGACGTCCTGCCGGCGGCCGAGGCGGAGCGCATCGGCCTGGTGAACCGCGTGCTGCCCGACGCGGAGATCGACGCCTTCGTCGACGACTGGGCGGGACGGCTCGCCGCCGGCCCTCCCCTGGCGCTGGCGATGAGCAAGCGCCTGCTCAACGACGGCCTGGGCGTCGGGATGGCCGAGGCGCTCGACGCCGAGGGCATGGCGCAGAGCGTCAACGTCGCGAGCGAGGACGCACGGGAGGCGTTCCGCGCCTTCTTCCAGAAGCGCGCGCCGACCTTCCGCGGGAGATAGTGAGCGGATCTCCCGCGCCGGCTGACACTTCCCCGCAATCGAGCCCACCTACTCCCATGCCCCGCCGCAGCGTGCTCCTGCTGTGCGTCGCGCTCGTATCGAGCGCGCCGGTGACGGCGAGTGCGCTGGTGATCGACTTCGCGGGAGACGTGACCGCGGTCGTCGACGGCGACGCGCGCCTCGATGGATCGATCTCCCCGGGCACGCGCCTGACCGGCCGTTACCAGGTCGATCCGACCCCGACCGGCGCGCCGGGCGAGGTGAGTTCCGCGCGCCTGACCTTCGCGCTAGGCGACTACACCTTCGACGTCGCCCAGGCCCCGCACCGCATCGAGCTGCTCGACGACTTCCCGGTGGCGACCGCGCAGATCGACCGCTGGCTGCCCGCGGCCTTCGTCGCCGGCCAGCTCGATCCGGCGATTCCCACCGAGCCCGGCCACGCCGGCTACTCCGCCCGGATCGAGTTCACCGACGGCACGCACACCCTGATCACCGGTCTCGAGCCGGCGCCCTTCGTCGTGCTCGACGCGACGCCCTGGTCGGACACGCGCGTGATCTTCAGCTCGCTGATCGCAGCGCCGGGCGGCGCCACCGATCTGGGAAGCCTCCAGTGGGAGGTGGAGATCGACACCTGGAGCGTCGTCCCGGAGCCGGCGAGCGGCGCCCTGCTGGGTCTGGGGCTGGTCGCCCTGGCGCGTGCCCGCCGGTGGAGTTCGTGACACCATCGCCCCGATGAGCGACCCGAAGGACGCCCTGCTCGACGGCTCGGCCTGGCGGGACTGGTGCCGCCGGCTGGAGGCGATCGGCGAGAGCCTCCAGGGAGAGGCGTTCCCGAGCGATCCGCGCGGGCGCAGCGAGGGCTACCGCGCCCTCACGCGCTGGCTCGTCTACGCGCTCCAGCAGGAGGTCGAGGCGGGCGACCCGCGCTTCCCCGGCTTCGTGCGCCACCAGGATCCCTGGAACCAGTGGGGCGGGCCGAATCCGGACAACGTGTACCTGCGCGCCAACGTGGACCCGCGTCTGTCCTACCGCGTGTGGTCGCGCGACGCGCGCGGGCTCCGCCAGGCGATCTTCTCGCTCCACGAGGGCGACATGCACCTGGGGGAGTACGGGGTGTTCGGCGAGCGCTCCCTGACCGATCTCGCGCTGGTGCCAGACGGCCGCCTCGAGCTGTGGCTCGCGCCCGAGGGCGCGCCCTCGCCGCCCGGCCCGACCCTCCGGCTCGACCCCCGAGCGCGCATCTTCACCATCCGCCTCTACCAGTCCGACTGGGAGCGCGACGCCCTGCCCACCTTCCACATCGAGCGGGTCGGGAGCGAGGGCGAGCCCCGCCCGCTGCTCGAGCCCGCTGCGCTGGCGGGGGGACTGGAGCGCGCCGCCCGCTGGGTGGAGGCGTCGGCCGCGTACTGGAACCGCTACACCGGTCAGGGCTGGGCACACGCGACGCCCAACGCGGCCGCGCCGCCGCGCAGCGCTCCGGGTGGTGCCGACAACATCCTCTACGGGAGCTGCTTCTGGGAGCTCGAGCCCGACCAGGCGCTGGTGCTGGAGGTGGCGCGGCCCGACGCCGACTACTGGAGCTTCGTCACCCACACGCTGCACTGGCTCGAGTCGGGGGAGTTCGATCGCCGCCAGACCAGCCTCAACCACGTCCAGGCCCACGTGGACCCGGACGAGTTCGTGCGCGTGGTGGTGGCCCACCGCGACCCGGGCGTGCCGAACTGGATCGACACCGAGGAGCGTCGGCGCGGCCTGCTCGTCTACCGCTGGGTGTGGGCGCGCGACAACCCCTGCCCTTCGTCCCGGGTCGTGCCGTTGGCCGCGGTGCGCGAGGCGCTGCCCGCGGACCATCCGGTGGTGACGCCGGACGAGCGGCGTCACCGGCTCGCCCGCCGCTGCGAGGCGGTGTGGAATCGTTACCGCTGACGTGACCTGGCGGCCCCCCGAGCGACCCCGCTGGGTCCAGCGCCTCAACGCCCACGCCGACGCGGTGGGCGGCGCGCATCACCTGGTGTCGCTCGATCCCGACGAGCTGCTCGACACCGCGCGCCGCAGCACCGACCTCGACGACTTCGGAGGCGATGCCTGGCAGACGCCCTACCGCGTGCTGCTCGACGCCCTCGAGGACGAGTCGCACCTCCATCTGGCGGGTCGCCTGCTGACCCGAGCCGAGGTGCTGCGCACCCTGCGCAACCGGCTCCAGCTCGCGGAGCTGTGGCGCAGCAGACCCGAGATCCTGGACGAGTCGGTCGATCCGCCGGTGTTCGTCGTGGGCAGTCCGCGCTCGGGAACCTCGATCCTGCACGAGCTGCTCGCCCTCGATCCGAACCACCGCGCGCCGGCGCTGTGGGAGATGCAGCACCCGGTCGAGGCCCTGGAGGGCTCGGCGCTGCGCAGCCCCGCCGACGCCGTCGCCACCTGGTGGCACGACCTCCAGCCCGAGTACGAGGCGATGCACGCCAACTCGGGTGATCTCCCGAACGAGTGCATCTACATCACCGCCCACGAATTCCTCTCCGACCACTGGGGCGGCTGCCACAACGCACCCAGCTACGACCAGTTCCTGGCCAAGGCGGACCAGCGCCCGGCCTACCGCTATCACCGCCGCTTCCTCCAGACGCTCCAGCAGCGCGGGCGCGGCGAGCGCTGGCTGCTCAAGGCGCCGAGCCACCTGTTCCAGCTGCCCGCCCTGTTCGACGTGTATCCCGAGGCGCGCATCGTCCACACGCACCGCGACCCGCTGAAGACGATCCCCTCGGTCCTCAGTCTGATGGGGACGCTCAAGTGGATGCGTTGCGAGAGCGCGGATCCGGTCGCCGCGGCCGAGCGCACCGCCGCCGGCTACGCGTTCATCTATCGGCGCGAGATCGACCAGCGCGCGTCGGGGGAGCTGCCCGACGACCAGTTCGTGGATCTGCGCTACGCGGACCTGATCGCGGACCCCGCCGGCGCCCTCGAGCGCGTGTACCACGCTCTCGGCTGGACCTTCACCTCGGGCTACCGGGACGCCGTCCTCGCCTACCTCGCCCGCAAGCCGCGCGGCGCCCACGGCGCGCACCGCTACTCGCTCGCCGAGATGGGCCTCGAGCGCGAGGTCGAGCGCGAGCGCTTCGCCTTCTACTGCGAGCGCTTCGGCGTGGCCGAGGAGCGCTGAAGACGCCCTAGATCCCGAAGCGCCGCCGGTACTGCTCGGGGTCGCGCCGGTCCCAGATGTCGAGCAGGCGCAGGCTGCCGTTGGGCAGGTCGGAGACGTAGATGTCGCTGAGCCGGCCCTCGTTGAGCTCGCGGGACTGGCGCAACACCGCGAGGGCCTCGAGCGCGCCCGGCGTGAAGCACGCCGCATAGCGCTCGATCGCCCGGTCGCGAACCGGGCGCAGGATGTGCTCCTCGAGCGCCCACCAGGCCCAGATCTCGATCGGCATTCCCGTGGGACGCTCCGGCAGCTGCCCCTCGGTCACCGCGATGTCGGGGATGCCGAGCCCCCGGCCGCTGAAGTTGAGCACGTGCCAGCCCCGGAGCCCCTCGCCCGGATGACCGAAGCGGCGGAAACGGCCGGTGTAGTCGCGCAGGTCCTCGCCGTCGGGAACGAGGAAGGGAAGCGACTTCTTGCGCCGATGGGCGATCAGGTACGCCCGCACCAACGCGACGGCCTCGGAGCCGGCCTCCGGGAAGCGCAGGCTCAGGACGTCGTAGTACTGCCCCTCCCCCGCGCGGGCCTGCTCGAAGAACTCGCGAGACACCGATTCCAGGGTTCGACCCGCCCCGACGCGCAGGTGCTGCCGGGCCACCTGGAACTCGGAAAGGTTCTGCGCGCCGGTGCCGGCGAAGTCGTAGAGGACGGTCTGCGCCACGCGAGATCCTCCCGGTCCACCATACACCCGCGGGATGGCCCGCGTGACGCGATTGCGCGCGGCGTGGTCCGGTCCGGGCCTTCGTCTACCCTGCCCCGATGCACCCGTGCGACGTCCCGGCCGCGAGTCCGAGCGCGTGACCGCCGGAGCAGACGGCTTCGACCCGACCGCGCAGGGCGCCGGCACGCTGCCCGCCAGCTGGGCGCGCCACTTCCGCGGCTCATCGCACCGGCCCGCGCTCTCCGCCCCGAACACGTCCGGGCTCGACTACGGCGCTCTCGACCGCGCCAGTGTCCGGGCCGCGGGCCGCCTGCACCGCGCGGGACTGCGCGCCGGCGACCGCGTGCTCGTCTCCGCCGAGGCGAGCCTCGAGCTGGCGGTGGCCCACGTCGCCTGCCTGCGTCTCGGTCTGGTCGTCGTCCCCGCGAACACCGCCTATCGCTCTGCCGAGATCACGCACCTGGTGCGCGACGCGCGTCCACGGGCGGCGATCGTGGACGACGACGCCCGCGCCGGGTGGGTGCGTTCGGCCGACGCCGCGACGCTGATCAGCGAGCCCGCGCTTGCGCTCCCCGACGGCGATCCGCCCCCCCTCGACCACGCGCCACCCGGCGCCCCCGCCCTGATCGGGTACACCTCCGGGACGACCGGACGCCCGAAGGGCGCCGTGCTCTCCCACGCCAACCTGCTGGCGAGCGCCGAGTCGCTGCGCATCGCCTGGCGTTGGACGCCGGACGATCGCCTGGTACTCGCCCTGCCCCTCTTCCACATGCACGGGCTCGGCGTCGGCCTCCAGGGCACGCTGCACGCCGGAGCGTCGGCCTTCCTGCTGCGCCGCTTCGAGCCGGGCGCGGTGCTGGAAGCGATCGAGTCCGAGCGGGCGACGCTGCTCTTCGGCGTGCCCACGATGTACCACCGCCTGCTCGGGGCCGGAGACCCCGCGGCGCTGAAGCGGCTGCGCCTGTGCGTCTCCGGGTCGGCGCCGCTGCCCGCCGACCAGCACGCCGCCTTCGAGCGCGCCACCGGCCAGCGCATCCTGGAGCGCTACGGCATGACCGAGACGGTGATGCTCAGTTCGAATCCCGTGGACGGCGAGCGCCGACCGGGTACCGTCGGCCTGCCGCTTCCCGGTGTCGCGCTGCGCCTCGCCGGCTCGCCGGCCGAGATCCAGGTGCGTGGCCCGAACGTGTTCGCCGGCTACTGGGAACGCCCCGAGGCCAATGCGGACGCGTTCACCCCCGACGGCTGGTTCCGCACCGGTGACATGGGCGAGCGCGACGCCGACGGCTACCTGCGGATCGTCGGCCGCGCCGTGGAGCTGGTGATCAGCGGCGGCTACAACGTCTACCCGCGCGAGGTCGAGGACGCGCTGCGCGCCCACCCGGCAGTCGAAGACGCTGCGGTCGTCGGAACCCCCTCCGCCGAATGGGGCGAGGAGGTGACCGCCTACGCGGTCGGCGCGGCGGTGCCGCCGCTCGCGGAGCTGCGCGCCTTCCTCGCCGATCGGCTCGCGCCCTACAAGCTGCCGCGCATCCTGCACGTCGTCGCGTCGCTGCCGCGCAACGCCCTCGGCAAGGTGCAGAAGAACCGGCTCCGGGGGGGCGCGGTCCTCGCGGAGCCGTGAGCGCCGGTCAGCGCCCGAGGGCTGCCGCGATCGTGCTCCAGGCGATCAGCGGGTGCCGCGTCCGGTCCGTCTCCTCGAAGCCCCGCTCCAGCACCGCACTCTCGATCTCGGGCAGGTGCAGGGCGCCCCAGGGCACGATCACGCGGTGGTACTCGCCCAGAGCCTCGTCGATCTCGCCGATCAGGTGGGCGTTGCGCTGGTCGAGGATCTCGTGCTCGAAGCGCGCCAGGTCCTCGGGGTCGCGCGCCCGGGTGCCCTCCCACAGGTCGACCAGTGCGGCGCCGAGATTGTCGGCGTTCCAGAGGTCCGCCGCCCATCCGATCCACTCGATCGTCTCGGGGGAGAAGCTGCTGGCGTCCACGTCCGCGCGGCGCACCACGGGCCGCCGCGCGGGATCGGCCTCGGGATCGGCGTCGTCGCTCCAGTAGCTGCGCAGATCCTCCTGAGCGCTGAGGCCGAGGGCGTTCGCGGCGTGGCCGTACTGGAGCCCGCCCGGCAGCAGCGACTCCCGATCGGACACGCCCTCGGCGAGCACCACCGTCGACTCGCCCTCGAAGCTCTCCACCAGTGCGCGGTAGGCGGCGTCCTCGCCGATGTGCATCATGCCCACCAGGCGGACCTCCTGGCCGTCGCGGGCGTAGTGGCGGTCGGCGAGGGACACGCCGCGCAGATCGAAGGAGACGAAGCCGCGGGTGATCGCCTGGGTCCAGGTCGCGATCGCGACCACGCCGTAGAGCGCGCACGCCGGCAGACCGACGCCGACCAGCAGCGCGCCGAGCCCTGCCGCGCGGGTCCAGGCGAAGGCCGGTGCGGGAGGCGAGTCCTCGTCGAACAGCCAGCTGCGTCCCCGATTGCGGTGGTGGATCAGCGCGAGCGCGAGCCCTGCCGCCGCGAGCTGGATCGCGCAGCCGGTGAGGGCGAAGACCGTGGGCGACTCGATCCACAGCGGCAGCGGGGCGGCTCCGAAGCTGAGCCACAGCGTCACCAGGGCCAAAGGCCCGAACACCGCCAGGGGCAGGCGCGGCGTGATCACCATCGCGGGGATGCTGAGCACCGTCCCCAGCAGGACGACCTCCGCCAGCACCATGCGCGGAGCGATCGCCCAGGTGGCGCCGGTGGCAGCGCGCAGGATCTCCTCGAGTAGCGACCCGCCCGCGTCGAGCAGCGACAGCACGACCAGGGCGTTCGCGACCCACCGCAGCCAGGCCGGCTTCACCGGGACCGCTTCTCCGAAGACCGCAAGCCGGCGTCGACTCCGCTCATCGGGTCCTCCGCATCGCCGGCTTCGGAGACAGCCCCTTGACCGGATGCGGTCGGTAGGGAGCCTCGAGCTGCGCGATCTCGGCTTCCTCGAGCTCGATCTCGAGCGCGGAGATCGCCTCCTCGAGATGGGCCAGCTTCGTGGCGCCGACGATCGGCGCCACCACCGCCGGACGCGAGAGCAGCCAGGCGAGCGCCACCTGGGCCGGGTTCACGCCGCGCTGCTTCGCGACGTCGCGCACCGCCTCGACCACGTCCCAGTCCGAGGGCTGGTCGTAGAGGATCTGGTCGAGCCCGTCGCTCTCGGATCGTTTCGTCGAGTCGTCGCCCAGCTTGCGGCGCGTTCCGGCGAGCATCCCGCGCGCCAGCGGCGACCAGGGGATCGCGCCGATCCCCTCCAGCTCGCACAAGGGCATCATCTCGCGCTCCTCTTCGCGGTACACGAGGTTGTAGTGGTTCTGCATCGAGACGAAGCGCGCCAGCCCCAGGCGGTCGGAGATCGCCAGCGAGCGCATCAGCTCCCACGCGTACATCGAGCTGGCTCCGATCGCGCGCACCTTGCCCTGCCGGACCAGGCCGTCGAGGGCCGCGAGCGTCTCCTCGATCGGCGTGTCGGGATCGAGACGGTGGATCTGGTAGAGGTCGATCGTCTCGACGCCCAGCCGGCGCAGGCTGTCCTCGCAGGACTGCTGGATGTGCTTGCGTGAGAGCCCGCCCATGTTGGGGCGGTCGTTCATCGGGAAGAACACCTTGGTGGCGATCACGATCTCGTCGCGTCGGCCGTACTCGCGCAGCCATCGCCCCGTCACCTCCTCGCTGCGCCCGAGCGAGTACATGTCGGCGGTGTCGAAGAAGTTGATCCCGGCCTCGATCGCGCGGCGGAAGAAGGGACCGGCGGCGGCCTCGTCGAGCACCCAGGGTCGCCACTCGGGCGAGCCGTAGCTCATGCAGCCCAGACACAGGCGCGAGACCTTCATTCCGGTGGAGCCGAGGGAGACGTACTGCAAGGCGGGGTCCTCCGGCGGCCAGGGTAGCGGCTCGCCCCCGGGCGTCGGCCGGGCGTCAATGCGCTGCCGCCGCACGAGCACGAGCGCTCTCGGCCAGGGACTCGCAGCCGGGGACGAGTCCGTGCCGGGTGCCCACCTGCCGCTCCAGACGCACGCCGTGCGCGAGCACCAGCAGCGCGCCGGTGGATCGGATCCACCAGAGCGGCTCGGCGAGCGCGTCCTGCACCGCGCGAGCCTGCGCGGCGCGCTCGAAGGACCACACCTCGACCGTGCACACCTCGGACACCGGGCCGCGCGCGCGGGTGTAGTGACGCGCGACGCTGGCGCGCAGCCCCTGGGCGACGAGCTGGGGATCGCGCGCGGTCTCGGGGGCGTCGTCGAGCGCCTCCCAGGCGGCTCCCGGCGAGGGCAGCAGGAGCTGGAGGGCCGGACCGGTGAGGGGCGGCGCCTGGTCCTCGCCGTCCCCGGCCGCAGGCGCGGCCTCCTCGTCCGGAGCGCTCGGCTGCGCGGGCGGATCCGGAGCCACGCGGTCACCCGCGGGCGTGTGCGCGACCGGGTGAGCGCAGCGACCCGGGTCGCCGGTGAAGCGGATCGAGCCGTCCGCCTCCTCGCAGCGGTAGATCTCGGCGCGCGCCGCGACCGCGCACATCACGACCAGTGCCAGCCACAGCCGAGCGCACATGTCTCCGGATCGTCGTCCGGCGCGGGCGACTTGATCCACCGGGCAGCACCCCTAGAGTGCACCGCATGCCGGTCCCCACCCGAAGCGGCGCCCGAACGCGGCTGCTGTTCGCCGCCCTGAACGCCGTGGGCGGCCTCGCCGTGCTCGCGAGCTACGCCGCGGGCCTCGGACCCGGAAGGGGCGCAGCGGACCTGTGGGGCGGCGTTCCCGAGGCCTGGCGGATCTTCTACACGGCGAACATGCTGGCGGCCGCGGTCGGCTACTTCTTCTTCACGAGCTACTGGCTGTGGGCGGTCGATCCCGACCGGGTGCGGATCGCGGAACGCTTGGGGTTCGGCGCCGTCTTCGCGCTCTACACGCTGATCCTGTTCCCGTCGGCGCTGTGGCTGCCGCTCACCGCCGCCTATCTCGACGCGCCCCAGCCCTGGCTGTGGCGGGCGATCGAGATCGACCTGGCGCTGGTCGCGATCGGCTCCTGCGGCGTGCTGGGATCGCTGCTCGCCCTCAGCCGCTGGGAGCCCCGGGGCTGGCACCGCGCGGCCGTGGTGGGCTGCCTGCCCTTCGTGGTCCAGACGGCGGTGCTCGACGCGATCGTCTGGCCGGCCCTCTTCCCGTACTGACGCGAACCGCTGCCACGGCGCGGACTCAGGCGAACTTGTGAAAGCGGAGCATGAGCTGTGAGTCGCTCGTGCGATCGCCCGAGACGTGCCCGATCTCGCGCAGGCGGCCCAACGAGTCGACGCGCAGGCCCGCCTCGCGCGCCCGCTCCACGTACCAGTCGAGGGGGCGCGCGACGATCGGGAAGTCCGCCCAGGTGCCGAGCCGGCCGTCGCCCGGGTTGACGTTGGCGAAGCAGGCGCCCGACACGGTCAGGTGACGGGACACGAACGCGAGGGCGTCGTCGAGCTCGCCGTCTTCGAGGTGGACCAGCACGCTGAACGCCCACACGTAGTCGTAGGCGGCGCCCAGATCGAGGCCCGCCAGCGAGTCCACGCACTCGATCCGCGGGTGGCGCTGCACCAGTCCGGCCTCGCTCAGCTCGCGCCGGGCCTCCTCGATCACGTCGGGGCGCACGTCGATGCCGGTGTAGCGCGCGGTGGCCAGGTAGCCGATCAGCGGCAGCCCGCCGCGCAGCGTGCCGCAGCCGAGGTCGAGCAGGCGGTGATCGGGCGAGAGCCCCATGCGCTGGAGGAAGTCGATCTGGAAGGCACGCTGCATCCGCCACAGGTGCGGCGCGCCGACGCGACCGTGGCGTCCCTCCTGTGCGCCGGGACGGAAGCGCGTGGGGAAGATCCGGGAGAGGAGACGATCGGCACGGTCGGCGAGATTGGCGCTTCGCATGCACCGGGTTTCGGCGCGCCCCGCCCCGGCCTTGAGCAGATCCGGCCGCAACCCACCGTCGCCGCGGGGCGCGCGGGGATGCGGGCGGCCGCGCGCGCCTCCCCGTCAGGGCTTCACGGCGGCGAACAGGTAGCGGTTCAGGCTGAAGAAGTACGCTCCGCGCCCGCCGAGCTCGCGCTGCTCCGCGGCCCAGGCGGCCGCCTCCTTCTCGGTCACGCCGCGGCGGCCGGGCACGAAGGCGGCGATCGCGCGCAGCATGCCGTGGCTGTAGCAGTTCGGGTGGAGCGAGGGATTGAGCAAGGGGATCACCTCCCGGCGCTGCACCGAGAAGCCGGACGCCTCCAGCCTCGCGCCCAGGGTGCGCGGCAGGAAGGGATCGTGCAGGTGCTCCTCCCAGGCCGCGAGCACCCGCCGCATGCGCGTGCGGTCGGCGGTGTGCCACACGGCGGTGTCCCAGTCGGTGTCCACCACGACGATGCGCCCGCCCGGCCGCAACACGCGCGCGGCCTCGGCCAGCGCCTGCTCCAGATCGGGAACGTACTCGTAGACCTGGGTGGAGACGACGGCGTCGAACACGGCGTCGTCGAAGGGGAGCGCCGTCGCGTCGGCGGCCCGGAAGTCGGTCCAGGGCGTCTGCGCGCAGCGGCTGCGAGCGATCGTGAGCATCGGCTCGCTGGCGTCGACGCCCGCCACCCGACCCCCGTCGCCGACGGTGAGCGCCATGTCGAAGGCGAGCAGTCCCGGACCGACGCCCACGTCGAGCACGCGCTCCCCCGGTCGCAGCGCCAGCGCCGCGAGCGTGGCGCTGCGCTGGCCCGCCACGTCGGGTGTGCGGTAGATCGCCTCGACGCCCCGGGCCATCGCGGCGTCGAAGTCGAGCCCCGCACGCGGTGCGCTCATCCGAAGGCTCCCGCCTTGCGCAGCGCGGCGATCCGATCCGGGTCGTAGCCCAGCACCTGGGCGCACACCGCCTCGGTGTGCTCACCGACGGTCGGCGCCATCCCCGGCTCGGGAAGCTCCTCGCCGAGGAACTTGACCGGGAAGGGCAGCATCTCGGCGCCGTGCTTCTCGCGCGAGTACCAGGGGAAGCGCACCTGGAACTGCGGGTCGTCGGCGATCGTCTTCGGCGTGTTCACCGGCGCGACGGGGAAGTTCTTCTCGTCGCCGAGGCGGATCCACTCCCGGCAGCTCTTCGCCTTGAAGATGTCGCGCAGCTCGGCCTGGAGCTCGCGGTTGCCGCGGGCGTGGTCGGCGTACTTGGAGCCGGGCCACTTCTCGAACAGCTCGCTGCGCCCGACGCACTCGCAGAAGTTCTTCCAGAACGCCTGCTCCGAGGCCATGAACAGCACGTGCCCGTCGGCCGACTCGTAGATCTGGTAGCGAACGCCCTCCCGCATGCCGGCCGTGCCC
>CAZZFT010000018.1:0-48096 GCA_964653555.1 uncultured Spirochaetales bacterium | reverse complement strand
CCGTTGGCGAAGCTCACGTCGACCGCCGGGTTCACCTGCACCTGGCAGAAGCGCGGGTCGACCAGCTCGATCGGGTCCTCGACGGTGGTGATGTTGATCTCGGGGCCCGAGAGGTAGCGAAGCGTCGAGTAGAGGGTGGTGGTCTTGCCCGAGCCGGTGGGACCCGTCACCAGGATCAGGCCGTTGGGGCAGGTGATCCACTTCTCGAAGCGCTCGCGCTCGTCGGTGGTGAAGCCCAGGTCCTGGAGGTTGGTCATCAGGACGGTCGGGTCGAACACGCGCACCACGATCTTCTCGCCGAAGGCCGTCGCCATGCTCGACACGCGCAGCTCGACCTCGCGCTCGGCGCGCTGGGTCTTGATCCGGCCGTCCTGGGAGCGCCGCCGTTCGGCGATGTTCATGCCGGCGAGCACCTTGATGCGCGAGGTGATCGCGCCGTGGACCAGCGGCGGGACGGTGTCGATGTCGTGCAGGATGCCGTCGATCCGGAAGCGGATCACCGCGTCCTTGGCGCGCGGCTCCAGGTGGATGTCCGAGGCCCGCTGCTCGAAGGCGTAGTTGAGCAGGTAGTCGACGGCCGCGATCACGTGCTCGTCGTTGGAGGTGGCGGCGAGCTCGGCGTTGCTGCGCAGCTCCACGAGCTGGACCAGCGCCCCCGACCGCGATCCGGCGCCGAGCTTCTCCTGGGCCTGGCTCACCTTCGAGCGGAAGCCGTAGATGCGGTCGATGATCGCGATGATGTCGCACTTCGCGGAGACGACGTAGCGCAGCGGCGCCTGGATCAGCTGCTCGAGCGACTCGCGGAGCGTCGTGTCGAAGGGGTCGGTCGCCGCCAGGACGACGGCGTCCTTCTCGCGGCCGAGCGGGATGACGACGTGGCGGCGCGCGTAGGGGCGGGAGAGCGTCTTCGCGACCAGGTCGTTGTCGACCTTGAGCGGGTCGATCTTCAGGTAGGGCGTGCCGGAGGCGGCGCCGAGCACCTTCGCCACCGCGTTCTCGTCGATCCGGCCCTGCTTGGGGTCGGGGTGGGGAAAGCGCGCGGCGTCGACGATCTCGGCGGGGGAGACGTCGTAGCGGGACGCTGCCTGAGAGCGGACCGAGCCGACCCGCTCCTTGAGCACGGTACTGCGCAGCGTGGTGGCGCGGGACTCCACCTCCCGGGCCTGCGCCTCGTCCAGAAGCTCGTGGCGGACCAGGAGCTCCAGCACCTCTTCGAGGCCGAGAGCGGGACGCAGGGTGGCGCGCTGGACGGGACGGGCCGCTTCCGCCTTCGCGGACGGACGCGGCGGCGACGCGGGGTTCGGCATGGTGCGCTTTATCGGCGCATCGGGGCGCCCGCACGAGCGGTCCCTGGGCGTGCCGGGCTGCGACCTCGGCGGAGGATTCGCGCGGGAACGGAGCCGCCTTCCGCCAACCGGGGGCGACCGGGGCCGGCTAGCATGCCGGCGTGCCGGGCCAGCTGGACGAATCCGAACGCGCCCGCGGACGCCGCGCGCTGATGCGCCGCGACCCGCAGCTGGGGGCCGTGATCCGCACCGTCGGCGACTGCGACCTGGCGCCCCGCGGCGACCCCTACCGGATGCTGCTGCGCTCGGTGATCTACCAGCAGCTGGCGGGCGCCGCCGCGCGCGCGATCGATGGCCGCCTGCGCTCCCACTGGCGCGGCCGCTACCCGCGGCCCGAGGTGATGCTGGAGGTCCCGATCTCGCGCCTGCGCTCGGTGGGGCTCTCGCGCCAGAAGATCGCGGCGGTGCGCGCAGTGGCCGAGGCCTTCGCCTCGGGAGCCGTCTCGAGCCGGGCGCTCCACCGCATGGAGGACGCCCAGGTGATCGAGGCGGTGACGCGCATCCGCGGCATCGGCGAGTGGACCGCACACATGCTGCTGATGTTCTCGCTGGGCCGGCCCGACGTGCTGCCGGTGGGCGACTTCGGCGTCCGCAAGGGCGCGATGCAGCTCTACGGGCTGCGGGAGATGCCGAAGGCCGCCGAGCTCGAGACGATCGCCGAGCCCTGGCGCCCCTGGCGCAGCATCGCCTCCTGGTACCTGTGGCGCGTCGTCGACACGCGCACGCCCGGCGCGCGCTGAGCATCCACCGGCCCCCGCGGCTATCTTGCGCCCCGGCCGTCCCCATCGTCTAGAGGCCTAGGACACCGCCCTTTCAAGGCGGCGACACGGGTTCGACTCCCGTTGGGGACGCCAGAACCCTTTGATTTCAAAGGGTTATCTGGCCTCGACGTTAGGCGTTCCTCGGTTGCTACACGACGGGACGCCACGTTGCTACACGCTCGCTACCGACTCCAGCGCCGAGGGCGCGTCTGGTCGTACCGAAGGCGTGTTCCGGGCGATCTTCGGGAACTGCTGGGCCGGCGCGAGATCGTCCGCTCGCTGGGCTGCTGCTCGGTGAAGGAGGCGCGGCGGCGGCCGCTCTACTGGATGCGTGTGTCTGGCTCGTGCTGGATGCGGTCCGGGAGGGCAGGGTGAGCGAGGCCGAGGAAGTCGAGCAGTTGATCGCGCGTCTCTGCGACGACTACCTGCGCCAGCTCGTCGAGGCCGATCGTCGCAACCGTCGCGGCGGGTACGTTGACGACGGTCTTGACTGGGTCATACCGATGGAGGTCGAGGCTCTCCACGAGGGCAGGGTCAAGCATCTGCACGACGACGCCCTGGCGCTTCTCGCGAAGGCTGGTCAGCAGCTGACCGGGAGCGCCCTTGACGACCTGTTGTACGAACTGGCACGGACCCGGCTGGTCGCCTTGAGGGCCATTGACGAGGAACGGGAGAACGACCTCCGCGGTATTCCTCGCGAGCCGCTCCCCGGCCACGGCACGGCGGCACCCTCAGTGACACCCGAAGCGCCCTCGAAGCCTTCGCCGATGCTTTCAGAAGTGATTGCGAGATGCGTAGAGGACCACGAGGGGAAGACCTGGGCGTCGCGGACGGGCTCAGATGATCAAGTCGGCCCTCGCGGAGGCCCTGGAGATCATCGGGGACAAGCCCGCGCGGACGGTCAGCAAGGAAGACGTGCGGGGCTACCGGCTCACGCTCGGCAAGCTGCCGGCCCACTTGGGAGTCCGATACGCGGGCCGGTCGATCGCGGAGGTCCTGGCCGAGCGCGAGAGCGCGGAGAGCCGCCTTGCGGCGGAGAACCCCACGCCGGGCCTCAGCGCCTCGACCATCCGCAAGCGCATGTCCTACCTGATTTCCCTCTTCAAGTACGCCGAGCGCATGGAGTGGGTAGACAAGAACCCGGCCGATGGGATGCGCCCACCGAAGGCCAAGAAGGTGTACGCGGAGCGCGACGCCTTCACCGACGAGGACCTGCGGGCGATCTTCGGCAGCGACTACAAGGCCGCCACCCTCGGCGCTGGCAACGCCGCTCGCTACTGGATCCCGTTGGTCCTGCTGTACACCGGCGCTCGCCTCGAAGAGATCGCGCAGCTGGAGACGGCGGACGTGGCGGAGGTGCAGGGGATTCCGTGCGTCAAGATCGCGGCCGCGAGCAGCGCGGACGCGCCCGCCGAGCCGGGGGAGGGGAAGAGCCTCAAGACGGCGGGATCGGATCGCACCGTCCCGATCCACAGCGGCCTCGTCGCGCTCGGGTTCCTCGACTACGTGGAGGAGCGCCGCAGGGCAGGGGACCGTCGGCTCTTCCCGAGGCTGCAACGCCAGAGAAACAGGGGCTACGGCGTCGTCATCGGTCAGTGGTTCACGAGGTGGGAGAGATCACACGGGATCGCGTCGAACCGCAAAGTGCTCCACAGCCTCCGCCACACGTTCGCCACGAGGCTCAAGGAAGCCGACGTGCAGGAGCACACCATCGCCGAGCTGCTGGGCCACGAGGTCGAGTCGATCACGACGGGCAGGTACGGAAAGCCGTTGGGGGTCGACAAGCTGAGGCAGGCGGTGGGGCGATTGGAGGTGGGGGAGGGGCTGCGGGACCTCTGACATGAGTCGCCTCGGCTCCCGCTACGGAGTACGCTGCGAGTGACGCACGGCGGTGTGTTGTGTGTGTGGAAGGGAAACCGGATGGCGAAGAGTCGAAAGGTCTTGGGCGCGCTGATCATCGGCGGCGCGACGATCATCGGTGCGGTCATTTCGGGCATTCTCTATCTGCTTCAGCCCGCAACTAAGAACATCGAGAACTCGCCCGGCGCCATGCAGGTCGAGCCGAGAATCGAGAACTCCCCGGGTGCTCAACAACACTTCGAGTTCAACCTATCAGACTCCGAAACTCGGGAGAAGGTGAGAGATCTCCAGGCCAAGGTCGACAAGATCGCAAGCCGTTTCGATACGACGGTCGATGTCGATCAGCTGTTACTCGACTACCCGGGCGGCTTCGTTCTCTTCTACGTCGATGGCAGGCAGCTGCAGTTCCTTCCGGGACCCACGCCCACCAGAATGATCGAGGCAAAAGACGCGCGGATAGAAGCGATGAATGATCGCGTTGTCTCCTTCCGAACACCTAATGTTGTCGAGAAGGGTGGTGCCGTATTCTGGGGCAACCTGGTGACGATCCCGCGGGTGGAGGGAGAGCGATTTGGCGTCATGGGTTTGAGAAATGGCTGGATTCAGGTTCTCGCCGACGAACCCAATGGCGTCGCGTGGGTCCTGGGGTTCACGTCCCTGTAGAGGCGGCGGCAGAGTCGGCTCGCGGCGATCGCAAGCCTGCCCCGCTGTCCTTCGCAAGCGCTCAGAATGCGGTTCGCCGTCGATGGGCGGGACTCCCTAACCGTTCCAGGTACCGCATGCGAGACCCCATCTACGTATCCGTCGCTCGCTCTCCCCCCCCGGTGGGCCACCCGACACCTCGCGACGCCTCGCACGGGACCATAGGCGCGCTCGCTACTACCTAACGCCGTCGCTGAGCAAGCGCAGCTCTTCGTCGGTGCTCCTCAAGGTCGCGTCACTTCGGGGCCGATCCATGTCATCTAACGCCATGGAAGAAGGCCCCCGACATGATTCTCCGCGCGCTACTGATCGCCACGCTTCTCGCCACGCCAGCTACTGCTGCCGAAGACGACCCCGAGTGCATCCGCCTCGACGCCATCGCCTTCGAGCTGCTGGACGAAGCGGAGCCCCGGCTCGGGGACCAGCGGACGCCCGAGGAGATCGACGAGGCCTGGGCGAGGGCCTGGGAGGCGCTTGATGCGGCGATCGCGGTGTGTGCCGTGGGCGAGGTGGAGGTGGTGTTCAGCAACTCGCCAGCGCCGAGCTGCCCGACCCGCTCGCTAACTCGCCGCCACCACGACGCCCAGCGAGGCGCAAGTAGGCCGTTCACGATCGCTCAACAGACGCTGAATGCGGCTGTATCGGGCTCCCTCGGGCAGCTCGTCGCCAAAGTGGTCCTTGGTGACTGCGAGCACTCGAACGAGCCAGACGCAATCGGCCAGGTAGACCATCGGGTCGCGCAGAGGGAGCCTCCGGTCCGGTACCTGCCCAGTCACCTTGATGTGGATGTGGGCGAGCGTGGAGCGTCGCGAGAGGCGGCGACCGTGCGCCACTTGAGGAACGTTCACCCACCAAGCGAGCGCCAGGGGCTCCGCGGGCGGAACCAGCTGGGCGACCAAGAGCCATTGGTTTCGCGTCGGTCGGCACGAGGATCGTCAATCCTCCCAGGTTCCACCGAGAGTCCCCCCAGGGGCCCGCACTGATCGGCAACTTATGATCTGGCCCACGGATTCGCTACCCGACCAGGGGCACGTTCTGCGTGTCAATGGCCCGGGAGGGGGAGCAGAGCCGCGACCGCCACAAGGGCCCGCTTGCTCCTCTCGCTCCCGAACGGCCCCGCCCGGTACCAGGCGGAGACCTAGCCATCCTCACAGACGGGGGCGTCGTCTCTTCCGAGGCGGCGCCCTGGTCCGTCTCTCTTCTGGAGGATTCGAGCGATAGCGGATACCCGCTGTGACAGCGATCGCCACTCCCTCTCCCTTGCCCTCGCGGTCCACCAGCTGACATGATGGAGGCGGGAAGGAGACCACCATGCGCCTGCTGCCGTGCACTCTCGCTGTCCTGCTGCTCGCCCTTGCTGGCCCCTCCGGCGCGGCGACGATCTCGATGACCGCCGACAAGACGACCTATGGCATCGGGGAGACGATCCTTCTCACGATTACCGGCGACAGTCAGGGCGCCATCGCGGGCGATTCGGTTCACGTGATCGTGAAGCACGATCCGACGCGGGTGATGGCGCAGGGGGGGAGCGGCGGCCTCCCCGACCTCTTCACCCAGTTCAACGGCACGGTTTCGCCAGTTCGAGGAAATTATGAGGAGGTCTGCAGCTGGGCCCCGGGCCGCGACGATCAGTGTCTGACCTTCGACCAGCTCATGTCGGCCCCGACCTATCCCGCCGATCCGGGAGACCGCACGTCGGTGCTCCAGTACACCGTGATCGGATCCGGACCGATCGCCTTCACCTTCCAGGACCAGGAGGTCGGCGACTTCTACTTCTTCGATCTCGCGAGCGCGCCCGCGGGCATCTCGGTGCTCGCCGTCCCCGAGCCCTCCACAGGCGCCCTCATGGCGCTCGGCATGGTCGCCCTGGCGGCGTGGCGGAGGGGTACGAGGGTCTAGCGAGCCGCCTCGGTCATGAGCGCCGATCGCTACAGGATGTGCGCCGTTCGACCGCGCGCGAGCGGCGCGACGACCCTCAATCCGCCAATCCCCTGATCGGCGACCGCCCATGGACGTGGTCCCCGACTCGCCGCATCCACGCCAGCTCCTCCGCCTCGAGCGGACCCTTTGCCAGGGCAGCGCAGGCCTCCCGCACATGCTCCGTCGTGGCGGGTCCGCACAGCGTCATGTCCACGTCCGGGTTCGACAGACAGAAGCGGTAGCAATCGCCGGCGGTCGGGGTGCGTTCGCCTTCCGGGGTCTTCTTCCGATCGACTAGGGAGCCCCAGCGGGTGGCGGTGTAGGCACAGATCCCCGGATGGCCGTCGCCCATCGGGAGCTTCGGGAAGACCTCCTGCTCCGCGCCGCGGTGCGCCGCGTTGTACCGGACCATGAAGAGGTCGAAGAGACCCTCTCTCGCCATCACCGGGAAGAACTTGCGGTCGTGCCCCGACATCATCAGGTGGTGGATCCGGCCCCTGTGCTTCAGCTCCAGTGCGGCGTCGAGGATGGCCTGGGAGGGGCGGGTGTTGTGCCAGCCGAGCACCAGGACGTCGGCGTAGTCGAGCTGGAGGCGGCGCAGGCCCGCTTCGACCGCGAAGTCGAGCAGGGCGGCGGGCCAGCGGGCGTAGCTCTGGAGCGTGACCACGATGCTCTCGCGGTTGCGCTTTGCGAGCCGGCGGATGCCCGCGCCGAAGCCGGGGCGTCGGATGCTGCCCCAGTAGAGGTAGTTGATGCCGTGATCGAAGGCCATCTCGAGGTCGTCGGGACCGACGCCGAAGCTCGAGCCGAGCCCGATGCGACCGACGATGAGGTCGGTGTGAGGAAGACGGACGCGCGGCTCGTAGCTCATGCGTGCTCCATCGCGGCAACGGCGCGGCACGCCCGCACCAGCGTGGCGGCGAACTCCCGGTTCGACACGCACGCGTCGTGGTCGCCCTCCACCTCGAACACCTGCGCGTTCGGGATCGAGGCGGCCAGCTTGTACTGGCGGATGGGCGGAACGAGCTCGTCGAGGGTCGTGATGACGACGGCGGTCGGGACGTTCACGTCGCCGATCCAGTCGTGGGAGGAGAAGCGGGTCAGGGCCTCGGCGGCCTGGAGGATGGTGGCGGGCTCGTGGCCGCTGAGCTCCTCGTGGATGCGGTCGCGGAGCCTCGGGTGCTCGATGCCGATCAGCATGCGTTGGAGCATCACGCGGTGCGCCATGCTCGGCAGCAGGCGGCTGGCCGCGGCGGCGACGGGCATGGTGGCGCGGGCGAGACGGGCGACGCCGTACCGCGCGAAGTGGCGCGCGGTCGCACACAGCACCAGGCCCGTCACCTGCTTCGGATGCCGGCGCCAGGTGAGCGACGCGATCGGGCCGCCCATCGAGTAGCCGACCGCGATGAACTGCTTCACGCCGAGCACCTCGGCGGTGGCCGCTGCGTCGTCGGCGCACTCCTCGAGCTGGAAGCGCCGCGTGCGCAGGCCCCTGCCGTGGCCGCGGTGATCGACGGAGAGCACGCGGAAGTGCTCCGACAGGGGGCGGTAGCAGCGGCCCCAGTTGAGGCGGCCGGTGGCGCCGAGGCCGTGCAGCAGCATCACGGTGGGGGCGCCGGCGGGGCCCGGGAGGTCGCGCACGGTGGTCTCGCCGTGAGGGAGCTGGACGATGCGGTCGATCGATGCGGGGCTCGTCATGGCGTGGGATGGAAGATATCGGACCGCGGGGAGCCTACGCCCCCGACTGGCTCGGGTAGCGCGGGTACTCGTGGGCGCCGCGCAGCCGGGGCAAGCCTTCTATGCTCCGTCCGGTGACGCCCGCCACGTACGCTCTGCGGCTGCTCGGACCGCTGATCTTCGGGATCCTCTACCTGGTGCCGACGGGCTCGCTCGCGGGCTCGGCCAAGTGCGTCGCCGCGGTGATCACGTGGATGGCGCTGTGGTGGGCGAGCGAGGCGGCGCCGATCGCGGTGACGGCGCTCCTGCCCCTGGTGCTGTTTCCGCTGTTCGGTGTGCGGCCGGTGCGCGAGGTGGCGCCGAACTACGCCGACCCGATGATCTTCCTGTTCCTGGGCGGCTTCGTGCTGGCGCTGGCGGTGCAGCGTTCGGGTCTGCACCGGCGCCTGGCCCTCGCCACCGTCGCCCGTGTGGGCGCGTCGCCGAAGCGGCTGGTGTGGGGCTTCCTGATCGCGACCGCCTCTCTCTCGATGTGGCTCTCCAACACGGCCACCGCGCTCATGATGCTGCCCATCGCGGCCGGCGTGGCCGAGCGCGTGGCCAGCGGACGCGCGGCCACCCAGCTCTTCCTGGCGGTGGCCTTCGGCGCCTCGATCGGAGGGCTCGGCACGCTGATCGGCACGCCGCCCAATCTGGTGCTGGCGGGCATGGCGCCCGACCTGGTGCCGGGCCTGCCGGCGCTCGGCTTCGGTGGCTGGATGCTCTTCGGGGTGCCGCTCGTCCTCATTCTGGTGCCGGTGGCGGGCCTGCTGCTCGGCCGAGGCCTCGGCCGCGAGAGCTCGCCCGAAGTGGCTCACGCCCTGCGCCGCGAGCTCAAGGGTCTGGGGCCGTGGCGCAGCGAGGAGCGCCGGGCGGCACTCCTGTTCGCCGTGACGGCGGTCCTCTGGGTGACGCGATCCGGCATGGACTTCGGCGCGGTCTCGCTGCCGGGCTGGAGCGCGCTGCTGCCGGATCCCGGCCTCGTCTCCGACGCGGTGCCGGCCGTCGGCGCGGCGGTGCTGGCCGCACTGCTGCCGGCCGGCGGCGAGCGTGGCGGCGAGCCGCTGGTGACCTGGGAGGAGATCCGCCACGGCGTACCCTGGGGCGTGCTGCTGCTCTTCGGCGGCGGCTTCGCGCTGGCCGACGCGGTGGCCGCATCCGGCCTCGACGCGTGGCTCGCCGCGCGCCTCGCTGCGCTGGCAGCGCTGCCCACGGCGATCATGCTGCTCACGATCTGTCTGGTGGCGATGGGCGCCACCGAGCTCACCTCCAACACCGCCACGGCCGCGCTGCTGATGCCGATCATGGCGGCGCTGGCCCACGCACTCCAGATCGCACCCTATCTGCTGATGGTGCCGGCCATCGTCTCCTGCTCCTGCGCCTTCACACTGCCCGTCGCGACGCCGCCCAACGCCATCGTGATCGGCTCGGGCTACGTCAACGCGCGCCAGCTCTTCGGCGAGGGCATCCGGCTCAACCTGATCTCCGCGCTGGTGATCACGCTGTTCATGCTGACGATCGGCCGGCTCGTGCTGCCGCTGTGAGATCGACGTGACCCGAGCCACGGAAGGAGCGATTCGATGACCGCGCCGCCGCACCCGATTCCGACGCCTCCGCACCGGCAGGAGAGGCGCGAGCCGCTGCCCTGGCATCGACCGAAGTCGTCCCGCGAAGATGCCGAGGCGCCGCGGAATCTCGAGCGCATCCTCCAGAGCGAGAGCTATCGCCGTGCCGACGAGGATCGCGACTTCCTGCGCTCCGATGACACCCGAGGTGTCCGGCTCCAGATCGACTACCTGAAGCCCCAGATTCAGCTGGATCGACACGGGATCGAGCACACGATCGTGGTCTTCGGCGGGACCCGCATCCTCGAGCCGGCTGCTGCCGCGCACGAGGTCGAGCGCCTGCGGCAGGCGATTCGCGAGCGGCCGCAGGAGCGCGACCTCGAGCTGCGACTGGGACGAGCCGAACGGATCCTGGCGAAGAGCGGGTACTACGAGGTCGCGCGGGAGTTCGGACGTCTGGTGGGCCAGTCGGGAGAGGGACCCGAGGACTGTCGGGTGGTCGTCATGACCGGCGGAGGCCCCGGGGTGATGGAGGCGGCCAACCGTGGCGCCCACGATGTCGGAGCCAAGACCGTCGGTCTCAACATCGATCTGCCGCACGAGCAGTATCCGAACCCGTATGTCACGCCCGACCTCTGCTTTCGCTTCCACTACTTCGCGTTGCGCAAGCTGCACTTCCTGCTGCGCGCCAGGGCCCTGGTGGCGTTCCCGGGCGGGCTCGGAACCCTCGACGAGTTGTTCGAGACGCTGACTCTGATCCAGACGCGCAAGATCGAGCCGATCCCGGTCGTGCTCGTGGGACGCGACTACTGGCGTCGCGTCTTCGACATCGACTACCTGTTCGACGAAGGCGTGTTGGACGCGGAAGATCTCGAGCTGTTCTGGTACGCCGAAGAGGCTGCGGATGTCTGGGACGGCATCCAGTCATGGTACGCATCCACCGGTCGCCCTCTGCTCGCCAGAGGAGACTCCAAAGGCGAGGAGACCCGATGAAGATCGGCTTCCACGGCGCCGACCGCGGGGTGACCGGGTCGTGCCATCTGGTGGAGTGCGCGGGGACCCGGCTGCTCGTCGACTGCGGTCTCTATCAGGGCGGGCACGAGATCGAGGAGGAGAATGCGGAGCCGTTCGGCTTCGACCCGAAGAGCATCGACTTCTTGCTGCTGACCCACGGGCACCTGGATCATTGTGGACGGATCCCGCTGCTCGTGAAGCGGGGCTTCCGCGGCGAGATCGTCACCACCGACGCTTCGCGCGAGGTGGCGAGACTCGTGATGCTGGACTCGGCCCACATCCAGGAAGAGGAAGCGGCGCATCGGGCCCGCCGGGCCGAACGCAAGCGCGGCGACCACCGGGTCGAGCCGCTCTACACCACGCTCGACGCCCTCGGCAGCTGTGACCATTTCGGGCACCCGGTGGAGTACGCGGTACCGAGGGATTTCGCGCGCGGGGTGCGCGCCACGTTCCTCGATGCGGGCCACATCCTGGGATCCGCCAGCGTGTTGCTGGAGCTGGAAGAGGGCGGGCGTCGCCGTCGCGTCCTCTTCTCCGGCGATCTCGGCAGCTCGGGCCGGCCGATCCTGCGGGATCCCAGCCCGCCTCCCGCCGTGGATGCCGTCGTGATGGAGACGACGTACGGCGACCGGCTGCACCGGCCCCTTGGCCCCTCCGTGGACGAGCTCTACCAGGCCATCGGCGACACCTTCCGCCGCGGCGGGAACGTGATCATCCCGACCTTCGCCCTCGAGCGCGCACAGGACCTGCTCTACTACTTGCGCGAGGGTATGGAGGCGGGACGCCTGCCCGAGTCCACCCCCGTCTTCCTCGATTCGCCGATGGCGATCTCGGCCACCGAGATCTTCGAGCGGCACCCGGAGTGCTACGACGCGGAGACCCGTGCCCTGTTTCGCGAGGGTCGCGATCCATTCGAGGTTCCGGGTCTGCGGCTCACGCGGCAGGCCTCGGAGTCGATGGCTCTCAACCGCATCAGCGGGGGCGCCATCATCATGGCCGGGTCGGGCATGTGTACCGGCGGCCGCGTGCGGCATCACCTGCGTCACCATCTCGGGCGCTCTCAGAGCAGCGTGATCTTCGTCGGGTATGCCGCTCGAGGTACCCTCGCGCGCAAGATCATCGACGGCGCTCGCACGGTGTCCATCTTCGGCGAGGAGATTCCCGTGCGCTGCCGCATTCACACGATCAACGGTTTCTCGGCCCACGCCGATCAGGCGGAGCTGCTGGCGTGGCACGAAGGCACCGCTGCGGCCACGACGTTCCTGGTGCACGGCGACCCGGAGGCCATGACGACGGTTGCGTCGCGGCTGAAGGATACCCGGGTGGAGATGCCCGAGCTCCACGAGGAGTTCGAGCTGTGAGCAGAGCAGTCGGCGCTTGCGGGCTCCGCCAGGCAACTCGCGAAGGGGAACGCCCGCGTGTCACTCCCGGGAGATGCCGTAGCGCCCGCGATAGGCGCGTGTTCACGCGCCTCTGGCCCGCAGCGAGGATCGCCTCGCTCGTCGGCGAGGGCGCCTCGAATTCCGGGCGGCCAGCCGTGCGCCGGCCCAGTTCAGCGCGTGCAGCGCGGGCGATCACAGGGTCGGCTTCGCGGAAGCTGTACGCCGGAGCCGTCATGGTGGGATGGTCTCCGACGCTCGGCCGAGGCGTCGGACCGTGGCGGATCGGGGTCGAGCGGGGTTTCGCGCCGGTGGGTCCCGACCCGCTCCCTCAGGAGCGTCTTCCCGACTCGCCGAGCAGGGACGGGATGGTCCGTCCATCGGTGTCTTCCAAGGTCACGCCGTGCTGCGTCGCGATCGTGGGCGCGAAGTCGACGATCGAAACGGGGTCGGTGTGCCCCGGGACGACGCCCGGACCCACGGCGAAGAAGACGCTGTCGGCCCGGTGGTCGCCGGTGCGGTTGCCGCGGTGGACGTACTCGAGAGTGCCGATCTTCGGGGAGGTGACGCGCTCGATCGGCGCCTCCCGGCTCCACAGCACGAAGAAGTCGGGCATGTTGGCGAGGTGCGCGCCGGTGCAGGTGCGATCCGTGCGGACCACGTCCTCCACGACCGATTCACCCGTGTCGACGTTCTTCACCTGGAGCAGGTCGCGGCGCAGCTGCTCGAACAGGACGTCGTAGTCGGCGCCCGGCTGCACGTGGCCGTGGGCCTCGCGGCCGGCGAGGTTGACCCGGATGGCGCCGGCGATGTCGTTGTGCGGCACTGCGAAGCAGCGGCGCTGCTCGCGATCGCCGCGGGCCGCGGCCTCCTCGACGCGGCGCACGGTCTGGTTCCAGCGCTTGCGCAGCTCCCGGGGCACGCGCGCCTTCACGGCGTGCTTGACGGCCGTGAGCCCGGCCAGGCTGCGGGTGGGTCGGCGGCCCTCGAGCCGGCGCAGCATCTCGTCGAGCAGGAAGTTGCCGGTGTAGTTCGGACCCATGCCGGTTCCCGAGAAGACGATCAGGTCGACTTCGGGGCCGGCCACCGCGGCGATCCGCCCGATGGCGGCGTCGATCGCGGCGTACACGTCGCGCAACGGGTCGCCGAGTCGGGCGGCGGCCTCGGCGTCGTGCATCGGGTGCTTCGGGTCCCGGATGTGCCAGCACTGGTGCCCCACGCAGTGGGGCTCGGCGAAGACGGTGACGAACAGGTCCCAGGGCTCCTGCTGGAGATAGTGGACGGTGCAGTCCTCGCGCTGGCGCACGCGGGCGACCAGCTGGTCGCGCAGGGACGCGTGCTCGTCGGCGTTGCGGCCACCGGGCTGGTCGCACTTGGGCAGCGGGTCGGTGCCGAAGCGCTCCACCAACTCGGCGCCGAGCTCGGGCGGCCAGGTGACCAGGCGCTTGTAGACCGGTCCGTGGACGATCCAGTCCACCGCCTGGATGCCGTTCAGGTTCTCCTCGATCCCCGCCTTCGGCACGTCGAACACCGCCACCCGCTGGCCCGAGCGGGAGAGGGTGTCCCACAGGGTAGCGGCCCGGAACTGGTCGGGTTCGAAGCGCTGGGCCGCATAGCGGCCGGAGCCGACCTGGCGGTAGAAGTAGCGCCCGTGCTTCGCGGGCGAGACACCGGTCGCGAAGCTCGGCCAGATCGCGCCGCTGCCGAAGCCGGGCGGGGCGAGGGCCGTCCCCCAGGCGCCGCGGGCGCGCAGGTCGGCCAGGTTCGGGAGCAGTCCCTGGTCGCACCACTCGAAGAGCAGGTCCCCGTCGGCGGCGTCGAGCCCGATCAGCACGGTGCGGGAGTGGGTCGGCATGGTGGGCAGCTCCAGCGGGGCCGGCGGTCGCTAGCTCGCGATCGCCGCCCGATCGGCACGGGATTCGGCAGAGACGAGGGATTCGCTCTCGTGAGGGGTGGTGGAGTCCGGCGCCGCGGTGACACGTTCGACCGCGGAGAGGATCCGGTCGGCGGCGGCGCTCCAGGTGTAGCGGGCCCGGGCGTGGCGAGCCCCGGCCTCGCCCATCCGCCGGCGCAGGTCGGGGTCGCCGAGCAGGCGGTCGAGGTGGTTCGCCAGGCCCGCGACGTCGCCTACCGGAACTACGAACCCGCTCTCGCCGTGGACGATCAGGTCCGGGACCGCTCCGATCCGGGTCGCCACCACCGGCAGCGCGTGGTGCATCGCCTCGACGAAGGCCACGCCGAAGGGCTCGCGATGGGTGGGCAGGCAGAAGACGGAGGCGTCCCGGTAGAGCGCAGGCAGCGCCTCGACCGGGAGTCGGCCCAGCACCCGGATGCCCGGGCCCTCCACCGGTGGACGACAGCCGACGATGGTGAGAGTCGCGTCGGGGTGGTGGTCGCGGATCCTGTCGAAGGCCGCGATGAGGTCGGGGCCGCCCTTGCGCGTCCAGTCGACGCCCACGAAGAGCACGTTCTTCGCGCGGCGGTCGGGCAGCGGCTCGGAGCCCTCGGGCAGGTCGACGTTCGCGCCCGAGCCGACGCACACCACGCGCCGCTCGTCGCAGGCGTAGTCCTCGATCAGCGAGCGCGAGACGTGGCGGCTGCGCGTCAGCACGGCGGCGGCCTCGTGGTAGAGCTCGCGCTCGAGGGCGAGCCAGCGGGACGAGCGAAGCGTGCGCCGGTCGAAGTCGGGATAGCTCAGGTTCGCGAGGTGCGTGTGGTCGGTGAACACGAAGTGCGGAATGCCGGGGACCCGGGCGTCGAAGAGCGACTGGATCTGCATCGTCCAGTCGAAGTCGTTCGCCTGGATCCACTCGCGCGCGATCTCGCTCATCCGGCGGAAGATCCAGGTGGTGGTGAAGAACGCCTGCCACCGGCGCAGCCGGCCCCGAACCAGATGGTGGCCGTGCTCGGCGAGGGTGACGGCGGTGTTGGTGGCCATCGCGCGCGCGTCGCGGCGCACGAGCGCCTCGAGATCGAGCACCGCCAGCTGGAGTCCCGGTCGCCCCGCCAGCTCCGACGCGAGCAGGCGATTGGGGATCGGATGCGGTCCGATCCGGACGAAGCCGACGCGCGTGCGCACCCGCGGCACGGTCGGCCGTCTCGTGTCGGGCCCCGCGCTCACCGACCCGCCAGGGCCGCCAGCTTGCGGAAGCCGCCGTCGCCGGCGAGCCGCCGCCGGCCCGGCATCCACCCGTAGGTGTCGACGAGGGTGACGGCGAGACCCGCGACCAGGGTCGCCAGGACCAGCACCACCGGGATGCCGAGCGTGGGAGGCAGCGGCCAGATCGGAGCCGGGGCGAGGGTGGCGTGCTGGATCACGCTGATGCTCGCGATCCGCTCGGCGTCCATCTCGTGGGACAGGCGCGCGTCGCGCAGCCGCTTCTCGTAGGTGGCGTACTGCTCCTCGCGGGCGTCGCGCTCGCGCACCAGCTGACGGTGCTGCGCCGAGAGCTCGGGGAGCTGGACCCGCTCCGCGTCGTAGCCGTCGAGCTCCTCCTGGAGCGCGGCGCGGCGTGTCTGGAGCCGGCCCACCTGCTGGTCCACCTCGGCCTTCCGGCTGGAGATGAACTGCTTCACCACGCCGAGTCTGCGGTCCGCGTCTTCGCGCAGGTGCCCCTTGAAGCGCGAAGCCTCCATCTCCAGGGCGAGGCGCTCTCGCTGGGCCTCGGACACGGCGCTGTTCTCCCGCACCACGCTCATGCGGGCCGCGTTGATCTGCGCGTCGATCGACTCGATCTGGCCGCGCAGCTCCTCCATCCGCTGGGCGAGCATCGCCTGGGGCTGTTCGAGCGCGAACACCGGATGCTCCACCTCGAAGTTGCGCAGCGACTCCTCCTCGGCCTCCAGGCTCTTCCGGTAGGCCGCGACCTGCTGCTCGAGGAAGCGCACGACCTCGGGCTCCCCGAAGGCGTTCAGGTGGGCGTCGGTGAACTCGTCGATCACCGCGTCGACGGCGGCCTGGGCCACGGGGGCCTCGGGATGGCGGTAGCTGACCTGGATCACGTCGGCGTCGGGCAGTGCCAGGACGACGAGATTCTGTCGGAAGCGCTCGGCGGCGACCGACTCGAGCATCGCCTCCTGGGCGTCGCGTTCGGGCGCATCGGCCGGGATCTCGTTCAGGGTCTCGGCCAGATCCGGGTAGAGCCGTGCCAGGCCGACCGACTCGACGACGCCGGTCACCACCGGCTCGCTGCGGACGATCGCCAGCTCGGAGTTGATCACGGTCTGCTTGTCGCGCGAGGACACCGACTTCTGGTCGCCCACCTCCGGCGTGTAGATCTGCTCGCGTCCGACCTTCACCAGCATCAGGGCGGTGGACTCGAACTTCGGGGTCTGGAGGAAGATCGCGAGGCCGAGCACCAGGGCGGTGGCGCCGAACACCAGGCCGAACAGGCGGGCCTGGCGTCGGATCAACGCGAAGGCATCGCGGGCGATCGTGCGGATCGTGTCGATCGGCCGCACGGGCAGGCTCGCGCCCATCGCGACGCGCGGGGACCTCAGGGTCACAGGACCCTCGGGCGTCGGGGCCTTCTCCGCATCCTCGCCGCGCTCGACCTCGGCGTGGCGGTCGAGCTCGAGCGCGCGGGAGATCTCGCCGCGCACGGTCGCGGCGAGGGATCGGGGGGATTCCGTGGATTCAGCCATGGCAGCTCCTGCGCGCGGGATGGGGCCCGGTGCTCGTCACGAGGGTTCGGGTGGCGCCGCGGCGGGGAGCCGCGGTGAGTTCGTGGTAGAGGGACACCAGCGAGGCGGCCGTCTCCGAGAGCGCGTAGGCGTCCCGGGCCCGCTCGCGCGCGGCGCGGCCCAGGCGCTCGCGAGCGGCGCCGTCTGCGAGCAGGGAGTCCAGCGCAAGCGCCAGGGCGTCGCCATCGCCGGCTGGGACGAGCCGACCGCACGCTCCCTCCCCCAGCACCTCGCGGGCTCCCCCCACCTCGGTCGCCACCACGGCCAGCCCGCTGGCCATCGCCTCGAGCAGGGCGTTCGAAAGGCCCTCGGTGCGGGAGGGCAGCACGAACAGATCGGCGGCGCGCAGATGGGGCGCGACCTCGGAGACGTCGCCCCGGAAGACGACCCGCGGGCCGGCGGCCGTGCGCAGGGAGCGCGCGTCCGGCCCGTCTCCGAGCACGAGCAGGTGCGCGTCGGGGTGGGAGCGGCAGACCCGCCGCCAGGCCGCCAGCAGCGCGTCGACCCGCTTCTCGGGAACCAGGCGCCCGCAGTAGACGGCGAGCGGTCCCTCGGGCAGGCCGAGCTGGGCCCGCAGCGCCGCGCGCGCGGGAGCGTCGGCGGGCCGGAAGCGCTCGGTGTCCACGCCGTTGGGCACGAAGCGGCGGCGCTCGGGCGGCACGCCGAGCTGCGCGAGCTCGGCGTCGATCTCGTCGCTGATGGTGACGAAGCAGTCCACGTGGCGGGCCAGCGCGGCGGCCCGGCTCCTGCCCAGGCGCTTGCGGCGCAGGCGCTCCAGATCGCCGAGGGCGCCGCCGCGCAGCACCTTGACCGCGATCGGCACCCCGAGCGCGCGCTTCGCGAGCAGCGCGACCGCGGCGGGGGAGAACAGGCTGTAGGCGTGGACGAGGTCCGGCCGCGTCCGGGGCAGGCGCGCCGCGGCCGCGGCGAGGAAGCTGGCGGCCGCACCCGCACCCGCGCGGCCGAGCCGGCGCACGGCGACTCCCGACACGGTCTCGAAGGCGGGAAGCCCGGGCACGGCGCGCGTCCACACCTCCAGCTGGACCCCGGCGGCGGCCAGGTGCGGCGCCAGCGCGGCGAGCTGGCGCTGGGCGCCACCCGTGATCGGGTGATATTCGAGGATGGGCATCAGGACGCGCAATGCGGCTCCTCGCGGGCGCGCAGCGTCGGCTGCGTGGGGCGGCGCAGCGACGCATACAGCGCCATGTGTCGCTCGGCCCAGGCCTCGGCTCCGAAGTGGCTCCGGGCGCGGATGCGGCCGGCCGCGCCGAGGCGCTCGCGGCGCGCGGGGTCGCCCAGCAGCTCGTCGAGCGCGCGCGCCAGCGCGGCGGGGTCGCGCGCCGGCACCAGGACGCCGCACTCCTCGCCGAGCACGCGGGCGACGTCGCCCACGTCGGTCGCCACCACCGGCAGGCCGCTGGACATCGCCTCGAGCATCGCGACCGGCATCCCCTCCCAGTGCGAGGAGCTCACGTACACGTCGGCCGCCCCCATCAGACGCGCGACGTCGCTGCGCACCCCGAGCAGCGCGACCCGGTCGGCGAGCCCGCGTTCAGCGATCTCGTGGGCGAGCGCGCGCTCCAGATGGCCACGCCCCGCGATCCGCAGCTGGGGTGTCCGGCCGCTCGCCGGCAGGGCGGCGAAGGCGCACAGGAGATCGGAGAACGCCTTCTGCGCCACGAGCCGGCCGACCGCCAGCACGAGCGGCGCGCCGACGGGCACGCCCAGCTCGACGCGCACGCTCTCGCGCTCGGCGGGGGAGAGCTCCGGGGTGCCCGTGACGGCGTTGGGAATCACCTCGATCGAGCGCGAGCCGAGCGAGTCACCGTGGGCGCGCGCCGTCTCCCAGCCGACCGCGATCACATGGTCCACCGCGTTGCGCAGCACCCAGCGTTCGCCCAGGCGCAGCGCGCGGCCAACCTTGTGGTTGTGCTCGGTGTTGTGGAGCGTGGTCACGACGGGCGTCCCGGTGAGGCGCCCGAGGACTCCGCCCAGCACCGTCGACCGCACCAGGTGCGTGTGGATCAGGTCGAAGCGCTCCCGGCGCAGGAAGCGCAGCAGGGCCCGGGCGCGGGCGAGGTCGCCGAAGCGGCGAGCGGGGAAGCTCACGACGCGGACGCCGTGGTCGCGGAGCCAGGCCACGACCTCGGGCTGGTCCGGGCGCAGCGTCACCACGGAGAGCTCGACCCGCAGCGGATCCAGCGTCTCGGCGAAGGTGCGCTGCAGGCGCTCGGCCCCGCCGCTCGTGTGAACCCGATCGATCAGCTGCGCTACGCGCATGCGGTCCCTCCGCGTGCTCCCGATTCTCTCATGCCCAGGCCTGCTCGCCCGGCTCGATCTGCTCGCGCTGGGTGGCTCGCGCCGGTGCCGGCGCCGGGGCCACGGCGCGCACGGCGAAGGCGAGGCCGACCCAGACCCAGAAGAAGCGAGGATAGGAGAGGTGGAGGAACAGCGACCCCAGCAGGTAGCCGGCAAATCCGATCCCGAAGGCGGTGGTCCGGTGCACGAGATCGGCCTCTCCCTCGCAGCGGAAGCCTTCCCGCGCGCGCTGGATGCCGAGCAGGGCGTAGGCGAGCAGCCCCCCGAAGACGACCAGGCCGAGCACTCCGTTCTCCGCCGCCACCTCGAGGTAGAGGCTGTGGGCCTGGCGCTCCTCGCGCCGGGCGTCGAGCGCGATCTCGCTGGCGTATTGCGTGTAGTGCGTCTCGAAGTTGCCGGTTCCGACGCCCACCCAGGGATGGTCGCTGAACATCTGCGCCGCGGAGCGGAGCTCCGAGAGCCGGCCGCGGATCGCCCCGTCCTCGACGTGGCGGCCGAGCAGGCCGTCCCACACCTGCCCGAAGGTGGACATGCGCGCCGCGTAGTCCTGGGGCATCGCGATCAGCAGCAGGGCGGCGACGGGCGCGAAGGCGAGCAGCACGCGGGGCCAGCGCGGCATCGTGAGCAGCGTGAGCAGCGTGACGAACCCCAGGGTCAGGAAGCCGCCCCGGGAGTAGGTGCAGGCGATCGCCCCGACGATCACGATCAACGCGGCGAATGCCGCTGCGCGCAGCCGGCGGCTCGGATCGCGGAGCAGCCGGTCGAGGGCCAGCGGGACGAGCGGCACGAGGATCAGCGCGAAGTAGTTGGCCGATACCGGGCCGGCGCTGCGAAAGCCCTCGGTGTCTTCGAGGATGCCCCGCATCTCGACGTGCGCGAAGCCCGCGTAGGTGGAGGCGAAGTCTCCGGTGACCTTCTGGTGGAGGGTGAGGAGGCCCAGGAAGGTGCCCGCGCCGATCAGCGCCCAGCTCACCTGCGCGATCTGCTCGCGGCGGTTCAGGAACAGCGTCAGGATCAGCACGATCAGCAGGGCGTCGGCGTAGTCGAGCAGCGCTTCGAGCGTGCGGGTCGTGTCGAAGGCGTAGAGCAGGGAGGCGAGCCCGACGGCACCCCAGGCGCACATCCACCAGAGAGCGGTCTTCCAGCCGCGGCCGATCCGTTCGCGCCGGAACACGACACGGTAGATCGCCAGCCCGATCAGGGCCGGAGCGAGGAACATGAAGAAGGACGGAATTCCGTACTCGCCGCGCAGCGAGTCGGGGATCCGCGCGTAGAGCAGGAACACGAAGTAGGGCGCGACCCAGGTCGGCCAGAACGCACAGGCCGCGGCGCCGAGCAGCATGAAGGCGAAGGCGAAGGCGGCAGCCAGCGTGCTCATCCGCGCTCCTCGGCGGAGATCGCCGGCAGGCGGCCTGCGCGCTCGGGCACCCAGTCGCGGTGCCGCCGTCCGCGGGCGAGGTCGCGCAGCGCGAGCACACCGGCGAGCAGGACCAGGTCGGCGTAGAGGGGCAGGGCGAGCGGGCGCAGGCGTCCCAGGCGCGTGCCGCGCGCCGCCCAGCCGAATGCGGCCGCACCGTGGAAGGCCGCCTGGGCCGCCGCGGCGCCGGCGTAGAAGGAGTGGGTCGCGCACAGCGCCAGAGCGCTCGCGAACAGGGCGCAGAGGGGCACACCCAGCGTCCGGCGCAGCAGCTTGTGGCTCGCGAGCTGGAGGGCGTAGAAGCCGGTGCGGCGCGGATCGAGCAGGGCGCGGCGGGCCCACACGCTCGCCAGGCCGCGCCCGATCACCCGGACCTTGCGCCGCAGCTCGGCGTCGGCGCTCGCGGCCACCGGTCCGGTCGCGACGGCGTCCTCGGCGAACCACAGCCGGCAGCCCGCGGCGATCGCCCCGGTCGAGACGAAGAAGTCGTCGGTGACGCCGTCGGGCACCGGATCGACGTACTCGGCGCGAATCGCATAGATCTGGCCCGTGGCGGAGGTCATGCTCCCGGCTCGGCAGGCGAGGCGCTTCCACAGGCGGTCGAAGCTCCAGTAGGCGCGCTCGCCCTCGCCGCCCCGGCCCGCGTAGCGGAAGTCGCCGCCGACCGCGCCGACCGTGGGGTCGGTGAGCGGCGCGACGAGCCGCCGGATCGCGTCGGGAGCCAACATGCTGTCGGCGTCGCTGAAGACCAGCACCTCGCCGCGGGCCGCCGCGACGGCCTGGTTCAGCGCCGCGTTCTTGCCCAGACGCGGCAGCGAGAGCCTCTGCCAGGGGATGGCGTCGGGTGCCGCGGCACACAGCGCTTCCACGCGCTCGTCGGTGCCGTCGTCGGAGCCGTCCGAGGCGAACACCACCTCGAGCCGATCGGGCGGATAGTCGAGGGCGGCCGTGTTCGCGAACTTCGCGTCGACGACGTCGATCTCGTTGTGGGCCACGATCACGTAGCTCACGCGGGGCAGGTCGCCGCTCTCGCGCGGGGCCGGACGCGGGCGGAGCGAGCGCACGGCGAGCAGCAGCGGGAAGCCCGCGACCGCGTAGACGAGCAGCGCGGCGGAGGCCCAGAACAGCGCGGCGAGCAGCCCGATCATCCCGACGCCTCGCGCGGCGCGTGGCCGGCCACGCGCACGTCCCGGAGGACGGGCGCAGGGGCCCCGGCGAGCGCGCCGAACAGGCGGGCCAGGCGATCGACGTTGCGCTCCAGATCGAACTCCGCCACGACGCGCCGCCGTCCGGCCGCCCCGAGGCGACGGCCGAGCCCGGGATCGGCGGCCAGGCGAGCCAGGGCGTCGGCGAGGGCCTGGGGATCGCCCGGAGCGACGAGCAGACCGCTCTCCTCGTTCACCACGAGCTCGGGGATCCCCGATACCGGCGTCGAGACCACCGGCCGCTCCATCGCCATCGCCTCCATCAGGGCGACGGGGATGCCGTCGCGACGCCCGTTCGGCCTGACGGAGCTGGGCAGGGCGACGGCGCAGGCCCGGGCCAGGTGCGCGCGGACGCGCTCCCTCGGCTGAGGGCCGAGCAGGCGCACCCGATCGGCGAGCCCGCGCTCCGCGGCGAGCGCCGCGAGCCGATCCCGGTCGGTGCCATCGCCGATCAGATCGCAGCGGACGTCGACCCCGCGCCGGACCAGCTCGGCGCAGGCCTCGATCAGCGTCGCCTGTCCCTTCTTCGCCTCCAGGCGCGCGATGCACAGCACGCGGAAGGGCGAGCCGGGCGCCGGTCCCGGTGGCGAGAAGGTGTCGGTGCGGACCCCGCAGCGCACCACCTCGATGCGCGGTGTCGGCTGCCCGCAGTGGGCGGCGAGGAAGCGGCGGTTGTACTCGGAGATCGTGACCACGAAAGAGGCGGCGTGCGCCTTCTCCGCGAGCAGGTTCTGCTGCACGAACAGGTCGTCGGCGTGGGCGGTGAAGCTGTAGGAGAGACCCGTGAGGCGATGGATCACCCATGCTCCCAGGGCGGGGTGGGTGGCCCAATGGGCGTGGATGTGGTGGGCGCCGCCGCGCAGGATCGCCAGCGCGTAGGCGCTGGAGAGCCAGAGCACGGCGAGCGCCCTCGCCCCGAGCCGGGCCGACCGCCGGTTCGCCCACAGCACCTGCGTCCAGATCGCGAGGGAGGCGCGCGGCGCCCGCACCAGCCAGAAGAGCGGCGCGATCCAGAGCGCGGGCGAGAGACGCGAGGCCACCCGGCAGCGGGCGGTGAGCTGCTCGGCCTCCGGGTGCGCCGTCGCACTGCGCTCGCGCACGAAGGCGAACAGCTCGACCTCGAACCCGCGCCGTTCGAGCGCCAGGATCTCGTCGAGGATGAAGGTCTCCGAGACCTTGGGGAAGCGCGAGACGAGGTAGGCGACCTTCACGACGTCTCGACCGGGCGCCAGGCCGGTCGCCTCCGGTCGAGAGCGCCGCGGAGCGCGTCGATCGCCGCGGCGACGAACTCGGGCGCCAGCAGCCGGAGCGAGGCCAGGTAGACCAGTGCGCCCAGCGGGATCCCGACCGCGACCGCCAGCGCCGGCGGAGCGGCGGCGAGGGGAGCGCTCGCCAGGGCGAGGGCCAGGGCCATCGCGCCGCACGCGGCGGCGACTGGAACCAGTCGCCCGAGCGCCGCGGCGACGGGCAGCTGGAACAGCGTCCGCGCGACCGCCAGCTCGATCACCGTCGTCGTGGCGGCGACGACGGCCTGCGCCCAGCCGACCGCTGCCGCGCTCCCCACCAGCGTGGCAGCGCCGTAGAGGGCGGGGGCGGCGATCGCCAGCCGCAGCAGACCGAGGCGGGTGAGCACGTCGGGACGCCCGAGGGCCTTGTACAGATCGCCGATGTTGTAGGAGATCGAGACGAAGAGCGCGTACAGGCAGATCGGCAGCACCACCGGTACGACGTCGCGCCACTTCTCGGAGAACACGGTCAGCACGATCGGCTCGGCAAGCGCGGCGAGACCGATCGCGAGGGGAGCCGTCAACGCGACGACGTAGGCCGTCGTCGTCAGGAAGGCGGGTGCCACTGCGGCACGCTCTTCCCGGAGCCGCGAGTAGACCGGCAGCAGCACCTGGCCGAGCACCGCGACCAGGTTGCGGATCAGCAGGTCCGGCAGACGGAAGGCGAGCGTGTAGACACCGAGCGCGATCGCGCCGAGCACCCTTCCGACGATCAGGTAGTCGAGGTTGCGCACCGCCGCGCCGAGGCTGTTCACGGCGACGACGTGTCCACCGAAGCGCAGCAGCTCGGCGGCCGCCGCGCGGTCGAAGAGCAGCGCCGGTCGCCAGCGCAGCACGCCCCAGTAGACGGGAACCGCCGCGAGCGCGCCTCCCAGGGAGCCGCCGATCAGCGCCCAGGCGCCGAAGCCGGCGAAGGCGAGACCGATCGAGAGCACTCCCTTCACCAGGGAACGGGTGAGCTCTGGCGCCATGCTGCGCCGGAACGCCAGCCGACGGCGCATCAGCGTCTGGTGGACGTTCGACAGTGCCTCGATCGGGAACAGCAGCGCCATGCCGCGCGTCACGCCCACCGCGCGCGGATCGCCGAAGATCCACTCGGCCCCGGGCGCGAGCACCCACACCAGCGCGAGGGCCGCGAGCGAGCCGACCAGCCCCAGCCAGAATCCCGTGGAGGTGCAGCGCTCGTCCTCAGCGTGGTAGATCAAGGCGGGGCCGAGGCCCAGCGCCGGCACCGCGCCGAACATCGCGATCAAGGTGAGGGCGTAGGCGGCGACGCCGAAGTCCTGGGGGTCGAGCAGTCGCGCGAGCACGACCGTCGACACGAAGACCATCCCCTTCCCGGTCAGCTCCGAGGCGAACCGCCAACCCGCGCCGCGCAGCGCCGTGGTGGCCACGGCGACCGACGCCGCGTCGTTGGGCGGCTGCGAACCGGGCGCGCCCACGCTCAGTGTCCTCCGCGGGGCTGAACGATCTCGCGGGCGGTTCGCAGGAGGATCTCGACGTCGAAGCGGAGGCTGCGGCGATCGATGTAGGCGATGTCGAGGCGCAGCCGCTCGTCGAACTCAGCGCGGGCGCGACCCTCCACCTGCCACAGTCCGGTCACGCCCGGGATCACGTCGAGACGGGCCGTCTGCCAGATCTCGTAGGTCTCGGCGGCGAACGACGTCGGGCGCGGACCCACCCAGGACATCTCGCCGCGCAGCACGTTGAACACCTGGGGCAGCTCGTCGAGGCTGGTCTTGCGCAGCAGGCGTCCGAGGCGCGTGATGCGCGGATCGTTCTCGATCTTGAAGTCGGGCCAACGCAGCCGGCTCAGGTGCGCGTAGTCGGCCTTCACCTGCTCGGCATTCGGGATCATCGTGCGAAATTTGTACATACGGAAGCGACGGCCGCCGCGGCCGGTTCGCTCCTGGGGGAAGAACACCGGCTCGCGCGGCGCCGAAAGCTTGATCGCTGCCGCGATCAGGCCCAGCGCCGGCAGCCACAGCGGGGCCGTCGCCGCGGAGAAGGCGAGATCGAAGCTCCGCTTCGCCAGGGCCGCGAAGCGGCGCTCGGGCGTGCGCTCGAGACGGCTGTTCAGCAGCCGGCGGATCCGCAGCAGGCCGCTCGCTCGGTCGGTGGCGGCCGGGCCGGGCCCCCCACCGGCCTGGGCATCGGCGAAGGCCGCGTCGATCAGATCGTCGAGGACGAGGGCGTGCTCGGGGAAGGTGGCGGTGCCGCAGCGCAGCGGCACGGCCAGGCTCGAGGATCGGATGCGCTGGCACAGCTCCTTGGCGCCCTCGGCCCGGGTCGACGGACAGAAGGCGGCGTAGCGCCGGCCGTCCGTCCAGCGCAGCAGCAGGTCGGTTCGGCGCAGAGCCGAGGCGATCGAACGCTCCAGCTGCTCGAGGGTCCGGCCGTCCGCCTCGCCGACGGTGACGGCCACGACGCTGAAGGGCTGCTCGTGGCGGCGGCTGAGGGCGAACAGCAGCTCGCAGAGCTCGATCGGATCGGTCTGGGGAACCAGATGCAGGGGCGGTGCGGGCTTGGACACGGTCAACTCGGGGCGGCGGCGTGTGCAGAGAGAGCGGCGGGAGACGAAGGGTTCTTGGGGCCGTGCGCGTCCACTATACCGAGATCTGCGAGCGGACCGGGTGCGTGTACCCCGATCGCAAGGCGCCGCCACCCCGCGACCCGGATGCGCCCACCGCGGCCCCTTCGCTCGTCTCTAGTACTAGTCGCCGGAATTGCGCGAGCGGTAACGCTTTCCCCAGCCAGTCCGACATCTTGCGCACCTCCGGAGATCTTGGCGATCCCTTGCAGGAACGATGCCCAGATTCCCGACGAGCGGCAGCGGCGATCCCCGCCGGACGCGCCGTTCGCGGAAACCGATATCACCCTAGCCGGCCGCTGGCGGGCCGCTCGGGGTCAGGTGCGCGGGGTCGGATCCGCGGGCGCCAGCCAGGCGATCGCGCCGATCAGTCCGCCGTAGTAGAGCAGGTTGGGGACGACGCGCAGTCCGAAGGCGAGGTCGGCCCCGGTGGTGAGGAGGATCGCGTCGGCCGCCGCCCACAGGCCGTAGTAGAGCAACACGAAGTGACCGACCCGACGCAGCCAGGGCGCCCGCCGCAGGTTCGGGAGCCAGCGCGGCAGCGAGGCGACGAGGGCGAAGAAGAGCAGCTCGTAGATCAGGTACAGCGAGCGGGGATCGGCCCGTCCTTCCAGCCACGCCATCGCGAGCGCGTGGGAGGCGATCGGAGCCACCAGCGTGAGGCCGGCCGCACTCAGGAGCGAGCGACCGGTCGGCGCGACCGCCCCGTCGGGCGTGCCGGAGGTGGCCAGGAGCAGGTAGCGGAAGTCTCCGGCCAGCACGAAGAACAGCGGCACGGCGGAGCTCAGGGCCGGGGGGAGCAAGCCGAGACCGATCACCTGGTTCGCGGTCAGCCAGGCGTCCAGCCCGGACAGCACGACCAGCCCCAGGGCGTAGTGGCGCAGGCTCGGTCGCAGACCGCGCCGGGTCCAGACCAACGCGGCCGCCACACCGGCCGCCAGCCACAGCGCCACGGGGTGCTGGGCCGGGCTGTCGTAGAACGCCTCGAACGGACCGGGTCGCGGAGCTTCGGAGCGCGCCGCCGCCGGCTCCGCCATCAACTGGAGGTAGGCCACGAGGTCGTCGAGGACGCGCTCGCGGTCGGGCAGATCGGCCGACAGCGCCGGCATGCGCGCCGTGGCGACGACGCGACTCGGATCGTCGATCCAGTGCCGCAGCCACTCGGGGTCGCGCCGACCGACGGGAAACTTCGGGTCGTTCAGCTCGGGCCCGATGGCGCCCCCCACGCCGTTCACGGTGTGGCAGCGACTGCAGTAGATGCGGAACGCCTCGAATCCCGCCTGGGCGGCCGCCGACGCCCCGGGCGGCGGCGCCATGGCCGGGAAGCGATCTCGCGCGCGGATCAGATCGATTCCGATCAGCTGATACGGCCAGCCGTAGTCGCCCTCCCGGAGCACCTCCGCGTCGTCGCGGTTGTCCCAGATCAGGTAGAAGGGGGAGAGCTCGATCTGCTGGACGCGGCCCGACTCCAGCTTGCGGATCGTGAACGAGTCCGCGTCGGTCCGCGCGAAGGCGAGCCAGGCCCGGTGCTCGAGCACACGTTGCACCGGGACGGTCGGCTGGTAGCCGTCGCGGCACGTGAACAGGATCTCCTCCTCGTCGCGCCAGCTGGGCGAGTACTCCAGGTCGAGCACGTCGGCGAGGGGCAGGGCGCGGAAGACCGCCTCCCCGTGTTCGTAGGGCTCGACCACACGAACCGACGAGGGCTCGACGTGTTGGAGCAGGTCGGAGAGCGTAGCCGTGGCGACGGGCTCGCCGTCGCGGGCGAAGTGGAGCGCGGCGGGAGCCGCGCTCGAATCCGCGCGCGCGGCGATGCCGGTCAGGGCGAAGAGGACGGCCACCCAGCGGGAGGCCGCGCGGCGGTCAGTCGTTGCCCAGCGAGCCAAGCGCGAACTCGGTGAGCGTGATCGACGTCGGGCTCGACGGTCCGCGGCTGCACATGCACAGGTGCTGGGCGCGCGCGCGGACGCGCACACCTCGTGCGTGTCCGCTCTCCATCATCACCTGGGCGACTTCACGGACCAGGTCTTCCTGGATCTGGAAGCGCCGGGCGAGGGCGTCGACGAGTCGCGGGAGCTTGCCGAGGCCGAGGATCCGGTCGCCGGGCACGTAGGCGACGTCCACCTCACCGAAGAAGGGCAGGAAATGGTGCGCGCACAGCGAGTAGAAGGCGATCGCGTCGACCTCGACCCGGCCGGGCTTCTCCCCGGGCTGGAGCATGCGCGTCGTCTTCAGGATCGCTCCGGGGTCGGCCTGGTAGCCCGCGAGCAGCTCGCGAAAGGCGCGCGCGATCCGATCGTCACTCCCGGGCTCCACGAACCAGCGTAGGGCGCGCGGATCGTCGGTGACCTCCTTGGCGAGCCATTCGACCAGCTTCATCGTCTCTCCGGATGGGGGCATCGTTCGCGACCGGTGCCGACGATAGCGGGTTGCGGGCCGCTGGCGCGGGGCTCCGCGCCCGTGATGCGGGCGACCGCACGCTCGAGTACCCGCCAGAAGGCGAGGGCGTCGAGGGCTCCGTCCAGCCAGCCTCCGGTGATGCAGTACGCGCGCGCGTGCGGGGCCCGGTGGTGCCGCGCGTGGCGACGGGGCGAGAGCAGGAGCCCGCGGCGCTGCAGCCAGCGCACGGCGCGGGGTGGCCTCGGGTCGTGGGCCCAGCGGTGGATCTGGTTCGCGCATCCCGACGCCGCGATCAGTGTGCCGAGGAACGCATAGAGGAGCGGGCGCTCGCTCAACACGCTCTGGGCCGGGGGGGTGGCCAGGCCGAGGTAGGCGAGGCCGGCCGCGGCGGCGGCCTCGCCGTTCACCTCGGTCCAGTCGTGGCGCAGCAGCGCGAGGGGCTGGCGGTGATGCTCGCGGAACGCGCGGATCAGCGGGATGCCGAACCAGCGCGAGTCCTCGCTTCCCCAGGTGTCGCAGGCCCAGTGGACGGCGCCGGTCAGCAGGTCGGCAGCGAGCAGTCCGAGCGCGATCCCCGCCAGGGCGGCGGGGATCCGTGCCGCGCCGTGCCAGCTCGACCAGCACACGAGGTGGACCCCCGCGAGCGCGAGGGCCGCAACGATGGCGAGCGCGAAGTGCGGGCGCACGACGCCCGACCCGGCGCGGGCGAGGAAGGCCTCCTGGCGCTTCCGGTGCAGGTCGGGATTCACGGCGGGACCCTATCAAGTCGGTCGGGTGTCTCGCACGCGCCGATCCCGGCGCCGCCTAGCAGCGCTCCCGGCCCGCTCTCCCGCGAATGTGACGGGCTTCCTCAAGCCGGTCCGCGGGTCCACCGAGGGGGTAGGCGACGGGGTGGGAGAGCAACAGATGCGCCTGGAGAACGGGCAGCCGAGCCGCGGGAGCGGAATCCCGCTCCGCGAGCTGCGCGCAGACGCCAGAGAGCTGGAGGCCGAGGCCTTCGACGATCGCCACGGGCGCGCGTACCTGCTGCTGTCCGCCGCCGACCTCGCGCGGCCCCAGGGCACGACCAGCACCGAGGTGCGGCTGAGCAGCGACGCCCCCGGCCGCGACTCGACGGTCGGCCTCTCGCTGCTGGTCTACCCGGTCCGGCGCAACGGTCGGTCGGCGGGACACCTGATCACGATCGGCCGCTCCGCGGACAACGACGTGGTGGTTCTCGACGTCAGCATCTCGCGCTTCCACGCCTTCGTGAAGGAAGGCGCGCACGGAGAGTGGCTGATCCACGACGCGGGCTCGACCAACGGTACGACGGTGAACGGGAACTCGGTTCCGCGGCAGGGCCACGGCAGCCCGGTCCAGCTCAAGTCCGGGGACGACGTCCGCCTGGGCCAGGTCGACCTCACCTTCCTCGACGCCGAGGCGCTGCGCAGCTTCGCCCAGCAGCTGGTGCGTTAGGCGTCCGGTCCGGCCATCTCGATCTGGATCCGATGGCCCGTCTCGTCCCAGGCGTCGCCGATCGGAGGGTGGTGGAACAGGGCCATCTGGGCGAAGGCGCCGGCGAGAGCGAGCAACGCGGAAGCCGGCCCGAGGGCGGCGGCTCCGTTCGCGGCCGCCGCGCCCAGGGCCGCGGAGAGCGCCGCGATCGCGGCCAGCAGACCGAAGAGCGCCAGGGCGACGCCCTCCCGCAGCCGCTGCCGCGGGGAGCGCAGAGGGAGCGGCCAGGGCGAAGACCCGGCGCTGCAGACGCGGGCCAGCTGGACCGCTCCGCCGGCGGCGCGCTGGGAGGCGCGCGCCTCGCGGATCAGCTCACCGCCCCCGCAGCCCGAACACTGCTTGGTGCGCAGCAGGTGTCGCCACCCGCAATAGAGGAGACCGGGGAAGCCCAGACAGCACCAGGCCAGCAACTCGGCGCGCTCCGAGCCCGGCACCCAGGTGTCGGGCACGGCCAGCCGGCCGCAGCCGGTGCACAGCATTCGCCCTGCGCCTTGCAACGCTGCTCCGTTCTCCGCTCTCGCGTCCGCCCCACCCGAGAAGCCGCACCTGGGGAATGGGCCGTCGCGAGCGGTCTCGTCACCGATTCAGTGGAGCCCGTCGTCGCATTGTGTCACGCCGAGGCCGGGCGCGGCGAGGGGTCGGGTTGCCTCGTCGGGGCTCTCTCCTAGTCTTGCCGGCGCGCGGCGCCGTGGCGCCGCGGGAAAGGGGGGACGCCGTGCGGCGAAGCTTCGCGATGCTGCTGTGTGCGGGCCTCGCGCTCGCGATGCCCGGCTGCGTGGTCATCGAGGACGGGGAGGTCGGGGTCCAGAAGTCCTTCGGCTCGATCGCGGACGAGCCGGTGGGCCAGGGCGTCACCTTCCAGATCCCGATCGTGCGCACGGTCGAGACCTGGAACGTGAAGCTCCAGGAGATCAAGGAGACGGCTCAGGTCCCCTCTTCCGAGGGCCTGATCGTGGGTCTCGACTCGTCGCTGCTCTTCGAGGTGGTCCCGACCTCTGCGCCGGCGATCCGCAAGACGGTCGGGCGGGACTACGTCGACCGGCTGATCATTCCGTACTTCCGCAACGGCCTGCGCGACGTCGTGAGCGGCTACGAGGTCAAGAACATCTACTCCGAGACGGGGCGCCGGGAGATCGCGGGCAAGCTGCGCGAGTTCCTGACCGAGAACCTGGAGCCGCGTGGAATCCGCATCGTGGACGTGCTGCTGCGCGACGTGAAGCTGCCCGAGCGTTTTCGCGAGAGCATCGAGGCGAAGCTCACGGCCGAGCAGAAGGTGCAGCAGAAGAGCTTCGAGCTCGAGCAGGCCCGCAAGGACGCGGAGATCGAGATCGCCCGCGCCGAGGGCGCAGCCAAGGCCCAGGAGATCGTCCGATCGACGCTGTCCGACTCGTACCTCCAGTACCTGTGGATCAAGACCCTGAACGAGAACCCGAACGTGATCTATGTCGCCACCGAGGCCAACATGCCGATCTTCCGCACGTCCTCGGGCCCGGCGCGGAAGTAGCGCGCGGGCGCCGGCGGGCCTCGCTGGCGCGTCGGTGCGCGACAGCCTTCTGGATCCACTGGATTAGTCGGTCTCAACTCGTTGTCTCTGTTCGAGAATCTCGATCTCGATCCGCTGTCGGTTCGTCCCGGGATGTCCCCGCGGCGAGCGTCGAACCGGGTCCGTACTACCGTCACGCAGACCGGCCTCGCGGCCGAAGGAGAGGAGGTCGGAGGAGTCGGTGAGCAGTGAGCACTACGATGTTCTGGTGATCGGCGGCGGCCCCGGCGGCTACCACGCCGCGATCCGCGCGCGCCAGCTGGGTCTGCGCACGGCCTTGGTCGAGCGCGAGCATCTCGGCGGCATCTGCCTCAACTGGGGCTGCATCCCGACCAAGGCCCTGCTGCGGGCAGCCGAGATCCGGCACTGGATCGCCGAGGCGGGCGAGTTCGGCATCGAGGTCGGTCCGGTGCGCGTGGACCTGACCAGGATGGTCGAGCGCTCGCGAAAGGTGGCGAAGCAGCTCAACGCCGGCGTGAAGCACCTGCTTCGCAAGAACGGGGTGGACGTGATCGAGGGGCACGCGCGCCTCGAGGGTGTCGGCGCGGTGCGCATCGACTCCCGGGAAGGTGACCCGACGGTGCTCCAGGCGTCCCACACCGTGCTCGCGACCGGCGCGCGCGCCCGTACGCTCCCGGGGCTCGGGCCCGACGGCGATCGGATCTGGACCTACCGCGAAGCGATGATCCCCGCGTCGCTGCCGAGCTCCCTGCTCGTGGTGGGCTCCGGGGCGATCGGGATCGAGTTCGCCAGCTTCTACCACGACCTCGGATCCCAGGTCACGGTGCTGGAGATCCTGCCTCGGATCCTTCCGGCGGAGGACGAGGAGATCTCCGCCTTCGCCCGTCGCGCCTTCGAGCGTCAGGGAATCGCCGTGCACACCGAGGCCACCGTGACCGGGGTCGAGCGCCACGGGAGTGGAATCGCCGCCGAGGTGAAGCTGGCCGGCGGCGAGATGGAGCGGATCGAGGCGGAGCGGATGATCTTGGCCGTGGGGATCACCGGCAACGTCGACGATCTCGGACTCGACACGACCGCGGTGCGCGTCGATCGCGGTCACGTCATCGTCGACGAGTGGTGCCGGACCGACGAGCCGGGCGTCTACGCGATCGGCGACCTCGCGGGTCCCCCGTACCTCGCTCACAAGGCCAACCACGAGGGCATCCTGTGCGTCGAGAAGATCGCCGGGTACGCGGGAGCGCATCCTCTCGATCGCACCCGCATCCCGGGCTGCACCTACTCGCGGCCGCAGATCGCGAGCGTCGGCTTCAGCGAGGAGGCCGCGCGCCAGGCCGGACGCACGGTGCGCGTCGGGCGCGTTCCGCTGCAGGCGAACGGCAAGGCTCTGGCGCTCGGCGATACCCAGGGCCTGGTGAAGACGGTGTTCGACGCCGAGACGGGCGAGCTGCTCGGCGCGCACCTGGTCGGACCCGAGGTCACCGAGATGATCCAGGGCTTCGCGATCGCGCGGACGCTCGAGACCACCGAGGCGGAGCTGTTCCAGACCGTCTTCCCGCACCCGACGATCTCGGAGGCCATGCACGAGTCCGTGCTCGAGGCCTTCGGACGCGCCATCCACGTCTGAGGTCTGAACCGGCTGCGGGCGGGTCGGCAGAGCGGTCCGGACGGCTCCCGGTGGTCTCTAGCTCTGCTCGCCCTCGGAGATGTTGACCGCGATCTCGCTGCGCCCGTTCCGCGGGCGGACGCGCACCTCGACCGTGCGGTCGCCCTTCTTCACGTCGACTCCGTCGTCCATCGAGGCTTCGACGGTCCAGCCGTTCTCCTCGAAGCCGCTGCGGAAGTGCTCCAGGATCTTCTCGACGGGATCGTCGCTCTGGAAGGTGGCGAACATGCCGAGCCCCGGGATCGCCATCGCCCCGTCGGGCTCGGAGGTGGGATAGATCGGGACGTCGCTCGGATACCCGTCGGGGACCGCTCCCTCGAAGACCTGCACGTCTTCCCTCTGGGTCTCCGTGGGTGCGGGAGCGGCGGGCTGAGCCGACTCGGCGCTGGACGGCGACGCGGGGGTGGTGGCCGCGGGCTCCTCGCGACCGCAGGCCAGCGCGAGCCCTGCTCCGAGCAGGGCGACCGCGGCGAGGGAAGCGATCGAATGGGCGCGGATCGAATGGGCGCGGGCTCGTAGTCGCATCGGCCTTCCTTCCTGGATCGGCCGCAGACTCTACCCCGCGCCAGCGCCGTGCGCCGCCTCCAGAGCACTCGCCTCGCGGCTGCGGAGCGCGCGTTCAGCGGAGCGCCGCGGCCCTCCGCAGCGAGACAGCGGGCCCCGGTGAGACTGCGAGCTCCTGCCACAGGAGCATCGCGCCGTAGGCGCGCCAGGGGCGCCAGCGCTCCGCCCGCCGTTCGAGCGCTTCGGCGTCCACGCCGAGGCTCCGGCGCAGCCCGAGGTCGCCGGCGGGAAAGGCGTCCGGCTCGTGGAGCGCGCGGAGCAGCACGAGCTCGGCCGTCCAGAGCCCGACGCCCGGCAGCGCGAGCAGCGACTCGCGCGCCGCCTCGGGGTCGGCGCCCGGGGCCAGATCGAGCCGCCCGCTGGCCACCGCGCCGGCGAGCGCGCGCACCGCGCCCGCGCGCTGTCGCGTCAATCCCACCTCCTCGAGCGGCACGTCGGCCAGCCGCTCGGGCGGTGGGAACAGCACCTCCGGAGCACCCGGTCCGTTCGCGGCCAGGTCCGACGGGAGCGGGGTGCCGAAGCGCCGGGCGATGCGCCCGGCGAGCCGCGTAGCGCCGGACACCGTCACCTGCTGCCCGACGACGACGCGCACCGCCATCTCGAAGGGCTCCCAGCAGCCCGGGACGCGGATTCCGGGATGCCGCCGCAGGGCGCTCCGCAGCGCCGCATCCCGACGCAGGTGCGAACCGATCTCGGACGGGTCGGCACCGAGATCGAAGACGGTGCGCACGCGCTCGGCCACGGCCAGCCAATCGGCCGGCTCGCCGCCGCGGACCGACACCTCCAGCGCCCGGTCTCCATCCGCTCTCACCGCGACCTCCAGCGCACGGCCTCCGATGCAAAGAGCCCGGCGCACGCCCCGATCGTCGACCGTCTCCACGCCTGGAACGGCGCGGCTGGCCAGGTACCCGCACAGGGCGTCGAAATCGAAGGGCGGCCGGTAGGGCAGCCGGATCGTGGGTTCGGCAGCGGGTCCGCGCGGTGCCCGGGGGCGACGGAGGTCGCTCGGCGCGCAGCGGAAGGCCTGGCGCATCGCCTCGTTGAAGCGGCGCACGCTGGAGAATCCGGCGGCGAAGGCGATCCGACTCACCGGCCAGTCGGTCTCCTCCAGCAGCCGGGCGGCGAAGTGCGTGCGCCGCGTCTGGGCGATCGCCAGCGGCGACGCCCCGAGGTGCAGCGCGAACAGGCGCCGCAGGTGTCGCTCGCCGATCCCCAGGCGCTCGGCCAGCCGGTCCACCCCGCCGCCGTCGAGCGCGCCGTCCGCGATCAGTCGCAGGGCGCGGGAGACCGTCGCCGAGGTGCCGAGCCAGGCCGGCGTGCCGGGCGCAGTCTCCGGGCGGCAGCGTCGGCACGGGCGGAAGCCCGCCGCCTCGGCGGCGGCGGCGCAGGGCAGGAAGATGCAGTTCTCCCGCCGCGGAGTGCGCGCGGGACACACCGGCCGGCAGTAGACGCCGGTGGTCCGGACCGCGGTGAAGAAGCGGCCGTCGAAGCGGGCGTCGCGCGTCGAAAGCGCCCGGTAGCAGACGTCGGCTCGCAGCTGCACGAACCCGGTATAGCGCGGGCAGCCCTCTGTCTTGGCGGGATTCGGACGCCGCCGTGGCCACGGCAGGGCGCGGGCGGGCTAGCGCCCGGGCGGGTCGACCGTCTCGGCGATCTCCTTCGCCTTGCGCTCGAGCAGGTGGACGCTGAGCGGACGCTCCTGGGCGGAGAACCCGGCCAGCAGGGCGCGGTCGGCGAGGAGATTGATCAGACGCGGGCAGCCACCGCAGCTGGCGTAGAAGAGCGGCCCCGCGCCAGCCGGGAAGATGCTGGAGTAGTCACCCCCGGCGACGCGAATCCGGTGCTCGAGGTAGGGCTCCATATCGTTCTCGGCCAGGGGCTGCACGTGGTGCTCGAGCGCGATGCGCTGGCGCAGCGGGGCCATCACGGGCGAGGCGAGCACGTCGCGCAGCTCGGGCTGACCCGTGAGCACGATCTGAAGCAGCTTCTCGGTGTTGGTCTCGAGGTTCGACAGCAGCCGGACCTGCTCGAGGACACCGTCGGCCAGGTTCTGGGCCTCGTCGATGATCAGCACCGTGTTCAGACCCACCTCCAGCCGGCGCAGCAGGAACTGGTTCAGGGCGATCAGGTAGTCGGCCTTGGTGTGGAACGGACCCTCGAGGCGGAACTCGGCCGCGATCAGTTTGAACAGGTCGAGCCCGGAGAGTTCGGCGGTGTTCATGACCAGCGCCGTCTCGATGTCGGTCGGGATCTGGGCCAGCGCCGCGCGCAGCAGGGTGGTCTTCCCCGCCCCGACCTCGCCGGTCAGCAGCAGGAAGCCCTTCCGGCGGGTGATCCCGTAATAGAGCGTCGCGAAGCCCTCCTCGTGGGTTTCGGAGGGCCACAGGAAACGCGGATCCGGGGTCAGTGCGAAGGCCGGCTCGGCCAGACCGTAGAAGGACTCGTACATCGGGGCCCCTTGTCGACGCTGCTAGCGGCGGATCCGCTGGCCGACAGGAGTGTAGTTACGCAACCTACCCAATCCCCTCAGGGAAACCAATCCGATCCCGTCCGCAAGACCGCTCAGCGGTCCCGCGATCGCGGGGCTCTCGATCCAGAGTCGGTGGAAGTCGCCAACTGGTGACAAGTCGATCGCGTTTTTCCGCAGAATGCAAGCCGAGCGGAATTCTGCGCTCCCCGCGCAGGGGCGCACCAGAAACCACCGGCTTCCCTGCGACTTCGATGTAACCGACCGGGGCCTGCGCGCTACTTCAGGGCATGCCCCCGACCCATCCCGCCCGACCGCGTTTGGAAATGCCGTCCCGACCCCCGGTCGGTCGCTGAGTGCCGCCGATGCTGCGCGCCCACGCGAACCTGATCAGCCCCGTGATGCTGGCCGTCGACGTCCTCGTCTCGGCCCTGGTGTTCCTCGCGATCGCCTCCTCGCCCGTCCTGGGCGGGCCGGTGGCGGGAGACGCGACCGGTCTGGATCTGCTGATTCCCGGTCTCGTCGCCTGTCTGTCCTGGCCGCTGGCCCTGGGGCAGCTCGACCTCTACGAGTCGCAGCGCCGACGGGGCGTCGGTCAGGTGCTCGCGCGTCTGCTCTTCGCCGGCACCATCTCCACGGTGCTGCTGGCCGCAGTGATCACCCTGGTGTCGGCTCCGGTCGCCTGGACGTTCCCGCTCGCGGTCGGGGCGGCGCAGTGCGCGGTGCTGGCGTCCATACGTGCGGTCGCGATGTTCGCGATGCGCGCCTTCCGGCGGCGAGGCCACAACACGCGCTACGTCCTGATCGTCGGCTCGGGAACCCGCGCCCGGCACGTCCTCCAGGTTCTCCAGCGGCACCGCGAGTGGGGTCTGCGCGTGGTGGGCTTTCTCGACGACGGAGACTCGCCGCACGATCCCCGCATTCCCACCGATCGGATCCGCAAGCTGATCGAGCTGCCGAGCATCCTGAAGGAGCAGGTCATCGACGAGGTGATCGTCGCGTGCCCGCGCTCGATGCTCGGCAACCTGGGGCCCGTCGTGAGCACCTGCGCCAGCGCCGGGGTTCCGATGACCCTGCTGTCGGATCTGTTCGGCGACTACCTTCCGCCGCCGCGCGTGACCCGCTTCGGCTCCCTCGCCGCGCTCAGCTTCGCGCCGGTCCACCACAGCGGGAGCATGCTCGCCGTCAAGCGGCTCGTCGACGTGGTCGGGGCCTCGATGCTGTTGCTGGTCGCGTCGCCGCTGATCGCGGCGGCCGCGGTCGCCATCAAGCTCTCGTCCCCGGGGCCGGTGTTCTTCCGCCAGGTGCGGAGCGGCATGTACGGCCGTCCCTTCTGGATGGCGAAGCTGCGCACGATGACGGTCGATGCCGAGGCGCGCCGGTCCGAGCTGCTCTCCGCCAACGAGATGGCGGGACCGGTGTTCAAGATGCGCAACGACCCGCGGGTCACGCCGATCGGCAAGTGGCTTCGCCGCCTGAGCCTCGACGAGCTGCCGCAGTTCTGGAACGTGCTCCGGGGCGACATGAGCCTGGTCGGCCCGCGTCCGCCGCTGCCCCACGAGGTGGCGGAGTACGCCACCTTCGACCGCCGTCGCCTCTCGATGCGTCCGGGCATCACCTGCCTCTGGCAGGTGGGCGGCCGCAACACCGTCGATTTCGACGGCTGGGTGAAGCTCGACCTCGAATACATCGACACCTGGTCGCTCACCAACGACTTCAAGATCCTGCTGCGTACGATCCCGGCGGTCGTGCGGGGCACCGGGATGTGAGGGACGGACCGATCCCCGAGCGGCTCTGTTAGGATCCCTCCCGTGCGCGAACGGAGCGCCAGGCGGCGAGACCGGCGCGGCGGGGAGTCCGCGGCACGGACGGTGCGGTTCGGGATCTCGGTCGCGCTGACGCTCTGGATCTCGCTCGGATGCAGCGACGTCGATCGCGTCCGCTGGAGAGCCCGCTGGGGTGACGCCGATGCGCAGATCGCGCTCGCCCAGGCCTATCGGGACGGGAACGGCGTTTCGCGATCGGGAGCAGAGGCCGAGCGCTGGTATCGCGAGGCGGCGGAGCAGGAGCGCACGGACGCCGCCGTCGCCCTGGCCCAGCTCTACGCCTCGGGAGATCTGGTGCCCGCCGACCCGGACCGCGCGCTGCACTGGTTCGAGGTCGCCGCCGAGAAGGGGGATGCGGCCGAGAAGCAAGCCCTCGCCGAGCGCCTGTTCGCCGGCGACGGCGTGCGCGCCGATCCGGTGGCGGGTCTGACGTGGCTGCGGCGCGCCGCGGAGGGCGGCTCCCCCGAAGCGACCCTGGCCGTCGCGCGGGCCTACCTCGAGGGCCGCGGCACCCTGCGCGATTTCGGCGAGGCCGCCGACTGGTTCCAGAAGAGCGCCGAGCAGGGCAATGCGGACGCGCAGAACCAGCTCGGTCTGCTCTACACCAACGACTTCGGACCCGCCCGCGACTTCCAGGTGGCGGCGCGCTGGTTCCGCGCCGCCGCGGAGCAGGGGCATCCGGAGGCCGCGCTGAATCTCGCCACGCTGATCGCGCGGGGGCTCGGTCAGGACCCCGACGCTGCGGAGGCGTTCCGGTGGACTCTGCGCGCTGCGGAGACCGGGAACGCGGCTGCCGAAATGCGGGTCGGCGAGCTCTACGAAAAAGGGGAGGGCGTGGCGGCGGACGCCGCGCAGGCGCGGCACTGGTACGGATCGGCCGCGGAGCACGGCTCGGGTCCCGCGGCGCTGCGCCTTGCCGATCTTCTCGAGCAGGGCACCTACGGAACACCCGACGAGAGCGAGGTGGCGCGCTGGCTGTTGGTGGCCGCCGAGGCCGGCGACCGCGACGCCCAGGCCCGGCTCGGCGAGCGCTACGCCGAGGGCCGCGGCGTGTCCTCCGACCCGGCGGAGGCGTTCCGCTGGACGATGGCCGCTGCCGAGCAGGGTCATGCGGCGGCGATGAACTCGGTGGGCCAGTTCTACGCACGCGGAACCGGCACGAAGCAGGATTTCGAGGAAGCGGCCAAGTGGTTTCGGCGCGCCAGCGATGCCGGCGACATCGACGGGCACTTCAACTTCGCGATGGCCACCTTCCAGGGCGACGGCGTCCGGAAGGACGAGCGGGAGGGGCGGGAGATGCTGAGCAAGGCGGCCGAGGCCGGTCAGCACGACGCCCAGTACATCCTGGGCGGCCTGCTCTTCCTGGGACGGGGCGGGAAGAAGGACGAGGGGGAGGGCCTGCGCTGGATCCAGAGCGCGGCGAAGGCGGGCCAGCGGAGCGCCCAGGCGATGTTGGGCGGCCTCTACGAGGTCGGGCGCGGCGTGCACCCCGACCACGCCCTCGCGCACGCCTGGTTCGCCCTCGCCGCCCAGCGTGGAGACGCGTCCGCGGCACAGAAGCGCGACCGGCTGGCCGGCACGCTCACACCCGCCGAGCGCCGGCGCTCCGAGGCCCTCCAGGCCGAGGTCCGGGCCGGGCTGGCGGGCTGACCCGGCGGGGCTAGGACGCGGCTCGCCGGCCCACGTTCACCACCCTCCACCTGGCTCCGGGAGACGCGACCCGCTTTCGGACTGGATACGTCCACATCCGGGGGAATGCGATCTTGATCTCGCCATTGCGGCGGTCCTGCAGAGCGATCTCCAGGCCGGGGACCCCGTCGATGTCCACCACTCCGACGACGTCGCAGTAGGGATCGCCCGGATCCGTCGCCAGCGTGATGGGACGGTAGCCGGCGGCGTCCTGATAGGTGATGTGGATCGCGCCGTCGGCGAGGCGCCAGAGCAGGTCGGCTCGCCCATCGGCATCGAAGTCCGCCACCTCGACGATTCGCGCGTCGCGGTAGTAGCCGAAGATCAGGTAGTCGCCAGCCGGGAGCACGGAAGGTAGCTGGTCGATGCGGGTCAGACTGTCGGGAACGCTCCACATGCGGACCGATCCGGTCGACGCCTCGTGCCAGATCAGGTCGATCCTCCCGTCGCCGTTGAACTCACCGACCGCGACCAGACTCGAGCCGGCGGCGCCGGTCCGCGTCGCACGGAGCTCGAGTCGCGCCCCCGTGAACGTCATCACATCGACGCGATTCGCCTTCTCGTCGTGAAAGAACAGCTCCTCCACGCCGTCGTGGTCGACGTCGGCGCTGCCGACCCAGAACGCGCCGTGCCGGACCGTCGTGCTGGCGCCGGGAATCAGCCAGAGATCGCGGCGATCCCACAGCTGGAGCCCGTCGTACTGGGCGTTGTGCCAGATCAGCGCCGGCTCGCCGGCGCCCACCCGGGCATCTCCGACGATGTTCCAGGGCGCGGTGAGCGCCGGGCCCTCTCGCTCAACCACCGACGCGTCCGCGAGCGATCGGACGGACAGCAACCCGCAGGTGGCGCAGTAGAGCGTCCACTGCCCCTGCACCGGAAAGACCGGGGAGGGCAGGACGAGGATCTCGTCCGAGAGGGGCGAGAGGGGGCTGTAGGCATAGCTCCCACTGGAGGTCAGGCGACGGGCCATGACGGCGACTGCGACGCGCTCGTAGGGCGCGACCGGAATGTCCACGCTGGGCTCGGTCACCCGCTTGTAGCCGGTCAGCGCGCTGCCGTTGCGCGAGACGACGACCAGATAGTCACGCGGACTGCCCGACGAACGCGCCCACGCGAAGTGCAAGGAATCGATACCGACGATGGTCTGCGTCGCTGCTTGAGCGCCGCCTCCCAGAAGCGCGAACGCAAGGATTGCGATCGCGCGCACACGGGTCCCCCCTGACGCGTCCACGTTCTCTCTCCCGCCGTGCGGCGTTTCTCTGAGCCGCTCTTTCTTTTGACCGGGCGCCGGCAAGTCGGTCGGCGCCCCGAGCTAGCGTGGGCGAGGCGGATTCTACGAGAAGGGAGGGGACGCGCGTGTGACGATCATCACGAGCGCGAAGTTTCTTGCACGGCGGAGAGAGTCGCCGGCCCCCCTCCCGGCGGTGGCCCGAACCGAGCCGGGAGGCCGACGCGTGGCGAGCCGCGGGCAAGCGAAGGGGGGGCTCCCGCCGGGCTAGAGCTCCGGCTCGTCTTCCTCGACTTCGCTGGCCCGGACGGGATGGGGGGCGTAGTCCGCCCCGTCGTCCCATCCCGGAATGGTGCGCGCCTGATCGAGCCAGGACGCGGCCAGGTCGTCGTCGACGAGGACGCCGCTGCCGTCGAACCCTTCGGTCACCGCGTCCCAGAGGTCCTGGCCTCCGTTCTCCCACCAGCGGCGCGACGAGAACTCGAAGTCGATCGAGAGCTTCTTCATGCTCCGCTCATCCCGTCAGGTAGCGGAGCGTTCCGTCTCGGGACCGGTTGCGGTCCGCGTTCCCCGCCATGCGCAGGTGCTCGAGGTGGGCATAGGTCTCGCTCTCGGCCATCGGTCCCCAGCTACGGGGGTGGAACAGGCGCTCGGAGAAGGCCCGGACGGTCTCGGCTCGGCCGAACTCCCGGGAGATCTCCCGGACCCGTTCGAGCCGCTGCTCGTGGTGACGCTTGATGGCGCGGGTGCGGCCCACGAGGTCGTCGAAGGGGTGGCCATGGGCAGGCAGGACGAGCTCGATGCCCTGGATCTCGGCCACGCGGTCCAGGCTGTAGAAGAAGGAGGCGAGGGGATCGGGGGAGCTGCTGATGCCTCCGATATGAGGCGTGATGGTGGGCAGCACGTGGTCGCCGGCGAGCAGTACGCCCGAATCGGGGTCGTGGAGGCAGATGTGGTCGCCCGTGTGGCCGGGCGTGTGCGTGACGAACCACTCCCGACCTCCCAGCCACAACACGTCGCCGTGATCGACCGGCTTCGTCACCGTCGGGAGGAAGGACCGACCCAGCCAGCGCGCGAATCGCCAGCGCATCCGGGTGAGAAGGGGAGGCATCGGACGCGGACCGCCCCAGGGAGTCCGCCCGGCCGAGCGTGCCTGCTCGAGGATCGCCTGGGCGTCGTCGATCGCGCTCTGAAACCCCTCGGGCAGGGGGTCCTCCTCACCGCCGAGCGGTCCACCGTGGGAATGCCGGTGGTGGGCGGCCAGGTCCTCCACCGAGACCTCGGGCTCCCCGGTGGGTCCGAACGGCCCGAACTGGAAGCGGTGGTGGGCGACGATCGCGGCGCCCGTCTCCTTCGCGAAGCGCGCCGCTCCCCCGAAGTGATCGGGGTGGGAGTGGGTGACGATCACCGTATGGACGTCTCGAGGCCGCAGGTCGGCCTGCGCGAGGCGCTCACCCAGCACCTTCCAGGTGCCCGGACCGGGCAGCCCCGGGTCGACGATCGCAGCGCCGTTGGCATCGGGGATCGCGTAGCAGTTGACGTGACCCAGGCCCGGCAAGCGGATGGGCAGCTCCATCCGGAGCACCCCGCCTGCCAGCTCCACGACCTCCGGCCGTGCCGGCTCCTGCTCCTGGCGTCGTGCCATCGCGCCGGACACTAGTGAACTCCGGATCCGGTTGCTGACCCGCCGGCGGGGTCGGAGGCGCTCAGGATCGGGGCGCGGGCTCGCCTACGTCGTGCGGCGGGTCGGGAGCTGTGGAGCCGCTCGAACGATCGGGCAGAAAGGGCGCGAGGGCGCGCGCGATGCCCGCCGTTAGCTGCGCGCGATCCGCGAAGGGCTGATCGATCGGAATGAACGAGAAGCGGACGTCTTCGGCCGAGCCCTGGGCGCTGCCGACCCGGATGCGTACCAGAAGGGCGAGGCCCGCCTGCTGCTCCTGGAGCTTCGCTCCCGCCGCGTCGAGGACGATCGCGTGCAGGGATGCCGCGGGCGCAGCCCCCTCGACTGCCAGGTTCTCGGGTAGCGAGACGCTGCGACGCGCCATCTCGAATTCGAGCTCCCGCTCCACGCCGTCCCACTCGGCCTTGACGCCTTCGAGATGCGCTCGCTGGACGAACAGGGACGGCATGATCACGGCGTCGAAGTCCGCGTTCTCAGCGAGCCTCCGGACGAAGTACACGGCCGCGTCATCGAATCCAGACTGCTTGCCCATCGCTGTCTGTGCGGCACGGATGCTCGCCAGCCAGAGCTGGCGGGCGACCGGGAGCGGAAGCGTCTTGAGCGTCGCTCCCTGGCCGCGCACGTAGTCGCGCAGCGCGCTCCAGACGGCGGCGCTCGAATCCTCGAGCTCAGCAGGTAGAGGAGTGGCGACGTTGAGCGGGAGCAGTACCAACGTCTGGTGCCCGGGGCTGGCGGCCAGGACCGTCGTGGCGTTCGGAGCGGCGCCGGTGCATCCGGAGCACACGAGGCCGAGCGCGAGTGCCCCTAGCGCGATTCGCCAGGCTCGAGCCGAGGCTGACATGGGTGCGGTCCCCGCAGGTTGATGGTGACGGAGGCGCGTTTCGGCCGCGGCCGGTCGGTCTCGGCGCCAACGGCATTCGCGAGTGGGCGCCCCTCAGCTCTGAGCGGAGGCTTGTTCCCTCTCGACGTGTTCGATCCAGCGGTCGGCCTCTACGCGGCTGTCTTCGTACTGGCGGGCGCGCTGGAAGTAGCTCCAGGCCTCGGACTGGTGTTCGAGGTTCAGGTTGGCGATGCCCAGCAGCAGCTGTGCGTTGCCGGGATGCTCGAGCTTCCCCTTCTCGACGGCCTTCTGCAGCATCGCGATGGCCTCGGCCCATTGCTCGCGCTGCATGTGCACCTGGGCCAGGCGCACGTACAGCTGGCCGTTATCGTCGAGCTCGGCGGCCTTCAGGAGCGGCGAAAGCGCCGCGTTGTATTCGCGCGCGCCGATCCAGCTGTTCGCCAGAAGCTCGTAGGCGTCCTTGTCGGGCTCGATCCGGCCCGCGGAGAGCTCCTTGGAGAGCAGCTCGGCGGCCTGGTAGGACAGATTCTGATAGAGGTAAGACCTCGCGAAGCGCAGCAGCTCCTTGCTCTCGACCAGGAAGCCCTGCTTGTAGGCGACCTGCTGCGCGGCTAGAGCCGTCGGATAGTCGTCGCTGGCTGCGTACATCAGGGTGAGCTGGACCCAGTAAGCGCGCTGGGGGAACCGGATCACGAGCTCTTCGAGCACGGGGATCGCTGCCTTGTAGTCTTCCTGCTGGGCGTATACCGCCGAGAGCAGGCGAAGCCATGCCTCCTTCGCGGGCGGAGACGTCTCGATCGCCTTGTTGGTGTAGGCGATCACCTGGTCGTACTGCTGCAGCTGGAAGTAGGCCAAGGCCATGTAGAAGTAGTGAGTCGGGTCCGGCTTGGGTGTGTAGCGGAGGCCGTCCTTGAACCAGTCGATGGCCTTCTGCCACTCCTCCAGTCCCATGTACAGCTGCGCGATTCCGAAGCGCATGGAGATGTCTTCTCGAACCTGCATCGCCTGGGAGTCGAGAGCCTGCTTGAAATAGGTGATGGCGTCCTTGGGCCGCCCCTCGTTGTAGGCGAGGAACCCGAGATAACGGGAGACGTAGGCGCTCTCCAGGATGTTCAGGCGGCTCTGTTGGATCTTCAGCAGCAGCTGCTCGGCTTCGTCGGGGTTGCCCGCGTCGACCTCCTTCTGGGCCTTGGAGAGGTACCGGGAGACGCGCGGGCGGATCTGGTGGGTCCCCTGCACGATCGCCCGCTCCGCGTTGAGGGCGTCGAGGTCGATCGGCTCCTGCTCCCCGCTGGGCGTCGGCTCCGCATTGGGCTCGTCAGCGCGGGCCGTGGTGGCACCCATCGCTCCCAGAACGAGGAGCGCGAGGAGGGAAGCGAGCCGCTGACGATGGAGGGTCTTCAACTGTCGTCCTCGGGTCCTAGCCTGGGAGCCTGAAGCTGAGGCGGGTGCGCTGCGTGCGCGACACGGCCTTGCCCCCTTCGATTCGCGGGTTGTACCGCCAACGTCGGACGGCCCGCAGCGTCGACTGCTCGAAGACGCCCGGCGGATTCGCGCGCAGGATCTTCGGGTCCTCTACGGTGCCGAGCGGCGTGATCGTGAATTCCACGTCGACCCAGCCCTCGATGCCTCGCTGCAGGGCGCGCGGCGGATAGTCCGGATCGACGCGCACCAAGGGCACGGATTCCGAGTCGCTGCTGCCGGCGGAGAGGCTGGTGGCCGCCGCGACCTCTTTCGCGGTGTCTACCAGGGGAACGATGTCGGCGGTCGCCTCGCCGGGATTGATGCTCTTGGCGACGTTCATCTCCGGCGGCGGCGGCGGCGCTTCGGGCTTGTCCCGCTTGGGCGGCTCGCGCTCCTTCGGCGGCGGCGCCGTGTCGCGGCGCAGACGCACGAACTCGACTGAGAGGGGCGGCGTGGCCTTACCCAGCTTCGCTTCGACACCGATCAGGGCCTGCATCACCCAGAACAGGGCGAAGGTGACGAGAAGCCCCAGCGCGACCGCTATGGCCATGCGCGGCGCGGCCATTCAGGAGCCCTCACGCATGGGTGGCCTCGCTCCGCTCGGCGACCAGTTTGGTCACGCTCTCGTCGAGGACGTTCATGATGCGGCGGGTGCTGTTGGACAGGACTCCGTAGAGCAGGACCAGGGGGATCGCTGCGTACAACCCGAGCATGGTCGTGACCAGGGCTTCGGAGATCCCTTCTGCCATCACCTTCGGATCCCCGGTTCCGTACAGGGTGATCGCCTGGAAGGTCTGGATCATGCCGGTCACGGTGCCGAGCAGGCCCAGCAGGGGAGCGACGATCGACACCGTCTGGACCAGCCACAACAGCCGGGTGAGCTGGCCCGACTCCTTGAGCACGACGTCGTCCAGCCGCTGCTCCAGGTGCTCGGGGTCGAGGTCCTTGCTGTCCTCGTAGACCCTGAGAACCCGCCCGAGCGGATTGTCCGGCCTCGGCGAGGGGTTGCGCTGCTGCGCGGCCACCTTGCGGGACGTCACGGTGACGAAGACCCAGCGGATTGCGCCGAGCAGCAACGCCCCGGCCGCCAGCGCAATGGTCAAGTAGCCGATGAACCCGCCCTGATCGACGCGCTCGAGAAAGGAGGGAGTATCGGTGAGCCCAACCATCAGGGTGCCCCGCGCGGGGTCGATCGCCAGCGGCGCATAGCCGTCGTCGTTGGCCTGGTACTGGACGACCGTGCTCACGTAGCGGGCGGGTGGCTGGCGGGGAAGCTCCGCCAGCTTGCCCTCTTCGGGCTGCCACTTGAGGTAACGACCGGGCCCGAGCGCTGCGAACGCTCCGACCCGCGTCACCTGGAGGTCTTCGAGCTCGCCGGAGGCGGCGAGAACGGACGCCGGAAAGGTCACGACTTTGCCCTGCGCCGTCATCTCGCGCTGGAGCTCGTACCACAGCCGTTCGAGATCGAGGGTGGAGGGCAGCTCCTTGCTCCGTCCCAGGCGATCGAGCAGCTCCTTGCGCTGGCCGAGCTCGGCGCTCGTCACCGACGCCCACATGTTGCCGCCCGCGTCGGTCGCGACCTGGCGGACCACTCCGAAGAGCTCTCCCAGCTGCCCGAGTCGCTCCTCGAGCCGCGCCTCGTTCTTCTCGTAGGTCTTGTCGTTCTCGTTGTAGCGGACTTCCAGGCGTTCGCTGACCGCTTCTTCGCGAAGCAACGTGTCCTTCGCGTCGGCGAGGAGGCGCTCCTGCTCTGCCTTCGCCTCTTGGAAGCGCTTCAGACGCTCCTGATCGGTCGTTTGCTCGGCCTCGATGTCGCGCTGGATCTCCGCTCGGAGCCGCGGCAACGGGATGGGCTCGGGGCTCTCGGCCTTCGCGGGCTCTTTGTCCTGGGTCGAATGCTTCGACGCCTCCTCGGACTGCGCGGGGGCGACCGCCACCGCGAGCAGCAGCGTGCTCAGGCCAGCCGTGATCATTGCGTTGCCGCGCATCAGTTCGAGGCCGTCTCCACGTCGGGAGGGAGCAGGGGAATGTCGATCAGGTCGGGTGGCGCGAGCTTGCGCGCGACCCGGATCCCTTCGTTGATTCCGCTCGCGAAGCTGTCGGGAAGTGGTTGCCAGGAGCGAGTCTTCTGGTTCCACACACCGGTCTGGGAGCCGTCGAGGGTGCGATAGACGAGTGCGATACGCCCGAAGCGCAGCAGGTCCACCGTCGACGGCTGCCCGTTCAGCTCGATCCGATCTCGGTAGGCCTCGATCGTACGGCCGTATTCGTTCTCGATCTGATAGGTATCCATGATCTGACGGTACTTCGTCGAGTTGGTCACGTCCGAGCGGACCATCAGCTCGCGGAGTTCCTTAATCCGATTGGCTCGCTCCTCGGGGAGGAACGGGACGTCGAGCTTCACGAACTCGTCCAGCGCGTCGATCATCCGAAACATCAGCGGCGTCACGCTCCGCCCCACCTCGTCGACGCGATCGAGCTGCTGCGCGACGGATGCGAGGTCCGCTTCCTGGCTTCGGATCAGGTCCCGCATCTTGTCGTTGTAATTGCGAATCGAAGCGATCTGCTTCTGGGTGGTGCGGTACTGCGCTGAGAGCACATCGGTCGCATCGGCGACATCGTCGATCTGGTCCTGGACCTTGGCGGACTGCTTGTTGGCGGTCTTGCGAGTGTCCAGCAGGGCCTCGAAGCTGCGTTCCATCTCGGAGACGGAGGGCTCCGCGGGGGCCTGGGTCGCGCTCGAGGGCTCCTCGGCCACCGCGGCCGCGCTCACCAGGAGCGCGGCCAGCAGAACGCCAGCAGCCGCGCGCGCTATGGGCGCGAGAGTAGCGATCGGTGCGGTCAAGCAGTCCTCCCGCTCGGTTCCCCAGAATCGGCGGACATCATATACCCCCAGGGAGCGATTATTCTACAGACTCGTGCGCGCACGGGGGGGTGGAAGGTGGCTGCGAGTCGGGCCGGGCGCGGCTCGGAGACCTCGTTTCGAGGCGACTCTGCAGGTTCGGGTCGCAGACCGGTCCGTACCCGGTCCGTACCCGTTCGATCTGAAGCGGTTCGCGCTGCACCCGGTTCCCTCGCGCGGTCGGTGCTGGATTTCGCGGGTCTTCTGCACGCGTGCGCCGCGCGGCCCAGGCTACCCGCGCTCCCGCACGGGCAGGCCGGCCGCCGGATCGCGCTGGCGGCCCGCTTCTGGCCGGGCGACATTGCCGAGCCGGGAGGGGATATGGACGGCTATCGGGCGCTCCACTTCGATCGCGTCGGTGACGTGCTCCGGGTCGCCATCGATCATCCTGATAACGAGCTCAACAGCGTGGACGCGCTGCTCCACGAAGAGCTCACTCGCGTATTCCGGGATCTCAAGCGCGAGGAGGACGCCCGGGCCGTGCTCCTGATCGGCCGCGGTCGGGCGTTCAGTGCGGGAGGGGATTTCGCTTGGTTCCCCAGCCTGGACGACGTCGCCAAGCTCGAGGCGCTGCGCCGGGACGCGAAGCAGATGATCTGGGACCTGCTCG
>CAZZFT010000017.1:0-48326 GCA_964653555.1 uncultured Spirochaetales bacterium | reverse complement strand
TCGCGCAGGGCGGCCTTCAGCTTCGTTCCGCGGTGATCGCTCGCGATGACGATCGAGGATAGGCAGTATAAGCTCTGGATTCGCGCCAGGGCCGAGAAGCAGGGTTGTGTCAACCGTGCTGCCCGCGGCGGGTGATTTCAAGCTGGGCCGCTGGGCTATGTGTCGTTCTCTTTGCGTGACACGGCGCCCCTCGGCTGGAGCGGGGTGCCGGGGGTGTTTGGGCGCAAGTCGCCTCTCGGGGACCGATCCATGCCTCGACGTCCGACCTGGCGCCTCCGAGCTCACCCCCAGCTGTCTTCATCGCGCGGGCTCTGGTCGAAGTACCCATCCTCGTCGCTCGGAGCGGCGTGCGCGCCAGCGTCACGGCCTGATGCCGTCGGAGGGACGGGGGGTGCCCGGGCGGATGCATTCGAGGATGCGCTGGGCGATGGCCGGATCTTCGATCGCGGCGACGAGGCGCAGGGTGGATCCGCAGCGCGGGCAGCGGAGGGCATCGACGGCGAAGACGCGCTGGAGGAGCTCGGCCCAGCGGAAGCGCCGAGACGTGGCGCCGGCACGCTCGTGGCAGCTCGTGGCGGCGCCGGGGCCGGGCTCGGACCCGAGTCCCTCCGCCGGCGCTGCCGTGGCGCCGGATCCCGTCGCGCTCGGCGGGCCCGCCGTTGCGGGACCCACGCTGGCGCCGGCTGCAGCTGGTGAATCGCCCTGCGCACGGTCGCCCGGCAGGACATTCACACCGGGCCCCGGGTCGCGCACCGGTAACACGCGGCAGCGCAAGCTCGCGCAGGGAGCCAGGATGCCGTGGTAGCGCACCTGGTGGGCTCGCGGCGGCGGAATCAGCGGGACCAGGCGCTCGATCAGCTGGCTTCGCTCCATCGCGACGTGGGTGGTGCCGTCGCGCCATCGTGTCTTCAGGCGCAGCAGGAGCGCCCCGTCCGGTGTCTCTTCGAGGCGTTCGTTCGCGAGCGGTGGACGCGCCACGTAGCGGCATAGGCGCTCCAGCCGGCGGCGGTCGCGGGCGGGCACGGAGACCTCCGCGTGCAGGCTCATGCCACGGTGCTCGGGGACGCGGGGCGAGGCGTCCGGGTCGTCGCTCGGGGCAGCCGGCTCGACGCGATCGCCCACTTGGCGCCAGCGCTCGCCGGAAGCCGAGCCGAGGGCGGTGCGCGTGCGCAGCGATGCCGCGGCGAGCAGCGCGAGCAGTGGCTCGTTCCGGGCGAGGACGTCCGCGTCCTCCTCGGCACGCGCCTCGAGCAGACGGCGGATGCGGCGCGCGCATCCCGCCAGCACGCGGGCCACCTCGTCGTGCGTCGGAGGGGGCAGCGGGAGGAAGCGAACCGGATCCTCGGGAGGGCCCGCATACGGATAGGCGCCGTCGAGGACCAGGGTGTGGAAGTGGAGGTTGAGGTTGAGTGCCGAGCCGAAGCGCTGCAGGAAGGTGACGGCTCCGCATTGCTCGGCGCGCACGCCCCAGTGGCGCCGGATGCGCCGTCGCAGCTCCGCAAAGAGGGCGCGCAGGAAGGCGCGCAGCACGGCGCTCGTGAGCTTCGCGTCGTAGGCGCAGCGGTAGCGAAGAGGGTACGGGAGTGTGAGCACCCACTGGCGGACGGGCACCGGGGGAAGCACGCGATCCACGAGGTGGGCCGCCGTGTCGGCCATGCGCCGGCCGCCGCAGGAGGGGCAGAACCCGCGGCGCTTGCACGAGAAGGCGACGAGGCGGTCGTGGCCGCAGTCGTCGCAGTGCAGGCGCAGGAAGCCGTGGGCGAGGACGCCGCAGCGCAGGAAGGCGCGGAGCTCCTGCTCGACGAAGTGCGGCGCAGGCTGCTCGCGAGTTCGAGCGCGTGCGAGGAAGGGCTCGAGGTGCTCGCGGATCACGCGGTGGAGGAGCGTGTGCTGCGGGAGATGCGGTGTGTACCCGGGGCCGGAGGGAGCGCGTTTCGACATCGGAAGGCCGAGATGCGATGGGCGTGCCGCGCGCGGGCGCGCGAGCGAGGGCGGCAGCCGGCCCGCGAGGCCGCGTGTTCACCCTGGGCGAGGCCGGACAGGCACGGGCTCTGGCACGAACCGTCGTCTTGTCGGCGACGCGCGCTTCCCTTCCTTCACAAGCCCGTCCACCGGCCCGAGCGGGTTCCCCAATGGATGTTCTTTGTCGCCCTACGCCGGGCGGAAGCGCGGGACCGCGAGGTCCGCGCTCATGTCCTCCCACACCAGCTCGACGGGCATCCCGATTCGCACCGCCTCGGGCTCGACCTCGACGAGGTTCGAGATCATCCGCACGCCGCCGGCCTCCTCGAGCGCGATGACGGCGATCACGGTGGGCAGCGGCTGGCCCGCAGCGATCGGGCGGTGCACGACCGTGTAGGTGTAGACCTCGCCCCGCCCCGGGACCTCCCGCCAGTCCGCCTCCGTGGAACGGCACGCGGCGCACACCGGCGCGGGGGGAAGCCGGGTGCGCCCGCACGCCGTACACCGCTGCACCACGAGACGGTGCTCCGCCGCGGCCTGCCACCAGGGCAGCGTGACGGCGTCCGCCAGCGGCGCCGGCATCGTGTCCGGGAAGTAGCGCTCGCTCATCGGCGCCCCAGCAGGAGCGCGCTCGAGGGAACGCACGCCGCGCTCGTCACCAGGCACACCTCGGCGCCGTCGACCGGGTTGGCCGACTCCCCGCGCAGCGCGCGCACGCCCTCGACGACGTGGTTGAGGCCGTGGATGTAGGCCTCGGACAGGCTGCCGCCGTGGGTGTTGGTGGGGAGGCTCCCTCCCTGCCAGGAGAGCGCCCCGCTGTCGACGAAGGGTCCGCCCTCCCCTCGCTCGCAGAAGCCGTAGTCCTCGAGCTGCATCAGTACGCATCCCGTGAAGTGATCGTAGATCTGGGCCACGTCCACGTCCCGGGGGCCGAGACCGGCCTTGCCGTAGAGGCGGCCGGCCAGCTCCTCGCAGCCGCCGGTAGCGTAGAGGGCGTCGTCGACGTTGGCGTTGGTGAAGGGCCCGAAGGCGTATCCCTTCGGAGCTCCCTGCTCGCTGGCGAGGATCTCGACGGGCCGTTTCGCGAGGTCGCGCGCGCGCGCGGCGGTGGTCACGACCACCGCGCAGGCGCCGTCGCTCTCCAGACAGCAGTCGAAGAGGCGGTGCGGGTCGGCGATCATCGGCGACGCCTGGTGATCGGCCAGCGTCATCGGCCGAGCGCCCATCACGGCGCGCGGGTTGCGACTCGCGTGCTCGCGGAAGGTGACCGCGATCCGGCCCAGCTGCTCGCTCGTGGTGCCGTAGCGGTGCATGTGGCGCCGTGTCGGCAGCGCGTAGGCCGCGGCGGCCATGATCAGCCCGTAGGGGATGGCGAAGCCCATCGACGCCAACATCGGTGAGCTGGCGGGCTGGAGCGTCGGGGGCTTCGGCTCGACCGGCGCGGAGGCATCGAGACCGCCGGTCCCGAAGCGGAAGAACTGTCCCTGGCAGAGCGAGCGGTAGACCACCACCACCTCGGCCTGGCCCGTCTCCACCGCCATCGCGGCGTTTCCCACCGCCGCGCAGCCGCCACCGCCCCCCGGCATCCAGACCATGTTGGCGAAGCGCAGCGCCGGAAGCCCCAGCTCGGCGGCCAGGAAGACCGCCTCGTTGCGGTCGTCGGCGAAGGACGCCAGGCCGTCGACGCGGTCCATGGAGAGTCCGGCGTCCGCCACGGCTCGCTGGATCGCCTCGCACGCGAGGGCGTGCTCGGTCGCGTCGCCGATCCGGCCCCAGCGCGCATAACGCGTCTCTCCGATGCCCGCGATGTGTGCCCTGCTCCGCGCCAAGATCGCTCTCCTTGCCGCTCCGCCGCTCAGCCGAGCGGGAGCGAGCACTCCACGGTCCCGGTCGCGTGGTCGCCGAGATCGTTCGCTGCCCGCACCTCCAGCTCGAGCACGCACTCGCTGCCCTCTTCGCGCTTGCCGGCGACCCGGCCCGAGAAGCGCAGCGTCGTCCCGGGCACCGCGGGCGCCCCGAGCCGGATCCGGATCGCGCGGATCCGCACCTGGGGTCCGGCCCAGTCGCTGACGAAGCGCGCCACGTAGCCGTTGGTGGTGAGGATGTTCATGAACACGTCCGGCGCGCCCTGCGCCCGGGCGAACTCGGGGTCGTGGTGCGCGGGCATGAAGTCCCGGGAGGCGATCGCCCCGGCGACGATCACCGTCGCGGTGACCGGCAGCGCGAAGGGCGTCAGCTCGTCGCCGACGTCGATCGCGGCGCAGGAGATCGAGGGCGCGGTCATCGCGCCGCTCCGCGTCGGCTCGGGTCGATCGTGCGCGGGTCGAACTTCAGGATCCGGAAGCGCTGGCGCCCCACGACGTCGCCCGCCGCGTCGCGGTAGGTGGTCACCCAGGTAACGAAGTAGCCCTGACCGAGAGCCGTGGACTTACGCTCCGAGATCGCCTCCAGCTCCGTCTCCAGGTGAAGGCGGTCGCCGGGCCGCAGGTAGCGCACGAACTCGAGCTCGGAGTTGGTGGCGAGCGTCCCGACGAAGCCCGCCTCGTCCAGCACGGGGATCGCGCTGTCCGCGGGGATGTCGTCCGGTGCGCCGCCGCGCGCGGCGATGCCCTCGATCCGGGGGCGCGGCATCCCCCAGGCCTGGAGCATCGCCGGAGGCGCCACGATCCCGCCGAAGCGGGTGGTCGCCGCGAGCTGCTCGTCGAGGTACACCGGGTTGCGGTCGTCCAAGGCGTCCACCCAGTGGCGGATCATCGGCACGTTCACCGGATCGGGCGCGACCGACGGTGCGCCCATCGGCTTGGCGACATACTTCTCCAGTCGTTCCCGCAGCTCGTCCACCGGGCGCTCGCTACGCGATGCCGTACAGCGCCGCGGCGGTGCCGTGCAGCACCCGCTCGATCGTCGACTCGGGCACCCCGGTGAAGGCGTGCTCGGCGTAGTCGGCGGGATGCTCCGTGAGCCCGCCCGTGAGCCCCGGGTGCTGACAGGTCGGATGCGGAAAGTCGGTCTCCCACAGGAGGTTGTCGGGGAACGCTTCGAGGGCCGCGCGCAGGCCCTGGCTCTCGAACCAGAAGCAGCCGTAGATCTGACGCCGGAAGTACTCGCTCGGCAGCAGGTCGTACTCGGGATGCTCCCGGCGCGTCTCGCTGTTCACGAACTGCCAGTCGGCGGCTTCCAGATAGGAGGGGATCCAGCCGACGCCGCTCTCCACCGAGACCAGCTTCAGATTCGGGAAGCGATGGCATACGCCGCCGAAGATCAGGTCGGCGAGGCAGGTGACGTTCTGCATGAAGATCATCGAGGAGACGCGCGCGAAGTTGGCGCGCATGCCGAGGCCGTACTGGTCCACGAACAGGTCCGAGAGATCGCCGCCTCCGATGTGGAAGCTGATCGGCACGCCGGTCTCCTGCACGGCGGCCCAGAACGGATCCCAGTGCCGGGCGGAGAGGGGCGGCTCTCCCCAGGCTTCGGGCTGGGAGGCGGCGAGCACCGCTCGATGCCCCTTCGCCACCGCGCGCTCCACCTCCTTCACGCACTCGCTCACGTCCCAGAAGGGCATGGCGGCGACGGGGATCAGTCGCTTCGGATCGGCGCTGCACCAGTCGATCAGGAAGTCGTTGTAGGCGCGCACGCACTCGAGCATCAGCTCGGGCTGCTTCAGCTTGAGGAAGCCCCCGGATCCGAAGCCGCCCACGTTGGGGTAGAGCACCTGGGCGTAGATGCCCTCGGCGTCCATGTGCTTCAGGCGCTCCCCGGCGTCGAAGGCGCCGCGGGGGATGTCGTCGTAGCCCTTCGGGCCGTCGGGTATCGAGCCGTCGAAGCCGGCCATCGTGGTGAAGCCGGGCGACCCGACGGCTTGGTCGCGGATGAACCAGACGTCGCGACCGCCGTGCTTGCGGACGTGCGGCACGGCGTCGCCCCACTTCGCGGTCGACACGCGCGCGGTCCAGACGTCCGGCGGCTCGGTGATGTGGGTGTCGGTGTCGATGGCGCGAACGCGGTCGAACAGGCGCTGATTCATCTCTTCTCCTGTCAGGGCGCGAGCCGGTGGACCGGCTTCTCGTAGGTTCCGAAAAGAACGTCGTAGAGCATCGTGAGCGTCGCGAAGTTGCCGCGGTTCATGTCCACGTGGTGGGCCGCGTGCACCCCCGTGACGTAGTCGAGCGTCTTGAACGGGAAGTAGGGCAGGTGCACGAAGGTGTGATTGATCGTGTTCACCTGGGTGAAGATCAAGGTCGCCACCGCCATCGACAGCGCGGAGAGCGGCGCACCCCCGAGTGCCGCCACGAGCGGGATCGAGAACAGGAACAGGGCGAGCCCGATCACCGTCTCCAGGGGGTGCACGTAGAGGGCGTCCACGTAGGTGGGCGTCCGGGCCTGGTGATGCAGGGCGTGCACCCTGCGCAGCAGCTTGCCGTGGAACAGGAAGCGGTGGGTCAGGTAGTAGAGGAGATCGAACACCATCAGCACGGCGGCGACGTCGAGCACGTGACGCCACGGCGGCCGCGGCGCCAGGTCCACGCACAGCGGGAGGACGGTGACGTAGAACACGAGGTTCGCGATCAGGCCCGCCCGGTTGTTCACCCGGACCGCCTCCGCGAAGCGGCGGCGGGAGAGCTTGCGGCGATCGGCCTCCCGGTTCAGATCGCGCATCCGCCGCAGGGCGGGCACCCGGAAGGCCACGAACCGGCTCGCCCCGGTGAGGGCCACCAGCGCAGCGAGGAAGACCAGCGCGGCGCGCCAGTCGTAGCTCACGGCGCGCCCCGCCCCTGCCCGGTCTCCAGCAGCGCGGCCAGGCGCTCGGCGCCGTCGCGTCCGAGCCGACGCCGCAGGCGCTCCGCCAGCCGCTCGATTTCCCCCGCCCCGGCGCCGGGCGCCGTCGAGGGTGCGTCGGGGCGCAGCGACCGGTACAGCTCGCGCGCGACGCGCTCGAGCTGCGCGAAGCGCACGGCACCGAGAATCGCCCGGAACGACCGCTCGAGCTCGTCCACCGCGGCCACCGAGTCGCCGATCAGCTCTGCGCCCCGCTCGGTCAGCGCGAGCACGATCCCGCGCCGATCGCGCGGATCGACCCGGCGCCGCAGGTAGCCCAGGCTCTCGAGGTCCCGTGCGGTGGCGTGGATCGCCTGGCGGCTCACTCCTTGGAGACGCGCGATCTCGTGAACGCGCGCCCCGTCGGGACCGATGTGGGGCAACACCTCGCCGTGGGACATCTTGAGTCCCGCGTGTCCCCGGGCGAGCGCCGCCCGCATCAGCTGCTCCTGGATGCGCACCGCCAGCAGCGGCAGGACCCCGGCGGAGCGCCCGGCCCGCGCGGTCAGCCCGGCGTCGGCGTGGATCGGAATGCCCAGGCCGCGGTAGAGCGCGGCCAGGGAGGTTGTGAACTGCCGGTAGGCACCGGCCCCGACGCGCGTCGCGTACTCCGCCTCGCTCTCCAGGATGATCCGCACGCCGTGCTCGACCAGGCCGCGGCCCCGCGCCGTCAACACCGCCACCCTCGAGCGCCCGTCCTCGGGATTCGGCCGGCGCTCGAGATAGCCGGCCGCCTCGGCGGCGCTCACGAGCTGGCTGCAGGCCTGGGTGCTGATCGCCAGCTCGCTCGCCAGCGCGGTGAGCGGCCGGCCCTGCTGCCAGACCCGCGACAGGATCGGCCCGAAGCTCGGGCGTAGCCCGGCGTAGCCGCGCTCGTCGCGCAGGGAGCCGATGACCCGCGCCTGGAGGTCTCGCGAGATGGCGATCAGGTGGCGCGCCAGGTTGCCCCGGTAGCGCGACCAGTCGCGAACCGGGCCCGCCGCGTCGGCGGAAATCGGCCTGATTCGCCGGGTACCGGGCATGCGGCGGATCCTAGACCCGCGGCCCGATGTTTTCAATCACGTTTGACAACCAAGTCAATCATGATTTAGTAACGCGGCCGGACCCGCGGGCCCGTGTGGACAGGAAGAGGACCGATTGGACGCGACGAGCCATCGACGGCGCACACCGCGCATCGCGATCGTCGGCGCCGGCCCCGGCGGCCTGTGCATGGCCGTCCGCCTGAAGCAGTCCGGCTTCGACGACTTCGTGCTGCTGGAGCAGGACGAGGGGGTCGGGGGCACTTGGCGCCGCAACCGCTACCCGGGCTGCGCCTGCGACATCCCCTCGCATCTCTACTCGTTCTCCTTCGAAATCAAGCGCGATTGGTCGCGCCCCTACGCGCCCCAGCGCGAGATCCTGGCCTACATGGAGCACATCGCCGAGAAGTACGCGCTGCTTCCCTACTGCCGCTTCGGGAACGCGGTGCGCGCCGCCCGCTGGGACGAAGCTCGTGCCCGCTGGACCCTCTCGCTCGAATCGGGGGACGAGATCGAGGCCGAGGTCGTCGTCAGCGCGATCGGAATGTTCAACGAGCTGGTCCGGCCGGAGATCGAGGGCCTCGATGCCTTCGCGGGTACCTGCTTCCACTCGGCCCACTGGCGCTGGGACCACGACCTCTCGGGCGAGACCGTCGGCGTGATCGGAAGCGCGGCGAGTGCCGTGCAGTTCGTACCGGAGATCGTGAAGGAGGCCGCACAGGTTCATCTCTTCCAGCGCACCGCGAACTGGGTGCTGCCCAAGGAAGACACCCCCTACAGCGAGGAACAGCTCGAGCAGTTCCGCACCGACCCGCGCCTGGTGACGGCCATTCGCGACGAGATCTACCGCCGCGTCGACGGCGGCATGACCTTCTCGGACCCGGGCATGCTCGCCGAGATGGAGGCGCTGGGGCTGGGCGCGATCGAGGTGGTCGAGGACCCCGAGCTGCGCCGCAAGCTGCGTCCCCAACACCCCTTCGGCTGCAAGCGGCCCCTGATCGCGAACGACTTCTACGCGGCGTTCAACGGCCCCAATCTCGAGCTGGTCTCCGATGCGATCGAACGCATCACGCCCGAAGGCGTCGTAACGATCGACGGCCGCACGCGCCGCCTCGACACGCTGATCCTCGCGACGGGCTTCTCGGCGACGAAGTACCTGTCGGCGATCGACGTCACCGGACGAGACGGGCGGCGGATCGCCGAGGCCTGGGAGGACGGAGCACGCGCCTACCTCGGGATCACGACCGCGGGCTTCCCCAACCTCTTCATGCTCTACGGCCCGAACACGAACAACGGGTCGATCCTGGCGATGATCGAGTGCCAGGTCGAGTACGCGCTGCGGCAGATCCAGCGCATCGCGACCGAGGGTCTCGCCTGGATCGACGTCCGGCCCGAGCCCATGGAGTGCTACAACGAGGAGGTCCAGCGGGCGATCGCCGGCGTCTCCGTGTGGCAAGCCGGCTGCACGGGCTACTACCGAACGCCCAGCGGCCGCGTCGTCACCCAGTGGCCCTACTCGATGACCGAGTTCCGCGAGCGCACGGAGAGATCCGACCCCGACGCCTTCGAGGTCGGCCTCGGCTAGCTCGCCGTGTACGAGCCCGGAGCGGGATCAGCCGGCGGCCGGAATCGCGGAGATCGAGACGCTCTCCACGCCCGCGGCGCGGGCGGCGTCCATCACCTCGACCAGCAGCCGGTTCTTCGAGGCCTTGTCGGCCTGGATGATCAGCTGTCCCTGGGGATTCTCGGCGTACAGGCGCTCGATGTTCGCCTTCAACGCCCGCGGATCGACCTCGCGTCGGTCGATCCAGATCTGGTCGTTCTCCGTGATCGCGACCAGGATGTTCCCGCGCTCGCGGCGCTCGGCGGTCTGGGCGTTGGGCCGGCTCACCTCGACACCCGCCTCCTTCACGAAGGAGGCCGTCACGATGAAGAAGATCAGCATGATGAACACCACGTCGAGCATCGGCGTGAGGTTGACCTCGCTGCCCTTCTCCTGCTCCCGGCTCTTGCGCATCGCTGCCACTCCTGTCGGCGTTGTCGGCTGTCCCTGTCGGCGTTGTCGGCGGTCCGCGAACGGTCGCCGAGTATAGCCCGACCCGGCCCCCGGATGGGAAGCCCGCCGCCGGACTCAGAAGACCCGGTAGCGGCGCTGGACGTGCTCCTGCCGCACCCGGATCCGCTCCGCCCGCTCCTCGGGCGCGACCGTCCGCACCCCGGCCGGCAGCTCGTCGCGGATCCGGTCGAAGGGCACGACCCGGGCCGAGATGCTCGGCCAGCGGTCGGGCGGCGGCTGGACCGAGTAGGCCCAGCGCGGGGTGAGGAAGCCCTCCCGGTGCCCGGTGGTGTCCAGCCAGTTGGGGACGCCCGGGTCGCGGTGGGCCACCACGTAGCGGAGCACGCCGTCGGCGTCGGGCTCCACCTGGAAGCCGTTCAGGCTGGTCTGGTAGTTGGCGAAGTCGAGCGACTCGCCCCAGAGATTGCCCAGATGGAAGCCGATGTACTGGGGCGGCTCCGGGATGCGCGACTCGACGATCAGCGCCTGGTCGGGCTCCAGCTCGAAGACGCCGCCCGCGTAGATGTTCGTGCTCTGCCCGCCGCCCGTCGCGCCCGAGGCGGCGTTGGGCTGGTTGAAGGCGTTGCGCGGCATGAAGCGCGGGCCCTCCTTCCCGTCGCGCTTGCCGTAGACCTCGAGCAGCACCGTGTAGAATTCGTTCCAGAAGTGCATCTGACCGCGCACCAGGGCGCCCAGCTCGCGCAGCTGCGCGGCGGCCTGCTCGGGCGTGTAGATCGGCGGGTGGTCGCCCTCGGATCCGACCCGCGTGATCGAGAGCGGAGTCGGGTCCTCGCGCTCCCAGTCGTAGAAGAGCTGGCGCCCGCTCACCCAGCACGCGTAGCGGTCGAGCGACCCGTCCGGATCGTCGGGCGGGGGACGCTGGACGCGACGGTGCGAGGCGATGAAGTGGCCCGCGTAGCCGGCGGGCCGCTCGGGGGCGAGCAGGATCTCGAACTCGCCGTCGGGCGACACCTCGATCTGCGAGGAGTCGAGTCGCCCGGTCTGCACCTTCACCCCCGGGCGCAGCTCGGCCAGGCTGCCCGAGTCGCCGGCGAGGGGCCCGTCGTTGAGCTCGAAGATCAGGTACTGGGGTGCCTTGCGGCCGCTCGCGGCCGGCACCTCGCCGCGCCAGTGGCGGTGGTCGCCCACGCGGCCGCGGATCACGTAGCGCTCCCGCCCGTCGATCGGCGCGAAGAAGTAGATGGCGTCGGCGTTGTCGATCGTGGCCTTGTTCACGATCGAGAGTGCGTGGCGGAAGCTCGGGAAGCGTGGGTCGTGATGGAAGGCGCGCTCGACGGCGCTGTGCACGAAGCCGGCGAGGTATCGGTAGCCCTCGGCGAGGTTGCGGTCGCTCGGCGGAGCCGGCATCAGCTCGGGCTGGTCGATCGCGTCGCGCGCGCGCTGGAGCTCGGCGATCAGATCGTCCCAGGCGGCCCGCAGATCCTTCTGTGCATCGGACATCACGATCCTCCTGGAGGTGCCGCTCCGGCGGCGTCCTCGTCCCAGCGGTAGCGATCGAAGAGCTCGGCCAGGCCGGTGCGGATCGCGTCGGCCTCGAGCCCGAATTCGGCGAGGCTGTAGGAATGGCCCGAGCGGTGGGCCCGGGCGCGCTTGCCCTCGTCGAGCAGTCGCTCGCGGTACTCGGGGGTCATCTCGAAACCCAGGTCGCGGTAGACCTGCTCGATGGTCGCCGCGGGATCGGCGACGACGTCGCGGTAGTCGATCACCGCGTGGGGCGTCTCGGGGTGCCGGGCCAGCACCCGGAGCGGGTAGAGATAGGTGTCGAAGCTCTGCTCGGCGAGGATGTGCAGGCATCGCTGCTGGCGCGCCTCCCCCCAGCCGAGCCCCTTCCAGCTCGCCCGCATCAGCTTGAGCAGGCTCGGGATCGTCTCGTAGGGGTTGCGCACGGGGATCACGATCCGGGCGTCTGGAAACGTCTCGATCAACGTCTCGGTGCGACCGGGGAAGACGGGGTTCTTCGACAGGTGGATGCGATCGCCGCCGTTCAGGTAGAGCTGGCGCCGGATGCAGTCGGCGTAGAAGCGCATCAGGCGCCGCTTCCTGCGCTCGGGCCAGCGGTCCACGTAGAAGAAGTCGAGGTCGCCCATGTAGGGCATCTTCGTGATCCAGAACCCCGAGGCGCAGGAGTAGTAGAGGACCTGATCGTCCTCCTCGGGCTCGGTCAGGCCGGTCGGGTGCACCGAGCGCAGCGCGGCGTAGCGCTTCTCCTCCCAGGCGCGCACGCGCCGCCCGAAGAAGCCGCCGAGTCGAGCGTCGAGGTCGGCGAGCGCGCGGATCACCTTCTTCTGGAGCAGCGAGGGCCAGAACATCTCATAGAGGCGGAAGGTGCTGAAACGCCCCGGGTCCTCGGAGAGCAGACGGTGCACCAGCGTCGTGCCGCTGCGCGCGTGGCCGATCACGAACACGGGCGTGCGGATCCGTGTGCGGTGCAGGCCCGGGAAGAAGATTCCGTCGAGGAAGAAGCAGAGGGCGTGGAAGGCGGCCACCGGCGGGATCCAGAGCAGCAGCTTCACCAGGTAGTACGCGCGGACTCCGGCGTCCCGCTCTCCCCAGGCGAGTCGGAGCATGCGAAAGTAGTTCGCGAAGTCGAAGTGGAAGAGCATTCGGGGCCCGGCCGCCTGGAGGGGCTGCCATTCTACACACGCCGCTCCCGGGCGGCGCCGGAGGGGAGATGGACCGCCTGAAGGATCGCGTCACGCTCGTTACGGGCGCCGGCCAGGGGATCGGCCGTGGCATCGCGCGCCGCTTCGCCCGCGAGGGGTCGAAGATCGTTGTGGCCGAGATCAACGACGAGACCGGGTCGCGAACCGCGCGGGAGGTGGAGGAGCTCGGCGGCGAGGCGCTCTTCGTCCACACCGACGTGGGCCGCCTCGAGGAGGTGGACGCGATGGTGGACCGCGCGTTCGAGCACTTCGGCCGCGTCGACGTCCTGGTCAACAACGCCTGGTCCGGCGGCGCGGTGTCGCGCATCGAGTGGTTCGAGGAGCGCGAGCTCGAGCGCGCCTGGCGCGTGGGCTTCCTCTCCGCCCAGAGGGCGATGGTGCGCTGCCTCCCGCACATGAGGGAGCAGGGAGGCGGCTCCATCATCAACCTGTGCTCGCTCAACGGGGTGAACGCGCACCGGTTCACGATGCACTACAACACCGCCAAGGAGGCGCTGCGCGCGCTGACGCGCACGGCCGCCGTCGAGTGGGGGCCCTTCGGCATCCGCTGCAATGTGATCTGCCCCGCCGCCGCCACCGAGGCCTACGTCGCCTTCCGCGCGGCGAACCCGGAGACCGCGGCCGAGATGCTGAAGGAGAACCCGCTAGGCCGGATGGGCGACCCGGAGACCGACATCGCCGGAGCCGCGCTCTTCTTCGCCTCGGACGATTCGATCTACGTGAGCGGCAACACGCTCTTCGTCGACGGCGGCAGCCACGTGAACGGGGTGTCCTGGCGACCCGAGCTGCCGATCGAGGAGCCCGCCTGAGCGGCGCGGCGACCCGGCGGTATCCTCCCGCTCCGCGCGCCGCGAGGAGGTCTCCATGGATTCGAGACTCCAGGGCCGACGTGCCTTCGTGACCGGCGGCAGCCGCGGCATCGGCGCGGCGATCGCCAGGCGGCTCGCCCGCGAAGGCGCCGACGTCGCCTTCACCTACGTGAGCAAGCCGGCGCAAGCCGAGGGCACCGTGAAGGAGATCGAGCGGCTGGGCCGACGGGGCTGGCCGTGCAGGCGGACAGCGCCGACGGCGGGTTCACGGCGTGATCGGCTCCGACGCCAGGGCGCTCGTCCGGCGTCGGAGGGCTAGAGCGGTGCGCGATCCCCGAGGTGGCGCCGGAAGAAGGCGACCAGACGCTGCAGGAAGTCGATCCGGTGGGCGGCCTCGGTGAAGGGATCGGCCTCGCCGCGGTACAGCTGCAGATCCACGTCGCCGCCCGCCGCCTCCAGGGCGCTCGCCAGCGCCTCCGCCTGCGCGCCGGGAACCCGCGCATCGAGCTCTCCCTGCCCGAGCATCACCGGCGCCCGGATCTCGGCAGCGTGGAGGGCCGGCGAGATCGCGCCCAGCCGCTCGCGATCCTGCGCGGTGTCGCGGAAGGGCAGCGACGGCTCCACCGCGCCGAGCCGCAGCGGCACCTCACGGAGCGCCACCCAGTCGGTCACCGCGCCGTAGCTCGCCGCCGCGCGGAAGAGATCCGGGGACTCGATCAGGGAGAGGAGGGCCGCGTCGCCGCCGGAACCGGTGCCGTAGACGCCGATCCGCTCGGGATCCGCGATCCCCTCGCCCACCAGCCACGCGATCCCGTCGGCGAGGTCGTCGCTGCGGGCGCGCTCGTCCGCGTCCGCGGCGCCCGCCCGCTCGCGGCGGGACAGATCGGGCTGGAAGACGGCGAAGCCGCGGCTGGACAGGAGCTGCGCGGTGGCGTCCCAGGCCCAGGCTTCGCACGGCGACGCCCCATCGCGCACGATCGCGATCGCCGGCAGCGCACGCGCCGCGAGTCCGCGCGGAACGGTGAGGCTGGCGGGCACGGTGACGCCGTCGCGGGTGGTGAAGCGCACCGCGCTCGCGGGCGTGAGGCGGTCGGGGTCGAGCTCGGGGTGGGCGGTGAACAGGAAGTCCATCTGCCGAGCGTTGCGGTCGTAGACGAAGTACTCGGGCGGCTGGGTGTCTCCGCTCACCTCGACGATCGCCATGCGACCGCTGCGGTCGGCGCTCACAGCGCGGTGGAAGCGGCCGGGAAAGGTCGCCTCGATCGACGCCACCTCCGCGACGAGCTCCGGATCGAGGACCTCCTGGGACGGGGAGTCCGGCGCGATCGTCACGGCACGCAGCTGGTCGCTGCCCGGCTCGTAAACGAGCCGGCCGAGCCCCGCGACGGTGCCGCCCTCGATCAGCGCGCCGCGTTGGCGGCGATCGAGGTCGTAGAGATAGAGGCCGCGGCTCCCGTCCTCGCCGAGGCCGGTGACGTAGACCCGGTGCGGATCGGCGGCGAATCCCGCGAAGGCGAGCTCCGATTCCTCGATGAGGTCCTCGGCGAGCAACGGCTCGAAGTCGCCCGCCTCGTCGCTGCGCGCGTAGACGGTCTCGGTCAGGCCTTCGGGGTCGCGCACCCGGGCCGCTCGCACCGCCCCGGCGGCGTCGGCGAACCAGCGCACCGCGCCCAGGGACGCGGGCGCCACGACCGGGCCCAGACCGTCGTCGACGCGCGCCCGGCGCACGCTGGCGCCGGGTGCGCCCGGCTCCCACTCCATGACCAGCACGTGGTCGGGGTCGTCGGGCAGCCAGTGGAGGACGGCGTCCTCCGCCCGGACCCCGGGTGGCACGGAGAAGGAGAATCCCTCGCCGAGCGGACTCGCGTGCCAGCGCTCGATGCGGAACGCCTCGACGTGCACCCGGCGCGGACCGCCCTTCCCCGCCGCGAGCAGATCCTCGACCACGACCGCGACGACGCCGTCACCGACCCAGCCCACGTCGCGCACCACGTGCCCGGGCTGGTCGTACTGGGCGAGGCGCAGGATCTCGGTACCGCGCAGCGGCTTGTGCACCACGAAGCCGCTCGACGCGAGGCCGGCGAGGCTCTCGCCGTCGGGCGAGATCCGGACGAAGGCCAACGGCGGATCGCCGGCGAAGGACGCGACGGGCGGCAAGCCCGCATCGGCCGCCTCTGCCTCGGGACGGGCCGCCGGAGCCGTCGCGCAGCCGAACGACGCGAGCAGGAGCAGGATGCAGACCGCGGTCCGGGCGCTCGACACGGCGCGACTGTAGGAGGCGTCGGGGAGCCACAGCAAGCGTCCCGAAGCGAGCGGAAACGGAGACACGCGCGAACGGAGAGCGTACGCGGAGCGCCGACTAGAGCGGGATGCGCTCGTGCAGGTTGCGCTCGAAGAACGCGAGCAGGTGCTCGTAGAAGTCGATGCGATGGCGCTCGGTCTCGAGCCCGTGTGCCGTGCCGGGATAGAGCTCCAGCTCGAAGTCGGCGCCCGCGGCCCCGAGTGCCCGCCCCATCGCGCGCGCCTGCTCGACGGGCACGAGGGCATCGAGCTCTCCGTGACCGATCAGGAGGGGTCCCGCCATGGCGCCCGCGTGCTGGAGCGGCGAGAGGTCCGCCAGGCGCGCGCGACCCGTCGCGGTGCCGCCCGAGACCGGCAGCTCTGCGGCCTGCGGACCGCTCGCGGCGTCCAGGGCCACCCAGTCGGTGACGGCTCCGTAGCTCGCAGCGGCGCGGAAGGGGCTCGGCGTCGCCGCGAGGGCGCTGAGCGCCGCGGTACCGCCGATCCCGATGCCGTAGACGCCGATGCGATCCGGGTCGGCGATCCCCTCGGACACCAGCCACGCGGCGCCGTCGGCGAGGTCCTCTGCGATCCCGGCGCCATCGTCGCGCCGACCGGCGCGCTCGTACTCGACGCCGTAGCCGCTCGAACCGCGGTAGTTGGGCTCGAGCACCGCGAAGCCGCGGCTCGCCAGGAGCTGGGCGACCGGATCCCAGCCGCCCTCGACGCGCTGCCCGGGGCCGTCGTGCGCGACGACGATCGCGGGCCGTCCTCCGGTCTCCTCGCCGCCCGGAACGGTGAGGTAGCCGTGAAGAATCGCTCCATCCCGGGCCGGGTAGTCGACCGCGCGCCGCGGGACCAGCCGATCCCGGACCAGCCCGGGCCGCGCGTCGAACAGGAAGGTCATCTGCCGCCGGTCCCGGTCGTAGACGAAGTACTCCGGCGGGCGCGTATCGCCCGTGACCTCGACGAGGAGGGTGCGACCCGTGCGATCGGCGCTGACGATGCGCCGGACCGTGTCGGGCAGCGCTTCCGCAATCGCCGCCTCCTCGCCGGCGAAGGAGGGGTCGAGGGGCTTCAGCTCGGGCCGCTCGCGCGAGATCACGACCGCCACGAGACGATCGCTGTTCGGCTCGTAGACGAGATCGCCGACGTCGACCTCGGGGTCGCCCGCGACGAGCGCGCCGCGTCGATGGTGCGCCAGGTCGTAGCGATAGAGCGCGCGACGCCCCGTGTCGGTGGAGGAGGTCACGTAGATCGACTGGGGATCGGAGGCGAAGCCAGCGAAGGCGAAGCCCGTCTCCTCGGCCAGGTCGGAGCCGACGAGCGGCTCGAAGCCGTGCTCGGCATCGGATCGCGCGTACAGCGTCTGGGCCAGCCCCTCCGGATCGCGCACGATCGCCGCGCGGATGCGCCCCGCCGCGTCCGCGAACCACTGCCAGGCACCCGGGATCTCCGGGGTGGTCACTTCCCCGACGCCGTCGCGCACGCGCACGCGGTTCACGCGGGCCGCGAGGCTGCGCTCGTCCCATTCGGTCACCAGGATCCGTTGCGGATCCCTGGGCAGCCAATCCAGCACGGCCCGCTCCGGGTCCGCGCCGGGCGGAAGCGCGAAGGACCAGCCCTCTCCGGGACGCACGTCTCGCCAGCGCTCCAGTCGGAACGTCACCGCCTTCAGCTGGGGCGCTCCCTGCCGCGCCGTCGCTCGCAGATCCTCGAAGACGACCCCGATCACGCGGTCCCCGGACCATCCCAGGTCCCGGATCACCCAGCCGGGTGCGTCGAACTTCGCCGGGGAGAGGGCTTCGCCGCCGCGCAGCGGCTGCACGAGGATCGCCTGAGTGCCCTGGCGCGAGACGATTCCGACGATGCGCTCGCCGTCGGGCGAGATCCGGACGCTCGAGAGCGGCGGGTCGCCGAGGAACGCCGCCACGGGGGGGCGGGACGGGTCCTTCTGCTCCTCCGGCTGCGCCGCGTGCGGCCCGGCCGTCGCGCAGCCGAGCACCAGGAGGACTGCAAACCACAGCGGAGCACGAGGAAGGCGCGGCCGAGCCACGGCGCGGACTGTAGGCGGAGCCTCCGAGCCGCAACAGGCCGTCGACGGTCGGCAGCGCGTGTCGCGGCGGTGTCGTCTACAGTTGCTCGCCTTCAGGGAGACCCCCCATGCCCTACAAGGTGATCGTCCAGGGAACCGGCTTCGTCGGCAAGATGGTGATCCGCGAGCTCGTCCTGCACCCCGACTTCGAGATCGTGGGCTGCATCGTGAACGACCGGGCGAAGCACGGCCGCGACGCCGGCGAGATCGCCGGCATCGATCCGATCGGCGTCCTCGCCACCACGGACGTGGACGCCGCCCTGGCCGTCCCGGCGGACGCCCTCGCCCACTTCGGACCCACCGCCGCCCTCGCCGCCCAGAACATCGACCACCTCTCGCGCGCCCTGCGCGCGGGGAAGAACGTGGTGTCCACGGCGATGACGCCCTTCGTCTACCCGAAGTCCTGCCCGCCGGGCATGATCGAGCCCCTCGAGAAGGCCTGCCTGGAAGGCGGCACCAGCTGCTTCACCACCGGCATCGACCCGGGCTTCGCCAACGACCTGCTGCCGATGACGCTCATGGGCGTGTGCGGTCGCGTGGACCGCGTGCGCATCCAGGAGATCCTCGACTACTCCACCTACACCGGCGACTACTCGCCGATGGGCCTGGGGGATCCGATCGAGAAGGAGGCGCTGCTGGAGAAGCCGCAGATCCTGATCTTCTCCTGGGGCCACACGATCCCGATGATCGCCGACGCGATCGGGGCGGAGCTCGAGAAGATCGACACGGTCTGGGAGAAGTGGGAGGCGACCGAGCGGATCGCCTTCCCCCACGGCGTGATCGAGCCGGGCTGCTGCGGCGCCGTGCGCTTCGAGATCCGCGGCTGGGTGGCAGGCGAGCCGAGGATCGTGGTCGAGCACGTGAACCGGATCACCAACGCCGCCGCCCCCGACTGGCCGCGGGCGAAGATCGTGGAGAACGACGCCTACCGCATCATCGTGGAAGGGAGCCCGAACATCGTGCAGGAGACGGCCCTGCGCGGCGCCGGCGGCGACCCGAACGCCGGCGGCTGCCTGGCCACCGGGATGCGGGCGGTGAACGCGATCCCGGCGGTGTGTGCGGCGAAGCCGGGGCTGCTCTCCGCTCTCGACCTGCCGCTGATCCCGGGATTCCACAACATGCACGGCCATCGTGCGAGGAGAAGCAGATGATTCTCGAAGGCAAGACGGTGCTCGTCGCCGGCGTCGGCGCCGGGCTGGGGCGACACGTGGTGGAGGCCGCGCTGCGCGACGGTGCCAACGTGCTGCTGGCCGCGCGCACCGAGGCCACCCTGGAGCAGACGGCGAAGGAAGTGGACCCGAGCGGGAAGCGCGTGGCCTATCACCGGACGGACATCTCCGACGCCGCGGACTGCGAGGCGCTCGTGGCCCTGGGCGTCGAGCGCTTCGGCGCCGTCGACGCGCTGGTGCAGGTGGCGGCCTACGAGCTGTGCTTCGGCGGTCTCCATGACACCGACTTCGACAACTGGCGGCGCTGCTTCGAGACCAACGTGCTCGGCACCCTCACGCTGCTGCGGGCGGTGCACCCGGCGATGAAGGCGGCCGGCGGCGGCTCGATCGTCCTGATCGGGTCCCAGTCGATGTTCCTGCCCTCGATGCCCCAGGCGGGCTACGCCGCCTCCAAGGGGGCGCTGCTCACCTCGATGTACTACCTGGCCCAGGAGCTCGGCGCCGACAACGTGCGCGTCAACATGGTGGTGCCGAGCTGGATGTGGGGGCCGCCGGTGGAGGGGTTCCTCTCGGCCCGGGCGAAGAACGAGGGCCGCACCCTCGAGGAGGTGGTGGAGGAGCTGACCAGCAAGTTCGCTCTGCGCCGCATGACCGAGGACGGCGAAGTGGCCGAGGCGGCGATCTTCTTCTGCTCGGACCGCGCCAAGGCGATCACCGGTCAGCACCTGCTGGTGAACACGGGCGAGCTGATGCGCTAGTCGGAGCCCCGCACGTCTTTCGAGGCGTGGACTGGGAGCGGCGGGCGGTCCGCCCCTGCAGAGCCGCCGGGCCCGATCACCTGGCCTGGGGACGCCGAGGGGAAAGGGGGTCCACCCGGTAGCGGAGGCCGTTCTGCCTCTTCGCCCGGATCGATCGCGACGCCGGAGGAGACGCGCGTCGGCGGCGGGACTTTTTGTCCGCGTGGGCGGACAGTGGGGCGTAGCGGGCCAGCCGGGAAGGGCGACCCGGAAGAGCCGCCCATTCGGTGGCGGGCGATGGCGAGAAGGGCCGAGCGCCAGCGCGCGTCGCCTGCGAGAATGGGGTGACGGGTTCACGAGGTATTCCCATGAGGTACGCACACTACGATCGACTCAGCGCCCTCGACGCCTCCTTTCTCGAGATGGAGAGCCCCGCCGTCCACATGCACGTCGGCTCGGTAGGGATCTTCGACGCCGGTCCGCTCGGCCGCCCCGCCGGCGGCGTCGACTTCGACCGCATCCGCACCATCGTCGAGGCCGGGCTCCGACGCGCTCCGCGCTTCCGCCAGAAGATCGTGCGCGTCCCGGTGACCGATCATCCGGTCTGGGTCGACGACCCGCATTTCAACCTGCTCTATCACCTTCGTCACTCCGCGTTGCCCATGCCCGGTGACGAGCGACAGCTCAAGCGTCTGACCGGGCGCATCATGTCGCAGAAGCTCGATCGCGGAAAGGCATTGTGGGAGATGTGGATCGTGGAGGGCCTCGAGCGCGGACGCTTCGCGCTGATCTCCAAGATCCACCACTGCCTGATCGACGGCATCTCCGGAGTGGACCTCGCGGGCGCCTACATGGGACGGGACCCGAACGTGCGACTGGAGCTGGACGACGGACGTTGGCTGCCGCGGCCCGCACCGCGTCCGATGCAGCTCGTCGCCGACGACCTGCTGCGACGGGTGTCCCAGCCGGCGCGCAGCCTGTTCCGGGGCGCTTCGCAGCCGCAAAAGGGCATCCGGTCCGCGAGCCGTGCCGTCACGGGCCTGGTCGAGGCCGTGGGCGTTGCGCTGACGCCGGCTTCGGAGACGCCCTTCAATCTGCCGATCGGCCCCCACCGGCGATTCGACTGGACGCGCTTCGATCTCTCGACCGTGCGCGGCATCAAGGACCATCTCGGCGGCAAGCTGAATGACGTCGTGCTCACCTGCGTGACCGGCGCGGTGCGGCGCTTCCTGCTGCATCGCGGCGTCGCCGTCGACGACATCGACTTCCGGGTCTTCGTGCCGGTCAGCACACGGACCGCGGAAGAGCGTGGCAAGCTCGGCAACCGCGTTTCGATGATCGCGGCACGCCTGCCCGTGGGCGAGAAGGACCTGCAGCGCCGCTACGGTGCCGTCGTCTCGGAGACCGCACACATCAAGGAGTCGGGTCAGGTGGAGGGCACCGAGGCCATCGAGCTGCTCTCGGACTGGACGACCACCACCCTGCTGACCCAGTTCAGCAAGCTCGCCGCCAGCCGTCGCTCGTTCAACATGGTCGTCACCAACGTGCCGGGGCCGGCCTTCACCAGCTACCTGGACGGCGCGCGGCTGATCGAGTCGTACCCCCTGGTCCCTCTCTTCAGCAATCAGGCTCTCGGCATCGCCCTGCTCAGCTACGACGGCGGCCTCTACTGGGGCTTCAACGCCGACTGGGATGCGCTGCCGGATCTGCACGTCTTCGTCGAAGAGCTCGAAGAGGAGTTCGAGCTGCTGCGCAAGCTCTGAGGAGAAGCTCGTGGCCAGCGTCGACTACCAACGACTCACCCAGCTCGACAACTCCTTCCTCGTCTACGAGAACGACAGCACCTCGATGCACGTCGCCTCGACACAGATCCTGGAGGCCGCACCGCTGCGTGCGCCGGACGGCAGCATCGACATCGACCGCATCACCGACTACGTCGTCTCGCGCCTCGATCGGATTCCGCGCTACCGGCAGCGACTGATCCGGACACCGATCGAGGGACACCCGGTCTGGGTCGACGACCCCCACTTCAACATCCGCTATCACGTCCGCCACACTGCGCTTCCCAAGCCGGGTGACGAGCGGCAGCTGAAGCGGCTCGTCGGGCGCGTCTTCTCCCAACAGCTCGACCGCGACAAGCCACTCTGGGAGCTGTGGCTCGTGGAGGGGCTCGAGGGGGACCGCATCGCCCTCGTCTCGAAGGTGCACCACTGCATGGTGGACGGGATCTCGGGCGCCGAGCTGCTCTCCGAGCTGCTGACGCCCGAGCCTCTCGAGAAGGTGGAGATCCCGCCGATCTGGGCACCGCGGCCGATACCCGGCAGGCTGCGGCTCGGCGCGGACGAGATCACCCGGCTGCTGAGGGCGCCGATCGACCTCGCGGCAAACGCGCTGCGTCTGGCGCGGGACGAGGACCACGTCCGCCACCACCTCTCCGAACGCATGCGCGCGCTCGGCCGGCTGCTGGCCGACGGGTCCGGCATCGCCACGCCGGCGCCCTTCAATCAGCCGGTCGGCCCCTATCGTCGGATCGACTGGTGGGCGATGCCGATCGCCCGCATCCGGGAGGTGCGACGCCGACTCGGTGGCAGCCTCAACGACGTGGTCCTCGCCACCGCGAGCGGAGCCCTGGCTCGCTACCTGAGCCGCAGCCGCGGTGTCGATCTCGACACGCTCGACTTCCGCATCATGGCGCCCGTGAGCGTGCGCGCGCCGGAGGAGAGCGGCACTCTCGGCAATCGGGTCTCGGCGTGGATCGTTCCCCTGCCTCTGGCCGAGCGGGATCCCGTGGCACGCCTGCGCACGATCTGCGAGACGACCGGGAAGCTCAAGCAGAGCAGCCAGGCCCTGGGCGCCGACACCCTCACCCAGGTGAGCGAGTGGACCGGCTCGACGCTGCTCTCGCTCGGGGCGCGCCTGATGTCGCTGGGCACGCCCTTCAACATGATCATCACCAACGTACCGGGACCGCGGGAGCCCCTCTACCTGCTCGAGTCGCCGATGCTCGAGACGCATCCCATCGTGCCGCTGATGGGCCCGCTCGGTCTCGGGATCGCGCTCTTCAGCTACGTCGACACCCTCTCGTGGGGGTTCACCGCGGATTGGGACCTGGTGCCCGACCTGCACGATCTGGTGCGGGCGGTCGAGAGCTCGTTCGAGGAGCTGGCCGCGGCGAGCTGAGCGTCGCGATGTGACGGAGGTTCTGCCGAAGGGGCCCCGTCGGCCGCAGAGCCGACGGGGCCCTTCTAGATGCGCGCGCGTGCGCTCACGGGCAGGGGAACAGGCTGGTGATCCCTTCCGGGGAAGTCCGTCTTGAGCACGTTGTTGGCGAAGCAGTTCCTGCTGCCGGTGCCGTCGTAGAGGATGTCACCGCTTCCGGGAGAGCGGAAATCCAGCTGCTTTCCGTTCTGAAGGATGACGTTGTTGCGCACCACGTTGTCGTCGGGCGGGCCGAATCCGAACGGGTTCTCGACGAGCGCGGCACCGCCGGTGTCGTTGCCGGCCACGACGTTGTTGCGGACGACCGAATGCAGGATGTTTTCGAGCTCGATTCCGATCTCGGCGTTGGTGAGCGGGTTCCCCTCCACGGTGACGTCGTCGTCGACGCCCACGTAGGTCGTCGCGTCCTCGCCGCCGCCTCCCGAATTGTGATCGACGAGTCCGTCCCGCGAGCAGCGGGGAAACACGCCGTACTCCTCGTTGTCGAGATAGCGGCCGTGGGTGACGTGGAGGCCGTCGACCCCGAGCATGAACAGACCGGTGTCGTCGGCATTCCGGGATGGTCAGGCCGTCCAGAGTGGAGTTGTGCACCGAGAGCGGAGGGCAGACGGGCGGATCGCCGGTGATGGCGCCGGTGCCGACCCGCATGCCGTACTCGAACGGGGGGGGCCATGGTGGTGGAGAATCACGCAGCCGGGCTCGCCCAGCGAGGAGATGTCCATCGGGGCCCACCGGCGGCCGGGTCGCCGCCTCGGAGATCCGTTGCCGGTTCCTGAGCGCGTACGGGCGGGATGGATCCGAGTCCAAAAGTCGGGGGGCCGTTCGGCCGATCAGGGGTGATCGGAGGCGTCCGCCATGTCGTCTGTCGTCGAAGCGCTTCGCGATCGGCTCGTCGAGCCGGAACGCCGTCGCGCGGTCCGCCTGATCAAGCCGCGCGCGCAGCTCAAGCTCGCCGCCTACCTGTTGATCCTCAGCGGCGGCTTCGGTCTGATCCAGGCCTTCAACAGCTGGTCGGCCTATGGGCAGCTCGCCGAGGCGGCGCTGGCGACGGCACCGGATCCGCTGAAGCAGGACCTCCTGGATCAGACGCAGGCCTACCTCAACGCGTCGCTGGTGCTGCTCGTCGGCTACGTGCTCGCCGTCCTGGCCGTCTCGATCGGCTATCTGCACCGGCTGCTCGGCCCGACCGTCGCGCTCGAGCGGCACCTGCGCGCCCTGCGGCGCGGCGACTTCACCGCGCGCGTCTCCCTGCGCGGCGAGGACGGCCATCTGTACTCCGAGCTCGCCAACCAGCTCAACGACCTGGCTGCCCAGTTCGAGGGGGCCCGCTCCAGCGCGCAATAGGGGGGCCTTTCCGGCAGAGCGCACGGCTGGCTATGCTGCGCGTCCCTCGCCACACGGTCCCCGCATGAAGCCCACCCGCCGCCCGAAGCGCCCCGAGTTCTCTTCCGGCCCCTGCGCCAAACGCCCGGGCTGGAGCCTCGAAGCCCTGTCCGGCGCCGTGCTCGGCCGCTCCCACCGCGCCAAGGCCGGCAAGGAGCGCCTCAAGGCGACGATCGACCGGAGCCGCGCGCTGCTCGGCATGCCGGCCGACTACCGTCTCGGCATCGTGCCGGCCTCGGACACGGGCGCCATCGAGATGGCGATGTGGTCGCTGCTCGGACCGCGCGGCGTGCAGGTGCTGGCCTGGGAGAGCTTCGGGCAGGGCTGGGTCCAGGACGTAACCCAGCAGCTGCGCCTGCCCGCTCGCAAGCTGGAGGCCGACTACGGCGATCTCCCGGATCTGAGCGCCGTCGATTTCGAGAACGACGTGGTCTTCACCTGGAACGGCACCACCTCGGGAGTACGCGTGCCGAACGGCGACTGGATCCCCCGCGAACGCTCCGGGCTCACGCTGTGCGACGCGACCTCGGCGGTGTTCGCGATGGAGCTACCGTGGGAGAAGCTCGACGTGGTCACCTGGTCGTGGCAGAAGGTGCTCGGCGGGGAGGCCGCCCACGGCATGCTGGCGCTGTCTCCGCGCGCGGTGGCTCGACTGGAGAGCTACGCGCCGTCCTGGCCGCTCCCGAAGATCTTCCGCATGAAGGAGAAAGGGAAGCTGCTCGCCGACCTCTTCGAGGGGTCGACCATCAACACGCCCTCCCTGCTGTGCGTCGAGGACGCGCTCGACGGGCTCGCCTGGGCCGAGCGCGAGGGCGGACTCGCCGCTCTGGTGCGCCGCTCGGAGGCCAATCTGGCCGCGATCGCCGCCTGGGTCGAGCAGACGCCGTGGGTGGAGTTCCTGGCGCGCGATCCGGCGACGCGCTCGTGCACGTCGATCTGCCTCCAGGTCGTCGACCCGTGGTTCCGCGCGCAGGACGAGAGCGCGCGCGCCAAGACGCTGAAGGATCTGGTCGGGCTTCTCGAGCGGGAGGGAGTGGCCTACGACATCGCGAGCTACCGCGACGCGCCGCCAGGGCTGCGCATCTGGGGCGGCGCCACCGTCGAGCGCGACGACATCGAGGCGCTGCTGCCCTGGCTCGACTGGGCGTGGGGAGAGATCGAGGGCCGCTAGCGCTCCGCCAGACCCGGTCGTGGAGGCGATCCGCCGCGCTGAGCGGCGATCTCGGCGTCGTCGGCGACCAGGGAGTTGACGTAGTCCTCCGCCAGCGACTTCTCGGGATGCCGCCCCGCGAGCTGCCCCATGAAGGGCGGGTGGATCGAGTAGCCGAGGAGCTGCCGGAGGCGCGGCGACATGGCGCGGGCGCGCTCGCGGGGCACCGACACCGTGAAGTTCTCCTGCTGACGCGCCCACGGCTCGCAGTACTGGTGACTGAAGGCACGCCTCGGCGCCGAGGAGCGATTGGCGCCTCCCCGGTGGAGCAGCGTGCCCGCGAACAGCACCAGCGACCCGGCCGTCATCTCGACGGGGACGAGCTGGGCCGCGAGATCCTCGTCTACGGGGACGTCCGGGTCGGTCGTGTACACCGTCGCCACCCGGTCGTCGTTCCAGGTGTGACTTCCCGGAATCACCTCGGTGCCACCGTTGCTCGCGGTGAAGTCGTCGAGCGCCCAGATCGTGGACACGCTGACGGCCGGACGGGGTCGCGGCAGGGTGTAGAACGTGTCGTCGTAGTGCACGGGCTGGGGAGTCTCGCCCGGCGCCAGACAGATCGCCTGGCTCGCGGTGAGCAGGTAGCCGGGCCGCAGCAGCGCATCCAGCAGCTCCAGGACCGCCGGGTGCTCCGCGGTCCGTTCGAACACGGCTCCGCGCCCGACCAGGGAGTACACGCGCTGCGTCCGCTCTCCCTCGAAGTTGTTGCGCCCGCGCTGATCAAGATCGAGGTAGGGCTGCAAGGCCGACCGCAGCGCGTCGACTTCGGAGGCGTTCAGCACGCCGCGCAGAATGACGAACCCGCGTTCCCGGTACTCCTGCAGGAGCGGCTCGCGGCCACTCATGGGCGATGACCCAGGGGATCCATCGGGCCGACGATAGCGGGCTCCCAGGACGGAACGAGCCCTCTCCTCGCCGAACACCGGCGAGCCGATGAGCTAGACACTCCGCCAGGCGCGGGACCGCCCTCCCAGACCGGGGATCCAGATGAACATGACGATGACGACACGCGACGCCACGAATCGCGTCCCCCACATCATCCTCCTGTACTGGGTGATCAAGATCGCGTCGACCACACTGGGTGAGACCGGGGCGGACATGTTCTCCATGACCTTCGACCTGGGCTACGCCAGGACCATCGAAGTGTTCATGGCGCTGTTCCTGCTGCTGCTGGTCGTCAAGCTTCTCCTGAAGGGCTACCACCCGGTCGCCTACTGGTCCGTCTTCACCGCCTCGGCGATCGCCGGCACCGGGATCTCCGACTTCATCGACCGCACCCTGGGCCTGGGCTACGCGCTCGGGTCGGCAATCCTGGTCGCGGTGCTGCTCGCCATCCTCGCCCTGTGGCGCCGGCAGGAGGGCTCGATCGGCGTCGAGCGGATCACCACCGCCTCGGCCGAGCTCTACTACTGGGCGGCGTTCCTGGTCGCCAACACCCTGGGAACCGCGGCGGGGGACTTCCTGGCCGACGACCTGGGGATCGGCTTCGGGGAGAGTGCCGCCCTGATCTCCGGGCTGCTGCTCGCGATCGCCCTGCTGCACTACTTCAGCCGCGCGCCGGGTCTGGTGCTGTTCTGGCTGGCCTTCGTCCTGACCCGGCCCTTCGGCGCGACCTTCGGCGATCTGTTGACCAAGCCTCTCGATCACGGCGGGCTCGCCCTGGGAACCGTGGGCGCCTCCGTGTTCTTCGCGATCGTGCTGGCGGTCGCGATCGCCCGGGAGACCCGGCTGGAGCGGAGCGGCCGGGCCACTGCCGGTTGACACTGAACCCGGTAGACCCGCGAGCGGAATCCGCCGACGGCGAGGCCGGCACCTGAACTAGCGCTCTGCGCCCGGCGCCTCGAGGGACCGGGTGGGACCGCGCGAGGGTGGCAGCGGTCAATCCCCCTCCCCGTTCGGTCGATGCGCGTCCCGACACACGGGAGGACCCATGAAGCGCCTAGCACCGTCTCTCCTGGCGGTCGTGATCTCCGTCGTATTGTGGGCGGTTCCGGTCACCTCGCAGACGTACAAGTGGGTCGACGATCACGGCACGCTCCACTTCTCCGACGTGAGACCCCGAGCGGTCGGGGTGGAGGAGGTCCCGTTGGCCCCGAGCGAAGCCACTCGCGAGCCGCCTTCCGGGGCGCGCAACGAGGCGATCGACGCGACACCGGAGGCCACAGCGGCTCGCCCGCAGAAGCCGCAAGATGCGCCCGGCCTGACGAGGTGGACCCTTCCGTTGGCGCTTCCCGGCAGCGATCAGCAGTTCCGGTTGGCGCTTCCCGACGCGTGGCAGCCGTTGGACCGCGCCACGCTAGACCGGTTCCAGGAGCGGATTCACCAGGCTGGCGGTGACGTCCGGTTCTCCTCGGGCTTCCTGGCCGAGGGCAACCGCTTCCTGATGATCGGCTTCCACGACGCCGTCAACCCGGCGGCCGTCGTGGCGCGCTTGCCCACGCTGCCCGACGGCTGGGCCGAGCCCTCGGATCTGCCGGTGGGCAAAGAGGTCTTCGACGCCGAGCGCGGAGTCGTGTGGTCGCGCAACCAGGAGGACCGGAGCGAGAGCGTGAGCGCCATGGTGATCCTCGGGAACGGGGTCCTCGACATCCTCCTCGTGACGCCCCGGGACACCTACCCGGCAGACCTGCGCGCGATGGCCCGGGCGATGACGGATCTGGAGCTGCCGCCGCTCGCTTTCGGGGACTCCGGCGTCGGCCGCGCGGGAGGCGCGCCGGACACGACGTCCCCGGAGTCGCGACCGGATCGGCGGGGCCTCGCCGCCCGGGTGACGAGCATCCGGGAGACACGCGGCGCCGTAGCGGGCATCGGAGCCGCGCTCCTGCTCCTGATCGTCTGGCCGCTGCTGGAGCGCGTCGAGGGGCGTGCGCTTCGCGCCGTGCTCCAGGGCGTGGCCGCGCTGGTCTCCTTCCTGGTGGTACCCGTGCTCGCCAACTTCTGGGGTGCCGACCCGGCGAGCGGCGGGGAGAGCTGGTTCTCCACCCTCCTCGTCCTCGGCATTCCGCTGACGTGGATCCTGCGACGGCGCGCGGCGCGCGCGCTCCCGAACGGACGACGGGTCGGCATCGCCTGAGACGGCCGGCGCACACCTCGCGCGAATCTCCATCGGGGCATCCTGCCGCAGACGCCGCGGCCTCTGTGCGCGCTCGCATCGCCACGCCGCAGCGAGACCCGCCATGTCGGCGGCCCGTGGCGGGCGCCTGGCCTACTCTTGACGAGGTCGGCGCTACGCCAGACCCCGCCGTCCGGTGGAGGTCCCGTCCGGTGAAGGCACTCGGCTACACCGCATCGGTTGCCGCGCTCTTCGCGGCCTGGATGGTGTGCTTCGGACTGGGCCTCGACGATGCGCTCTGGGACACGGCCTTCTCCCCGATCGTCGTCGTGCCCGCCGACGGCCCCGACGGGTACCCGACCGTGGCCAGCATCAGGGCCGGGCTCTTCTCCGTTCGACCCGACCTGGCTCCCGGCGACCGCCTGCTCGCCCTGGGCGACACCGAACTGCGCGGAGCCAGCTCCCCTCGATGGGTCTCGGCCCTCGCCCAGTTCCACGGTCGCCACGTCGAGGTGCCGGTCACGATCGAGCGAGGAGGCGAACGGCGGACGATCGCCATGCAGGCCGCCTCCTACTCCCGGTGGTGGCCCCGGCTCCTGAGCTCCCTGGTGTTCGCCGGGTGTGCCGTCTTCCTCCTGGTGCGATTGCGGCAGTCCGAGATCGTGCGCGCCCTCGTCGTGAGCAATCTCGCGGTGGCGTGGTTCCTGGCAGGCTGGTTCGCGGGGAGCCTGCTCGAGACCTGGGCCTCGCTCTTGGCGCAGGCGCTCTCGATCGCACTGGCGCTCCCGCTGACCTTGCGCGCCTTCGTGCTCTTCCCCCACGGCGTCGCGTCGCGGAGCCGCTGGGCGGTCTGGGGGATCTGGGGCTTCGCAGGGCTCGCCGTCTTCGACATGAGCGTGTTCTGGGGCATGCCCTTCCCCTACCGCGTCGGCGCGGTCGGCCTGGTCGTCGTCGGCATCGCCTACGCGGGCGTCTCGATCGCGACGCTCACCCGCAGCTACCGCATCTCGGACGCGATCGGCCGGCGCCGATTGCGGTGGGTGGTCCTCGGTGCGTATCTCGCGGCGATCCCCTCGGCACTCGCCCAGGGGTTCGCGGTCGCGTCGCCCGCCTATGCCTGGCTCGTCGCGATCTCCATGAGCGGGGTCGCCGTGTTCCCGCTCTGCATGCTCGTCGCCATCACCCGCTACAACTTCCTCGACATCGACCGGTTGCTCACCTCCACGGCGTCGCTCAGCGTGCTGCTCGTCGCACTGCTGGCCAGCGTGGCCTTCGTGGTGCCGAGCGCCGCAGCCAGCCTCGGCGAACGGCTGGGGATCCACTCGACGACGGCCCAGCTCTTCGTGCTGGCCGTTCTGGCCCTGCCGATGGTTCCGGCCCACCGCGGCCTGCGCAGCTGGATCGAGCGCGTCTTCGTCGCGGAGCGCTACCGGCTGGAGAGCGGCGTGGCGAACCTCGTCGAGCGGCTCTCGACCTGCCAGACCCCGGAGGAGCTCACCCGGAAGACCGGAGAGGGGATCGACGGACTGCTGAAGCCCCGTTGCTGCGCGCTCTACCTGCGCGGGCAGGAGACCGTCGCGCCGGTCTTCCGCTGCGGCCACCTCGACCCGCCCCAATTCACGACGGGAGGTCTCCTCGACGTGGCACTCGTGGAGCAACGGGGACCTCTCGCGCTCGAAAGGGCGTGCGGAGGCAAGGGCCTCTCGAAGCTCGGGGCCTTTCAGCGCGCCGTGCTCGAGACCCTCGGCGTTCCCGTGGTCGTGCCCGTGCGACTCGACGGGAGGCTCGCCGCCTTCGTATGCCTCGGCGAGAAGCGCTCCGGAGACGTCTACACCAACAGCGACTTCGCGCTGCTGGCGCTGGTCTGCGACAAGCTGTCCGGCGAGCTGCAGCGTTTCGAGCAGCGCCAGCAGCTGGACGCCAGCGAAGCCCTCAACGATCGGCTGCGACCCTACCTGGGCAAGACCCTGGTCGACCACCTCGAGCGGGGCGAGAGCCTCGACGTCGGCGAGCGGGTGGTGTCGGTGCTCTTCGTCGACATGCGTGACTACAGCAGCATCGTCGAGAATCTCGGAGCCGAGCAGATGCTCTCGACCGTGAACCGCTTTGCCGACACCGTCTCCAACCTGATCGACGGGCACGGCGGCACGGTCGTCAACTTCGCCGGCGACGGGATCATGGCCGTGTTCGGCGCCCCGGATCCGCTCGAGCAGATGGAGCGGGCCGCGGTGGCGGCGGGCCGGGCGATCATCGAACGGGTCCCCGAGATCTCTGGGCGCCCACTGAGGGTCGGGATCGGCATCGCGACCGGGTTCGCGAGCGTGGCCAACGTGCACGCCGGCGGTCGGCTCCATTGGACGGCGCTCGGTCACACCACCAACCTGGCGTCGCGGCTCCAGGCCCTTACCCGCGATCTCGGCGCGGCGATGATCATCGACGAGGCGACGTGGCAGCGCTCCGGGGACCAGGCCCGGTGCTTCCGCCGCCACGGGGAGGTCCCGATCCGCGGACTCCAGCGGAGCGAGATCCTCTACGTGATGACGACGGCGATCCCCGCCGGCGCCTGATCGGCGCTCTCGCTCGTCGTCAGAACAGGTCCAGCAGCCCCGAGATGCTGTCCCGAGCGCTGCGCAGGTAGCTCTGGAAGGTCGGGTCGTTGACCGCCCGATTCTGCACCAGCTTCGCCGGAAGCCGCGGGCACATGGCGAGCATGTGAACGACGGCCGGGGTGGGATGCACGATGATCCGGAACACCGGGAAGCCGATCAGCAGGTGGGCCGACAGGTAGGGCCCCCCACGCCCGACCCACGAGAACGCCTCCCTGAACTTCTCCACACCGTGCTGGTGGATGTCGCCCAGCCACCCCTCGTCGGGGCCCCACTTGCGGCGCACCGAAGCCGTCAGCTTCTCGTCCATGACGCCGTGCTCGTGCATATAGGTCAGGAGCTGGTCCGATGTCGGTCCACCCTCCAGGAACTCCCGGAAGGCGACGGTCTCCTCGTAGTCTCGGCTGATCCGCTCGAGCTCGTTCAGGATGTGGTGCTTGGTGATGATCGGCGCGGGATGACCGGCGGAAGACTCTTGGTTGGACATCGAACACCTCCGACTCGGCAGGGGACCGAGATCGCTCGACGTCGAATCCTAACCTGAATTGGTGCTATTTCGCATCAGTGAAGCCTTCCACCGGCGACGCCGGTGTCCGGACGATGGGCTTAGGCCGGGGCGGACCGCCTGCCAGGTCCCGCGAGCGGTGCTCCCTCGGGGCACGGCGCCCCACACGAGTTGCTAGGCAACCGCGGCGACGCGTCGCGGCCGCCTCCCCGAGCGCCGGCCGTCCGGAGCCCTACTCGCGCGTGAAATCCTTCGGAAACGGGAAGCCGGTGCTGTGATCGACCAGCGCGAACTGGTTCGGGTGCAGATAGCAGAGCAGCGGCTGATCGTGGACGAGCGCGCCGTCGGGCACGGACCGGCTGCGAAGCGCCTTGCGGTCGGCGTGGGCGGCCACAATCCGACCGAGCAGCAGCCCCTCCTCGCCGAGGTCGTCCAGGACGCGCTCGAGGCGGCACTCCACGTGGAAGCGACCGCCGTCGAGCAGCCCTCCTTCGACGCTCCGGGCGGGCAGCGTGGGGAGTGCCCGCAGCGCCTTCTTCTCGCCGTCCTCGCAGCGGGGACTCGCCGCCGCGCTGGCCATCGCGATCTGCCGCGGGCTCGGCCAGCTGACCGTGAAGGCGCGCTCGCGCACCGCGTTGCGCCAGGTCGCGTGACGGGGACGGCACACGAAGCCGAAGTGGCTCGGCAGCGTCACGACACGGTGCTTGGGCGCGAAGTCCTGCGAGCCGTCGGGCTCGCGCGTGCCGACGAGCACCAGTGGTGACACGACGTAGACGCGCTCCCACAGCTCGTCGTCGAGCTCGATCGGAACCAGATCGGACACGGCCAGCCCTCCCCTCGCGGTCTACGCGAGCCGAGTCTGACTCCGCCCGGGGCGTCGTGCCAAGCCGGACCGGGGGACGGCCGCGACCCGGACGCCGAAGGCCCCCGTAGCACGTCCCTCGCGATCCCCGCGCCGTTCGGCGAGCACTCGCCGATCGGAGGCATTCGGACTTGCGCAGCGCAGCGGAGACCGGTGACTCTGTGGCCTAGACCGGAGGCCTCCATGACGCGTGTCCGCTCTGCGGCGATCCTGCTCGTGCTGTGCGCTCTGCTGCCCACGGGCTGCGCCAGCCAGAAGCCCGTCCTGTATCCCAATTCGAAGCTCCAGTCCGTCAGCGACGGGGGCCAGACGGACGTCGCCGCGTGCATGGAGCTCGCCGACAACACCGACCTCGAGAAGAGCCAGGCCGCGGCGGCAGCGAGGAACGTCGGCGGCGGTGCGGTCGTCGGCGGAGCCGCCGGAGCCGTGGGCGGCGCGATCGGCGGCGCTGCGGGACGCGGCGCCGGAATCGGGGCAGCGACCGGCGCCGTCTTCGGACTCTTCCGCTGGATGTTCAGCGCCCGCGAGCCCGACCCGCTCTACGTCAACTACGTGAACATCTGCCTCGCCGAGCGAGGCTATCGCGTCGTCGGCTGGAAGTAGCCGACCCGGTTCGCCCGGCGAGGCATCCCCATGAGCGCCCCGATCCACATCGACGACCTCGCCTCGCCGCGGCTGCCCGTCTGGTTCCGGGCCCTCAACGCGGTGGCGCGCCCCTTTGCGCGCCGCGTCCACTTCGACGCCGACGCGCTGCTCGCCGAGGCGCGGCGGCGCACCGGGCTCGACGGCTTCGGGCCCGACTCGTTCGAGGAGCCCTTCCGCGTGCTCGTGCGCAGCCTGAACGAGGAGGTGTCGCTGAGCCCGGTCGGTCGCATCACGCAGCGCAAGCTGCTGCTCGACCTGCTCGTCCAGCGGCTGCGCACCGAGGCGCTGATCCGCGCGCACCCCGTCATCCTCGACGAGAAGATCGCGCGGCCGATCATCATCGCCGGGCTGCCGCGCACCGGCACCACCCACCTGTTCAACCTGATCTCCCAGCACCCGGGTCTGCGCAGCCTGCCCTACTGGGAGAGCCTGGAGCCGATCCCCGGGCCGAAGGACGCGCCGCGGTCCGGCGAGCCCGACCCGCGCATCGCGCGCTGCGAGCGCTCGCTCGCGTTCCTCCACCGGGTGATGCCGCTCTTCCCGGCGATGCACGAGTTCGAGCCCGAGGTGCCCCACGAGGAGGTCCAGCTCCAGATGGCCCAGTTCGCGACCCAGCTCTACGAGGCGTCGCTGGGCGCGCCCGAGGGCTACTCGCGCTGGTACGCCGAGGCCGACCAGACGCCCCACTACGCGTATCTGAAGCGCATGCTCCAGGTCTGCCAGCACCTGCGCGGGGGCCGGCGCTGGATCCTGAAGAGCCCCCAGCACCTCGAGAACCTGAAGGTGCTCTTCGCCACCTTTCCCGACGCCTACGTCGTGCAGACCCACCGCGACCCGGTGCGGATCGTCGCCTCGCTGGCGACGATGATCAGCTACGGCAACCGCCTCCAGCAGAAGAAGACCTCGCTCGATCCCCACCGCATCGGCCGCCACTGGGCGGCCCGGATCGAGCGCTGGCTGCACCACTCGATCGACCACCGGACGGCGCTTCCCCCGGAGCGCATCTGCGACGTGCACTTCCACGCGTTCATGAAGGACGACGTGGAGACCGCGATCCGGGTGCTCGAGTGGGCCGGCGAGCCGGTGGACGACGCCGCCCGCGAGGCGATCGCGCGCTTCGCCGCGCGCAACGTGCGCGGCAAGTACGGGACGATCGCCTATCCGCTGGAGGACGTGGGCCTCGAGGAGGCCGACCTGCGCCGCCGCTTCCGGTTCTACTCGGAGCACTTCGGCGTGCCCGACGGGGTCTGATCTCCTCCGGCGAGAGGTCCGGCCCGCCCTCGGGCGGGTCGCTAGGCTTCCCACTCGCGCCCTCGCAGAACGGATCCATGAGCCCCGGAAGACCCGAAGAGGCCCCCGAGAACCGAGCCCGGCCGGCTCCCGCCGCCCTGGCCCGGGATCTGGCCGTGCTGCGCGGCGAGGCGCGTCCGGACGCGCCGACCCGGCGCCCGCGGCGGCGCGGCCTGTGGGGGCTCGGCCTGCTGGTCCTCGCCGCGGCCGCGGCCTCGACCTGGCACGCCCTGAGCCGGCCGCCCGAGGTGGCGATCGCGACGGTCGCCTGGCGCGACGTCGGATCGCCGCCCGTGCTGCTCTCGGCCTCGGGCTACCTGGAGGCGATCCGGCAGATCACCGTCAGCAGCAAGGCCCAGGGCAAGATCGTCGAGATGCCCGTGGAGGAGAGCCAGCGGGTCGCCGCCGGCGACCTGATCGCGCGCATCGAGAGCGACGAGGCGCGCGCCTCCCTGGCCCTGGCCGAGGCCGAGTACGCCGACGCCCGGCGCGAGCTCGCCCGCCTCGAGCAGCTTCGCCGCCGCGGCGTCTCCTCCCAGGCCGACCTCGACCGCGCGTCCACCCAGCAGCAGGTGGCGCGCGCGCGGCGCGACCTCGCCCAGGTGAACTTCGACAACCACGAGCTGCGCGCCCCGATCGACGGCACGGTGATCCGCAAGATCCGCGACGTCGGCGAGTTCCTGACCATCGGCGTGACCGCCGAGGGCGACCCGGGCACCGCCGTCGTCACGCTCGCCGACCTGTCGGCGATCGACGTCTCCCTCGAGGTGGGCGAGACCGAGATCGGCAAGGTGGCGCTCGGCGGCGCCGCCCTGGTGACGCCCGAGGCGTCGCCGCGGCAGCGCTACCGGGCCGACGTGGTCGAGATCGCCGCGATGGCGGATCGCAGCAAGGGCATCGTGCCGGTGAAGGTGCGGATCCGAGATCCCGGCCCCGAGCTGCTGCCCGACATGTCGGCGAAGGTGAACTTCCTGGTGTCGCAGCCCGAGAGCCCGATCGAGGTGCTGCGCGCCGTGCCGGCCGGCGCCGTCGTGGAGCGCGGCGACGGGCCGGTCGTGTTCGCCGTCGAGGACGAGCACGTCACCGCCGTGCCCGTGACCGGACAGGCGACGGACGACGGATTCTTCGCCCTGCGCGAGGGGCCCGAGGAGGGCACGCCGGTGGTCGCGGCGCCGCCGCCGGGTCTGCGCGACGGCGACCCCGTGCGCCTCGCCACGCCGTGAGCGCGCTGGTCGAGATCGAGGCGCTCTCGAAGTCGTACTGGCGCGGAGGCAACGAGGTGCCGGTGCTCGTCGACCTCTCCCTCGAGATCCGCGCGGGGGAGTTCGTGGCGCTGATGGGGCCCTCGGGATCGGGGAAGTCGACGCTGCTGAACCTGATCGCCGGTCTCGATCGCCCCACGCGCGGCAGCCTGCGCATCGACGGACGCGAGCTCTCCGATTTCGGCGAGCGCGAGCTCGACCGCTGGCGCAACCGCAGCATCGGCTTCGTGTTCCAGTTCTACAACCTGATCCCCGTGCTGTCGGCGGTGGAGAACGTGGAGATCCCGCTGTTGATCTCCGACTACGGAGCCGACGAGCGGCGCGCGCGCTGCGAGGCCGCGCTGCGCATCGTCGGCCTCGGCCACCGGCTGGAGCACCGGCCCGGCGAGCTGTCGGGTGGCGAGCAGCAGCGCGTCGCGATCGCGCGCGCCCTGGTGAACGACCCCCTGCTCGTGCTCGCCGACGAGCCCACCGGCGACCTCGACAGCGAGAACGCCGAGGACGTGCTGGGCCTGATGCAGCTACTGAACCAGCAGGCGGGCACCACCTTCGTGATGGTCACCCACGACCCGCGCGCCGCCGAGCGCGCCGAGCGGCTGGTGCACCTCGAGAAGGGCCGCCTGGTGGACGCACCGTGAGCGCTCTGCGCGAGATCGCGCGCTGCACACCCCTGGTGTGGCGCCAGCTGCGGCGCAGCCCGCGCCGCACCGCCCTCACCTTCCTGGGCCTGGTGATCGCCTTCTTCCTGTTCACGGCGCTGGAGAGCCTGCTCTACACGATGAGCCATCTGGTGAAGGGCACCGCGAGCGACGCCCTGCTCTTCGTGCGGCCGCGCGATCCGGCCAGCTACTGGAGCCCCTCGCTGCCGAGCAGCTACGCCGCCGCGATCGAGGCCCTGCCCGGGGTGATGGCCGCCTCCCCGGTGCGCTTCCAGTTCGGCCAGGGTCGCACCGAGGGCTCCTTCGCCGTGGCGATGGGGGTCGAGCCGGACGCCCATCTGAAGATGGGAATTCCCGAGGGCGTCACCGGCGAGGAGCTGCGCGCGCTCTTCACCGAACGCGACGCGGCGCTCGTCGGCGAGCGACTGCTGGCCGACAACGGCTGGAAGATCGGCGACGAGGTGACGATCCGCGGCCGCGGCCAGATGCCCTCGCTCTCCTTCACCATCCGCGGCGACATCGCCCGCGGCGATCGGCTCGACCGCGTGGCGCTGGTACGCCTCGACTACCTGGAGGACACCCTCGGTGGCGGCGGCCGGGTGAGCTTCGTGCAGGTGCGCGTCCGCGACGCCGCGGCGGCGCCCGCCGTGGCCGAGGCGATCGACGCGCGCTTCGCGAACTACACCAACCCCACCGAGACGGTGACCGAGAAGGCCCACATCGCGCCCTTCGTCGCCAGCCTCTCCGACGCCGCGCGCGGCCTGCGCATCGTGGGATACCTGGCCCTGGCGGTGACCCTGCTCGTCGTTGCCAACAGCGTCGCGATCGGCGTACGGGAGCGAACGCGGGAGATCGGCACGCTGCGCGCGGTGGGCTTCGGTCGCCGACGCGTGATGGCGCTCGTGCTCTCGGAGGCGGTGGCGGTGGCGGTGGTGGGCGGAGCGGTCGGGGCGCTCTCCGCCTACGCGGTGTTCCGCGGCGGGGGCATCGAGATCCCGGGCGCCGGCTTCTCCTTCCTGACCGACCCCTCGGTGCTCGCGCGGGCGATCGCGCTGTCGGTGCCGCTCGGCCTGCTGGCCGGGGCCCAGCCCGCCTGGCGGGCGGTCCGGATGACGATCTCCGACGCGCTGCGGTGGAGCGAGTGAGGGGGCTGCGGAGGCTCCTGCTGCCGCTGCGCTACGCATGGCGCAACGCGCTCGCGCGCCGGGCGGCCACCTCGGTGACGCTCTTCGGCGTCGCGATCTCGGTGATGGTGTACGTGGTGATGGGAGCGACGGCCGACTCGATCGCGGGCGTCGCGGCCAGCACCGGCGATCCCGCGAACGTCGTCGTGCTCTCCAAAGGCTCGAGCAGCGCGGAGAGCTCGCGCCTCGACACTCCGACGGTGAACGGCGTCCGCTATGCCCGGGGCGTCGCACGCGACGGGAGCGGCGCTCCGCTGGCCAGCGTCGAGCTGCTCGGCACGCGGCGCATCCCGCTGCCCGGCGCCCCGCCCGACGACCCGGCCTCCCAGCGCTACATGACCGTGCGCGGCGTCACGCCCGAGGCGCTGCGCGTGCACGAGGGCGTGCGGCTGGCGAGCGGGCGACTGCCCTCGGCGCCCGGCGAGATGCTGATCGGGCGCCTGGTGCCGACGATCCTGGGCCCCGTCGGGATCGGCGACGAGATCGCCGTGGACGGGCGGCCCCAGCGCGTCGTCGGGGTGCTGGCCGCCGAGGGGCAGTTCTTCGAGAGCGAGCTGTGGATGGACCTGGAGGACCTGCGCGGGCGCAGCGGCGAGCGCCAGGCCTCGGCGGTGGTGCTGCGCACGTCGGGTCCGGAGGCCGCGCGCGCCCTCGTCGAGCGGCTCGAGAACTCGCGCCAGGTGAACGTGTCGGCGCGCACCGAGCCGGAGTACTACGAGCGCCTCCAGCGCGCCTCCTCCGCCTTCGTCTATCTGGGCAATCTGATCGGGGCGCTGATGGGCCTGGGCGCGGTGGTCGCCGGCGCCAACACGATGTACGCGACGATGAGCCAGCGGATCCGCGAGATGGGCACGCTGCGCGCGCTCGGCTTCGGGCGCTGGCGCGTCGGCGCGTCGCTCCTGCTCGAGAGCGCACTCGTGTCGGCGGTCGGCGGCGCGCTCGGCGTGGCCCTGGCCGCGGCCTGCGACGGCGTCGCCTTCTCCCTGGTCAGCCTCTCCTTCGAGCTCGACGTCGGGCCCGCCAACGCCTTCCACGGCATGGCGATGGCGCTCGCGATCGGCGCGATCGGCGGCTTCCTTCCCGCGCGCTCGGCGTCGCGCCTCGAGATCGTGGCCGCCCTGCGCCACGTCTAGAGCGGGGGGTCAGTCCCCCTCGGCAAGCGCCGCGAGCACGGCCAGGCGCAGCAGCGGCAGGTTGATCTCGTGGTGGCCGATCACCTCGAGGCCGCGCGCGACCGGGCGTCCGATCACGTTGGCGCCCGTGCGGTAGTGGCGCTGCATGTCGAGGTTGGCGGCGAGCACGTTGGCCAGGGGATGGCCCTGGTTGCGGGCGATCGACACCAGCTTGAGGAACACCTCGGGCATCAGCACGGCGGATCCGACGTTCAGCCACACGCCGCCCTCGAGCTCGGTCGCGATCCGCGCGGCGATCCGGAAGTCGAGATGGGAGGCGGCGCCGACGTCGGCGCCGGACACCGCCGGGTGCATGTGTACCGTGTCGGTGCCGACGCCTACGTGCACCGTGATCGGCACGTCCAGGCGCGCGCAGGCCGCAAGCACCGAGTGGCGGGCGTGGGGCAGCTTCTCGGCCTCCCAGGCCATCGCGCGGCCGAGACCGATCCCCTCGGCGGCGCCGCGCGCGCAGGCGCGGCCGTAGGCGAGTGCGGGCTCGCGCGCCCAGCCGAAGCTGCCGTCGCGGATCGACTCCTCGACGAACTCGCTCGTCTCCCCGCACAGCGCGATCTCGTAGTCGTGGATCACGAAGGACCCGTTCACCGCGAGGGCGGTGACGATGCCGCGCTCGAGCAGGTCGATCAGGACCGGGCCGCAGCCCACCTTCACGACGTGCCCGCCCATGGCGACCACGACGTGGGCGCCGGCGCGGTGGGAGCTCGCGATCGCCGCGGCCAGCTCGCGCAGGCTGCGCGCGCCGAGGAAGTCGGGGAGCGAGTCGAGCCACTCCGAAACCGTCGCACCCGGCGGCGCGGGCTCGCGGAAGTCGGCGAGGGCGGTCTTGTGTCGCAGCTCCGCGATCGGGCGATCGCGCGAGTCGCCCAGGTCGAGCGGCTCGGGCTGCTTGCGCCGTGTCATCGCGCGCCCCCGGAGGCGCCCCTAGGAGGCATGGCTCGCCCGCGGCGTCGGCGACAGGGACGCGGACTCGGCGAGTGCCGCGCCCGCGGCCGCCACCACGTCGCCCACCTGGATCGCCGGCATGCAGATCACGTTGTGGCAGGTGCGGCGCGTGCACGGGCTGCAGTACACCGGGCGCCGCACCACCGTCGCGACGACGCCGGTACGGGCGTCCCAGGGTCCGTAGACCGCCGGCTCCTTCGGCCCGTACAGGCCCACCACCGGGACGCCCAGGGCGGCGGCCAGGTGCAGCGGACCGGTGTCGCAGCCGATCACCAGATCGCAGGCCTGGTAGAGCGCGGCGAGCTCGAGGATCGAGCCCGTCTGCGGGCCGAGGAGCGCCGTTCCCCCCGACGCGTCCACGACGCGCTGGGCGAGCTCGCGCTCCCCGGGACCCCAGGTCACGAGGGAGCGCACACCCCGCTCGTCGGCCAGACGCCGCGCGGTGCGCCCGAAGCGCTCCGGGATCCACTGCTTGAGCGCCCCGAAGCCCGACACACCGGGATGCATCACCACCAGCGGACCCCCGCCCCGCGCGGCCACCTGCTCGAGCGCCCAGGCGCGGGCGGCGGCGGGCACGACCAGCACCGGCCGCGCGTCCGCGCCGGAGATCCCGAGCGGACGCAGCAGCTCGAGGTCGCGCTCGACCTTGTGGAGCTGCGGCCGCGAGGGCTCGACGCGATCGGTGTACAGCCACCGGGCGCCTTCCTTGGTGAACGTGCGCGAGAAGCCGATGCGGCGGTGCGCCCCCGACACCCGGGCGAGCAGGGCCGAGCGGGCGTTGCCCTGGACGTCGATCGACAGCTCGTAGCGCGCCGCGCGCAGCTCCCGCACGAAGCGTGCGATCCGGCCCCCCGCCGCCAGCAGGCGCCCCCGCCGCAGCAGCCCGGAGAGGTCGTCGCGCGGCGCGACCCACAGGCGGTCGATCTGGGGGTGGCCCTGGAGCAGGGTCGCCGCGCGCTCCTCGACCAGCCAGCCGATGTGCGCCTCCGGGCGCGCGCGGCGCAGCGCGTCGAGAAGCGGCAACGCGTGCACGACGTCCCCGAGCGCGGAGAGCCGCACGATCAGGATACGGCGGGCCGGCACCGCTTCGCTCGCGGGAATGCGCGTCATGGGCTTGGAACGGCCGTTCGATCCGGGGGGGCCGTGAAGCGGGGACCCTAGCACGGAGCCCCGCGCCCCTCCGCTGCCGCGATTCCGGCCCGCAGACGGCGCGCCACCGCGTACTTGCTGGTGGGCTTGCGGGCCTTGGCGCGCCGCGCGTCGAGCCGGCGCCCCCAGCGCATCCACCACAGCGGCGGATCCAGGAACACGTCCGGCGCAGCGGCCAGGCGCGCCCGGTTCGGGTAGTGCTCGATCGTCTCCGCCAGGAGGCGCGCTCCGACCTCGGGGGTAGAATGGCGCAGGATGTACCACAGGTACTGGATGATCTCGTGACCGACGTACTCGTCCACGCGTGAGCGGGAGCGGTACACCATCTCGAGATCGAACCACAGGAACTCGTCCCCCACGATCATCACGTGGCCGAAGTCGCCGTTCTCGTGAACCAGCCGCGGCTCCCGCTCGACCGACGCGATCTCGTGTCGGCGACCCCACTCCTCGAGGAAGCGGCGGTAGGTGGCGAAGCGCTGCTCCAGAGCAAGCGAGGCGTCGAGCAGGTGTTCCTCGAGCGTGGGTGCGTCCACGTAGCCGCACAGCAGATAGCCCTCGGGCGGGCAGCCCGGGGCGACGACCTGGACGTCGTCGTACCAGTCGAAGACGCGGAAGCCGTGTCGACTCCACAGCGCGAGGCACTCGCGCTCGATCCGACGCCGCGTTCGCGGCCAGTAGGAGGTCTGGCCCAGCAGCCAGTTGTTCGCGCTCTTGGTCAGGCGCACCCAGTTCGACCGGCTTCCGTAGTAGACCTTGAGCACCGCCCAGCGACCGCGGAAGGGGACCTTGTAGAGGTAGTTCCCGTTCTGGAGCAGCAGGTACGGAGCCAGGTCGTCGAAGCGGAGGGTCTCGGTGGGTGCGCTCATGGCGAGGGCGCAGGAATACCAAAGCCCCGCGGCGGCGACAGTGCCGCGACCCCACGCCACGAGGAAGGCGCTTGAGCCCCGCCCTCGGGCTCGCCGGGGCCGTTCCGCCCGAGGTGCGTCTGCTCAGCGGCGCGACCGGCGCCGATCCGACGCGCGGGAACCTCCTGTTCCAGCTCCGCCAGGGCGGGCGCGACCTGATCCTCAAGGTCTACCGGCGGCGGCGCAGCCGCTGGAGCGAGTTCTGGGGCGACTTCTCCCAGCGCTGGATCGAGGGCAAGCGCGGAGTGCTGCCCGAGCGCCGCCGCCAGACCGAGGCGGACTCGCTGCGCTGCTGGCACGAGGCCGGCTTCGACGTGCCGCGGCTCGAGGCCTGGGAGCGCCCGACCTGGCTCGGCGAGCTGCCGGCGCTCGCGATGGAGCCCGTCCCGGGGCCGACCCTGCTGGTGACGCTCCAGTCCCCCGACCTCGCCCTCCCGGTGAAGCAGGCGCTGATCGCGCGGCTGGCGGAGGAGCATGGGCGCCGCCACTCCCTGGCCCTGGTGCGCGGCGAGCCGCTGCTCGTCCAGGAGCACCCCACCACTCGACATGTCCTCGTGTCGGGCGATCGGCTGGTCGCCTTCGACTTCGAGAACGCCTACCGGCCCGGCTTCCCCGTTCCGGTGGCGATCGCCTACGAGCTGGCCTCGACGCTCCGCTCCCTGTGGCTCGACGAGCGCTTCGCCGAGCCCTACATCGGCGTCTTCCTGGACGCCTACGCGCAGCGGCGGATCCTGGTCGAGTGCGGTCGACTGTTCTTGTCCCGGTCGCCGCGCTGGCGTCTCTATCGCCTGCGCGAGCAGCACCACCGCCGGTGGCGCTCGAAGACCGAGACGATGCGCCGTCTGGCGGCGCTCCTGGGCGCATAGCAGACGAAATCGCTCGGGTCCGATCGCGCGGGGGCCGAAGAGACGGGGACACCCGTGTGGAGGGGCTCCCGTGATCGGATCGAAGCGCATCGCTCTCCTCGCAGCCGCGGCCGCGCTCACCGCCTGCGACTCCGCGTCGCTCTTGTCCTCCGAGCCGAGCGCCGCGCCGCGCGAGGGCTGGGAGAGCGTCGAGGGCGAGGGCCGGGCGATGCGCGTCTACTACCAGTTCGTCGACGCCCAGCGTCGGGTGCGCTTCGTGGAGACGCTGGAGGAGGTTCCCGAGCCGCTGCGCGGATCGGTCGGCTTCCTGGAGCTCGACTCCCCGCCGCCGCTCACTCCCGGGGACGCCGCCCGGGCGCGCCACGCGCTCGCGGATCCTGGTGCGCAGACGGCGGACCGGGGCGCGGCCGATCGCGTCGTTCTCTACTCGGCCGAGTGGTGCGGCGCCTGCAAGAAGGCGAAGAAGCACCTGGAGCGGCGCGGCGTGGCATTCGCCGTGCGCGACGTCGACGACCCGGCCGTCGAGCAGGAGCTGCTGCGCAAGACCGGCGCCCGCAGCATCCCGGTGCTCGACGTCGGCGGGCGCATCTTCCGGGGCTTCAACGCCCGCGCCTACGACGACCTGGTAGGCCAGAGCTGAAGCGCGCGCCCACTCGGGCGCACGTTCGCCAGCCACCGCGGTTCGCCTGCCACGCGGATCGGTGTAGGATGGCGCCCGCCGTGGCCGCGCGCCGAACCGCCGCCTTGCTGGGTCTCGCCTCGCTCGTCGTCGCCTGCTCGACGGGAGCGGGCCGCTATGCGGGAACCCTTCCCGGCACGCGCCTGTTCGAGATGCACCGCTTCTGGGTGGAGCAGGCCCCGAGCGACGAGCGCGGGCTCCACCTCGTGGTGCGCGACGAGCTGCGGCGGCTCGGCTTCGAGGCCGAGGCGGGAGCCGGGCCTCCCCCGGGCGAGGTCGACGGCGTGGTGACCTACGTCGACCGCTGGACGTGGGACATCACCACCTACTGCATCCAGCTGACGCTCTACGTGCGCGACACCGAGACCGGCTACATCACCGCCACCGGCTGGTCCTACCGACCCTCGATCGTGCGCAAGACGCCTGCCGGTCACGCGCGGCTGATCCTCGCGGAGTGGTTCGGAGAGACGCCGTGAGCGCGACGACGCGCCCGGGCCGGAGAGCCGGGCTGGCCGCGGCGGGGCTGGTGGCCGCAGCGCTCCTCGCCTGCAGCACGACGCCCCGGGCGGGCGCGATGCGGCTGCGCGAGGGCGACCTCGCCCCCGGCGGCTCCCACCCGGGCCGCCTCGCCCTGCACGTCGAGGGCGGCGGGCGGGCGGAGTGGCAGGTACACGACGCGGCCTTCGAGGACGCCGTCACCGCGTCCCTGGTCCAGGCCGGCTCCTTCTCCGCCCTGGTGGCGGGAAGCGACGCCGAATACCGCCTCGACGTGGTGCTCGGCGACCTGCGCCAGCCGATCAGCGGCCTCAACGAGCCGACCGAGATGACGGTCCTGTGGAGCCTCTCCCGCGTCGACGACGAGGAGACGGTCTGGCAGGAGCTGGTCGAGTCGAGCGGCGTCAGCCACAACTTCTTCGCCGCGTGGCGCCTGCGCGGCGGAGCCGAGGAGGCCGCGCGCCGGAACATCCGCGAGGCGCTGTCCCGGCTCGCCGGCGCGGACTTCTAGGACGCGCTCACGCGCCGGGCCCTCGCCCGTGGACGGGCCGGCGGTGGCCGCGCCGCAGGACCGTCGTGATCGCATCGCAGCCCTCGAAGAGCGTGCCGTCGCGCAGCGCACCGGTGATGCAGGCCTCGCCGTCGCCGAAGGCGAGGTCCGTCTGCCGGAGCGGGAAGAGGACGAGCAGATCGGCGAAGCCGTCGCGGTTCACGTCGGCGAGGTGGGGCCCGGGTCGGCGAGCGAGGAGGGCGCCGCCCTCACCGAGGGCGAGCGTGGCCGGGTCGACGTCACGCGCGTCGAAGGCTTCGGAGCCCAGGATCACCACCGGCACGAAGCCGCCGCTCCAGGGGAGCGGGCGCTGGCGAAGGCGGTGCAGCCCGATCGCGACGGCCACCTCCAGGCCGTCGGTCAGCTCGTAGGACCCGCTGTCGCAGTCTGCGCCCTGGGGACGCGGGACGCCCCGCTGGTCGGCGTCGGTGCAGGTGGCGAAGACACCCGCGTCGCGGGCGACGCTGGCGGGCCGCAGCGCGTGGGTCGCCGTCAGGCCGCCGTTGTCGGCGAGCGGCCCCAGGCTCAGCTGCTCGGGGGTGACGTCGGGCTGGTCCGTGGCGTCGGAGAAGCCGCAGCTGTCGCCGCCCACCTCGATGTTCCCGCCCAGGGAGCGGGGCGCGTTGCTTCCGAGCCTCGCGCAGCTCCCGTCCATGATCGTGTTCTCGAAGGTCGCCCTTCCAATCGGGAGGTCGCTGCAGCTCTTCGAGCGCCCGCGGGCCGAGAAGTCGCTGTACGAATAGCCGCCCGGCGTGGTGTTTCCCGAGATCGTGCTGTTGCGGACGACAGGGCACCCCGCGATCGCGCCGGAGGCCAGCGGACCGGGATTGTCCGCGCTGTTCCCGGAGAGGGTCGAGTTCTCGATCGTCACGTCTCCCCAGACCGCGCCGATCCGCTCCGCGTGGTTGCCCGAAATCGTGGAGCGCTCGATCAGGCCGCCGACGCCGAGGGCCCGGATCGTCGCGCGCCCGGCGACGTTCTCGCGGATCGCGCTGTCGGTGATCGACAGCCTCGAGTCCGGCTCTTCCACCACGTCGATGATCGACGTCGCGGCGTCGCAATGGGAGATCTCGGTATCGACGATCTCGAGCGACGGCGCGGGCTGCGGACTGCGCACGCCGAAGAGCCGCTGCGAGGTCAGCAGGGAGGGCCGCACGGCGTGGAAGTACGTGAGGACGCTTCGGCGGATGGAGAGGCGGTGGGCGCTGAAGCCGCCGTTGCCGGAGACCGACAGGTCGTGCAGATCGACGGCCAGGGTGGATTCCGCGAAGGAGATCGAGGGATCGACGAGCGCCATGTCGCCGAGCTCGAGCACCGAGCCCGGTGGCGCCGGGTGCAGCCGAGCGTCCAGCCCGCGCAGCACGAGCTCGCCCTGGCCGTCTAGGATCAGGCTGGTGGCGATGTCCTTCGCATCGCTCAACACCAGGGGCTGCGCCGGCCCACACGCGAACGTGTGGGGCCCCGGATCGCCGGCCGCCGCGGCGTCCAGCGCTTCGTCGAACCCGGATTCGGAGCAGGCGAACTCGGCGGCCTCCCCGGCCCGCGCGAACGGCGCGCCAAGCAGGACCAGCACCAGAGGCATCAGGCGTTGCCGCATGCGCCCCTCTCCTCCACGGGAAAATCCCGCCAGCCGGGAATCGCGGAGAAGGACGGATGCCATTTTGCCAGCCGCGGGGCCGGGCGGTCAATCCGCGATCGCCTGTGACGCGCCTATCGGTACGTCCGGCGACCGCTCCCGGATCCCTCGTGGGGCTTCACCCGCTCCCGCACGCCGCCCGGGCGCGCCGCCTAGCCTCAGCCGAAGGAGCGCCGCGGCCGCGGAGCGCGCTTCGGAAGGCTGTTCACCACGTGGATCGGGCTCGACGCCCAGCCCAGCGCGTTCAGGTGCCGACCGGCCGACTCCGCGTCCGCCGTCACCACGCGCCCGTCGTCGAACACCACGGTCGAGGCATCGCGCACCACGGCGTTCGCGTCCTGCACGGTCTGGGCGAAGGCCTGGACCTTCTGCGCGTTTGCCAGGATCAGCAGCGACACGGCGGCGGGAGCCGGCGGGAGGCACTCCTCGACCGCGCGCGCGGGGCCGGAGCCCAGCGCGCACAGCAGCAGGACCGGCAGGGCGCCGCGGAGACGCAGCAGCGGACGCATCCCGCCCTGATCGGGCGACCGCGTCGCTCCCTTGAAAGGCCCGGTCAGCGCCCGGGGCCGAGTCCTGCGGCCTCGCGGCACGCGTCGAGCACCGGGCGCCCGAGGGCGCGGGCGCGGCGGGCACCGTCGGCGAGCACGTCCTCCAGCTCGTCGGGGCGCGCGGCGAGCTCGGCTCTCCGCTCGCGCATCGGCTCGAAGGCCGCGTCGAGGCGGGCGAGCAGGTCCTTCTTCACCTCGCCGTAGCCGAGGCCTCCTGACCGCGCGCGCGCGAACATCGCCTCGCGCTCCTCGGCGCTCGCGAACAGGGACCACAGGGCGAACAGCTGCCCCGAGGTGTCCTTCGGCGCCTCGACCGGTGTCGAGTCGGTGACGATCCCCATCACCGCCTTCTTGATCTCCTTGGTCGAGGCGAACATCGCGATCGTGTTGCCGTAGCTCTTGCTCATCTTGCGCCCGTCCGTGCCCGGTACCGTCGCCACCTCCTCGGGGATGTAGGGCTCCGGCAGCACGAGCAGGTCCTCGCCGTAGGCGTGGTTGAAGCGCTGGGCGATGTCGCGCGCCATCTCGACGTGCTGCTTCTGGTCCTGGCCGACCGGCACCAGGTCCGAGCGGTAGAGCAGGATGTCCGCCGCCTGGAGCACGGGATAGGCGAACAGGCCGTGATCGGCCGACTGGCCCTGGGCGACCTTGTCCTTGTAGGCGTGGCCGCGCTCGAGCAGGCCCATCGGCGTCACCGTCGAGAGCAGCCAGGCCAGCTCGGTCACCTCGGGCATGTCCGACTGGCGGAACAGCATCGCCCGCTCCGGGTCGATGCCGCAGGCCAGGTAGTCGAGGGCCACCGCGCGCGTGAAGGAGCGGCGCTGGGCCCCGTCGCGCACGCTGTTCATCGAGTGGTAGTCGGCGATGAAGAGCAGCATCTCGTGCTCTTCCTGGAGCGCCACGAACTGGCGCAGCGCGCCGAAGTAGTTGCCGACGTGGAGGTAGTCGCCCGAGGGCTGGATGCCGGAGAGGACGCGCATCGGCGGGCCTAGCGGGGGTTCACGTAGCTGAGCCAGTGGGCGAAGGCGGGATCCTCGCCGCGCGTCACCGCGCGGAAGCGCTTCGCGAGCCGCTGGCTCACCGGGCCCGGCACCCCCTCCCCCACCTTCTCGCCGTCGATGCTCTCCACGGGCCACACCCCGGCGGAGGTGCCGGTCAGGAACACCTCGGCGGCCCGGGACAGCTCCTCGGGCCGGATCCGGCGCTCCTCCACGCGCAGACCCTCATCGCGCGCGAGGTCGAGGATCGACATCCGCGTCACGCCGAGCAGCACGCGCGCCTCGGGCGGGGTCGCGAGCACGCCCTCGCGGTCGACCATGAACACGTTCGTCGTCGGACCCTCGGCGACGAAGCCGTCCTGGTCCACCAGCAGGATCTCGTCGTAGCCCGCGCGGCGCGCGTTCCACTTCGCCTGCATCGGCGAGGTGTAGTTGCCCGACACCTTCGCCTGGGGCGGCACGATGTCCTCGCGCCGGTTCTTCACCGACTTCTCGATCCAGATCTTCACCGCCGAGGGGCGGTGGGGGGCGTTCGGCTTGCCGGCGTTCACGTCGGCGTCCGGGTCGTAGGCGGCGATCGCGACCGACACGCGCGGATCGAGCGGCACCACGTCCACCTCGATCGAGGGCAGGTAGGCGCTCACCTTCACCGCCCGGGCGCCCGGATTGGCCCGCACCGTGTCGAGGATCGCCGCCTCGATCTCCGGGGCCCCGAGCGCCAGGGGCAGGCCCACCAGCTTCGCCGAGCGCAGCAGGCGCTGCACGTGCTCGCGCAGGCGGAACACCGCCGGGCCGCGCGGCGTCTCGTGGACGCTCATGTAGTCGAAGATCAGCGAGCCGCGCTGGTGGCTGTGGGAGAGCACGT
>CAZZFT010000016.1:0-50922 GCA_964653555.1 uncultured Spirochaetales bacterium | reverse complement strand
CTATCTCCAGGATCGCCTCAACGCGCGCCTGATGGGCACGACTCCGACGGGCAACGGACGGCGCGAGAGCTACGCGCACCTGCCGATGCCGCGCATGACGAACACATTCATGCTGGCCGGCGAGGAGGATCCCGCGGACATCGTGCGCTCGGTCGACCGCGGCATCTACGCGGTGAACTTCGGCGGCGGCCAGGTCGACATCACCAGCGGCAAGTTCGTCTTCTCCGCCAGCGAGGCCTATCGCATCGAGGGCGGTCGAATCGGCGCGCCGCTGAAGGGGGCGACCCTGATCGGCAACGGCCCGGACGTCCTCACCCGCGTCTCGCGCATCGGCAACGACCTCGCTCTCGATCGCGGCGTGGGTACCTGCGGCAAGGACGGCCAGTCGGTGCCGGTCGGCGTCGGACTGCCGACGCTGCGGATCGAGGAGCTCACCGTCGGAGGCACCGAGGGATGACTGATCCGCGCGAGGCCGCCCGGCTCGCGATCGCGGCTGCGACGGCAGCGGGAGCCCACGCTGCCGATGCGGTCGCGGTGGAGTCCGACTCCCTCGAGACCCGCGTGCGCGGCGAGGAGATCGACTTCGTCAAGCAGGCGCGCGAGCGCACGCTCGGGATCCGCGCCCTCGTGCGCGGTCGCGACGGGACACGGACGGCGATCACCTCCACCAGCGACCTGGCCGAGGCGGCGGTGCGGTCGATGGCCGAACAGGCGGTGGCGCTCGCCCGCGCCACCGCCGAGGACCCGGCAGCGGGGCTCCCGGCCCAGGGCTTCGCCGATCCGGGGGCGCTGCCCGATCTCGTTCTGTGCGACCCGGCGGACCGCTCGGTCAGCGTCGACGACCGGATCGACGCCGCGCGCCGGGCCGAACGGGCGGCGCGCGACACCGATCCGCGCATCGCGAACTCCGAGGGATCCCAGGCCTCCTCGGGCTTCGCCCGGGTCGTCTATGCCAACAGCGAGGGGTTCGTCGGCGAGTACGAATCCGCCTCCCACGCGCTGTTCGCGGAGCCGCTGGCGCGGCAGAACGGCAGCATGCAGCGCGACTACTGGATGAGCGCCGCGCGGCGCCTGGCGGATCTCGAAGCTCCGGAGGCGGTCGGCGCGCACGCCGCCCGACGCGCGCTGCGGCGACTCGGCGCGCGCGACGTCGCCACGTGCGAGGTCCCGGTGATCTTCGATCCCCTGACGGCGGCCAGCCTGTGGCGGCAGGTCGCCGGCCTGGTCTCCGGCTACGCCGTGTACCGGCGCACGAGCTTCCTCGCCGGCCGCCTCGGCGAGCCGATCGCGAGCCACCTCGTCCAGCTCGTCGACGACGGCCTGCGACCCGGCGGACTCGGCAGCCGCCCCTTCGACGGCGAAGGTCTGCCGAGCCGGCGCACGGTGGTGATCGAAGACGGCCGGCTCGCCTCGTATCTGCTCGACAGCTACTCCGCACGCAAGCTCGGCGGCGCCTCCACGGGCAGCGCCACCCGCTCCGCCTCCAGCGCACCGGGCGTCGGTCCGACCAACCTCGGCCTCGCGCCGGGCGATGCCACCCTCGAGCAGATCGTCGCCGACACGCCGCGGGGCCTGCTGGTGACGGAGCTGATCGGGATGGGCTTCAATCCCGTGACCGGAGACTACTCGCGCGGCGCCGCCGGGCTGTGGATCGAGAACGGGGCGATTGCGCACCCCGTGGAGGAGATCACGATCGCCGCCAACTTCGCGGACATGCTGGCCGGAATCGACGCCGTCGGGAGCGACCTGCTGTGGCTCTCGCGGATTGGCTCGCCGAGCGTGCGCGTGGCGCGCATGACGGTGGCGGGCCGCGGATGAGCAGCGCATCCCCTCCCGCGACGATGATCGGGCTCGAGCTGCCCGACATCGACGTGTGGTCACCGCGCGTGGTCGTCGCCCTCGGCCAGAACCCGAGCATGTTCACGGGGCCCGGAACCAATACCTACCTGGTGGGCACGGGCCGAGAGCGGATCCTGCTCGACACCGGCCAGGGGGTCGCGGCCTACTGGCCGGTTCTGGAACAAGCCCTCGAGCGCGCCGGCTGCCGGATCCAGGAGATCGTCCTCACCCACGGCCATCCCGACCACATCGGGGGCGCCGCGGGGGTGATCGAACGCTATGGGCCGCTTCGCGTCTCGAAGCGCCCCCACGCCGGCTTCGACCGGGCCCATCCCGTGGAGATCCACCCGATCGACGACGGCGACGTCGTCCAGACCGAGGGTGCGACGCTGCGCGCACTGCACACGCCGGGTCACGCCGAGGATCACCTCTGCTTCGTCCTGGAGGAGGAGCGGTCGGTGTTCTCGGGCGACAACGTGCTGGGCGTCGGCACCACGGTGATCCCCGCCGAAGGCGGCGACCTGCTCGACTACATGCGCTCGCTGGAACGGCTGCGCGCGCTGGAGCCCGACGCGATCTATCCCGCCCACGGTCCGGTGATCCGCGACGGCACCGCCAAGGTGCGCGAATACATCGAGCACCGCCGGCAGCGCGAGCACGAGATCGTGGACGCCCTGCGCGCGGGTCAGAGCTTGATCCCCGACATCGTGGCACGGGTCTACGCGGCCTACCCCGCCGCGCTCCACGTGCCCGCGCGCAGCTCGGTGTGCTCGCACCTGCTGAAGCTCGAGCGCGAGGGGCGCGTTCGACGTGAGGGGGAGGATCCGATGACCGCGCGCTGGAGCCTCGCTTGACCCACCCGGTCGTCGCCGCGCTGCGCAGCGGCGCGGCCGAGGCGAGGCGGGAGGCCTGCGAGACGGCGGCCGCAGACCCCTCGGCCGTGCTGCTGGTCGACGCTCTGGTGGACGCTCTGGGCGACGACGACGCGCGCGTCGCGCGCGCCGCCTCCCACGCGCTGCAGCGGATCGGACGCGAGCACGACACGGTGCTGACGTCGCTCCGCGCCGCCCTGCGCGGAGAGAGCGCGCGCCAGCGCCTCGAGGCGGCGTGGACCTGGGCGCGCCTCGAGCCACCGCCGATCAAGCTGCTGCCGGCGGTGGTATCGACCCTCGACGCTCTGGCAGGCGACGCGCGCTGGCGCGCGGCGCGCCTGCTCGTCGAGCTGGGTCGCCTGCATGCGGAGATCGTGCCCGTCGTGCGCGACCTCGCGTCGCCCGCCCAGACGCCGCGGGTGCGCCGGATCGGCCTCGCGGTGCTGCGCGATCTCGATCCGCACGGCGACGAGACCCGGCGCATGCACCTGGAGGCCAGCCGCGCCGCGGATCCCGGTCTCCAACGCCTGGCCCTGACCGGTCTCGCCGGCCTCGGCGCGGCCACCGACGAGGTCTGGTCGCGGCTCGTCGAGGTGATGGCGGAGCACCCCGATCCCGGCTGCCGGCGGGTGGCCGCGACCGCAATCGGCGCGCTGGGAGCGCCCCCTGCATCCGCCCTCCGCGCCCTGTGCGCCGCGGCCGACTCCGACGACGACGCGGGTGTCCGCGCGGCCGCCACGCGCGCAGCCGCCGCTCTGGAGGCTCAGAAGAGCCAGTAGTCGAGCGAAATCCGGCCCGGACCGAGCAGCAGGAACACGCCGCAGATCACGGCGAGATTGATCGGGTACTCCGCACCGGGCGGGTCGTTCGTGATCAGGTAGCCCGCGCCCTTGTGGCCGATCCGGCCCGCCACGATCATGGTGAAGATGAGCAGCAGGCAGGCCGGGCGGGTGAGCAGGCCGAGGGCGAGCGCGCTGCCCCCGGCGATCTCGGAGAGCATCGCCATGCGGGCTTGCACGGGCGCCATCGGCACGCCCAGGCTCTCCAGCCACTCGACGAAGCCCCGCATGTTCCCGGATCCGACGACGCCGAGCTTGCCCAGGCCGTGGATCACGAAGCAGATGCCGATCGCCAGGCGTCCGATGAACGAGGCGAGGCTCGTGAACAGCAGGTTGGTATCGACGAGCAGCGATCCCCAGTCCATGATCGGCTCCCCGGCGTGATTCGGGCCACGGTGTAGCACAGGCGGGTCCAGGAGATCGCGGATCGCGAACATGGAGAAGGCCGACTTCTACCGAGAGGCCCGCGACGACCTGCCCGGACCCCTCGCCGGCGTGCGCGTCCTCGAGGCCACCACCACCTGGGCGGGGCCGATGTGCGGCTGCCTGCTGGCCGACTTCGGCGCCGAGGTGGTGAAGGTCGAGCACCCCGCCGGCGAGATCGCCCGCCGCTCACCACCCTTCCTGCCCGGCAGCGCGACGCCGCGCTCCTTCATGCAGGAGACCGTCAACCGCAACAAGCGCAGCCTCGCCCTCGACCTGCACACCGACGCCGGCCGCGCGCTCTTCCTGCGGCTCGCCGCGCGCTGCGATGTCGTGGTGGAGAACTTCCGCCCGGGCACCGCCGACGCCTGGGGCATCGGCTACGCCGCGGTGCGCGCCCTGCGGCCCGACGTGGTCTACGTCTCGATCAGCGGCTTCGGACAGTGGGGACCGGACCACGACCGCGTGGGCTACGACCCCCTCGCCCAGGCGGCCAGCGGCTTCCTGTCCCTGAACGGATCGCCCGAGGGCGAGCCGGTGAAGTCGCCGACGTTCCTGGCGGACGACCTCGGCGGGGTGCACGGGGCGCTCGCCGCCCTCGCCGCTCTGCGTCACCGCGACCGGACCGGCGAGGGCCAGCACGTGGACGTGGCCCTGCTCGACGCGATGCTCTTCCAGTCGACGGGCTACCTCACGCTCGGGGCGATGGACGTGCCGCTGCCGCGCATGGGCAACCGCTTCCGCGTGGCCGCGCCGGCCAGCAGCTACCGCTGCCGCGACGGCCACATCATGGCGGGAGTGCTCCTCGATGCGCACTGGCGCCGGCTCGCCGAGCTGCTGGGTCGGCCCGAGCTGGGTGAAGACCCGCGCTACGCCACCGCGCTGGCCCGCATCGAGCGGCGTGAAGAGGTCGATGGACTGCTCGGCCGCTGGGCGGCCGAGCGAACCGTGGCCGACGCCGTGTCGGAGCTCGGCGCGGCCAGCATTCCCGCCGCTCCGGTGCGCAGCTACGGCGACGCGGCGCGCGATCCCCACGTCCTGGAACGCGACATGCTCCAGGCGGTGACGACTTCCGACGGCGCGCGCATCCCCGTCACGGGCCCCGCGGCGAAGCTCTCTCGCACACCCACGCGCGTGCGGCGGGCCGCGCCGGAGCTGGGAGCCGACTCGGAGCGGATCCTGCGCGAGCTCGGGATTCCCGAAGACGAGCGCCGCGCGTTGTTCGAATCGGGCGTCGTCGCCGGTCCCCCTTCGTCGACGGATCGCGATTGACCGTTTCCCCGGGATGGTTACAGTCTGTTCCTGTCAACAATCACTATTGAGTGAGAAGGAGTCCCCCGATGGCACTCAAGGGCAGCAAGACGCACCAGAATCTCAAGGATGCCTTTGCCGGCGAGTCCCAGGCGAATCGCCGCTACCTGTACTTCGCGAAGCAGGCCGACATCGAGGGCTATCCCGACGTCGGTGGCCTGTTCCGCGACACCGCCGAGGCGGAGACCGGCCACGCCCACGGCCACCTCGACTACCTCAAGGCGGTGGGCGACCCGGCCACGGACAAGCCGATCGGCGCGACCGACAAGAACCTGGTCGCGGCGGTGACCGGCGAGACCTACGAGTACACCGAGATGTACCCGGGCATGGCGAAGACGGCACGCGACGAGAAGTTCGACGAGATCGCGGAGTGGTTCGAGACCCTGGCGAAGGCCGAGAAGTCGCACGCCGGTCGCTTCCAGAAGGCGCTCGACGGTCTCGAAACCCTGTAGCTTGAAGGTCCCGCCTCCCGAGCGTCCTTCCACGGAGCTCCGCTTCGGCGATCCGGACTATCTCGACGCCGAGAAGATCGAGCGCGAGCTCCGGCGGGTGGGCGACATCTGCCACCAGTGTCGGCGCTGTCTGCCGCTGTGCCCGTCGTTTCCGAAGCTCTTCGAGCTGGTCGACGCCACCGACGCCGAGGTGGCCGGCGTGTCGATGGCGGGCTTCCAGGCGGTGAACGAGCTCTGCTACCACTGCAAGCTCTGCTACAACCACTGCCCCTACACGCCCCCCCACGAATGGGACGTGGACTTCCCGGCGCTGATGCGCCGTCAGCAGGTCGCCCGGGCCCAGCGCGAGGGCATCCCCCTCGCACGCCGCGTCACGACCCGCACCGATCTGCTCGGCAAGGTCGGATCGCTCGCGGCGCCGCTGATGAACTTCGCCAACAAGAACCGCGCCTCGCGGGTGATGATGGAGAAGACGCTCGGCATCCATCGCGACTGGGTCCAGCCCTCCTTCTACTCGGAGACCGTGGACCGCTGGTTCGCCCGGCGCGAGCCGCGGGGCACCGGCGCGAACGGGCACGTCGTGCTCTTCACCACCTGCACCGTCAACTACAACGACCCGATCGCGGGGCGCTCGGCGGTCGCCGTCCTCGAGCACAGCAACGTCCGGGTCGACCTCTGTTACGAGCGCTGCTGCGGGATGCCCTTCACCGACACGGGCGATCTCGAGGCCGCCCAGCGCAACGCCCGGCGCAACGTCGCCGACCTGCTTCCCTACGCCGAACGCGGCGCCACCGTTGTCGTCCCCGGCCCCTCCTGCTCGCTGATGCTGAAGGAGGAGTACCCGAAGCTGCTCGGCACCGCGGACGCGGAGCGCGTGGCCGGAGCGACCCAGGACCTGATGGAGTACCTCTACCACCTGGCGCGCGAGAAGAAGATGGAGCGCGACTTCCGCGAGCCCTTGGGCCGGGTCGCCTACCAGGCTCCCTGTCACCTCCGCCACCAGAACATCGGCTTCCGCGCCCGCGACCTGCTCAAGCTCGCCGGCGCCGACGTGACCGTCGTCGACGCCTGCTCTGGGGTCGATGGCACCTGGGGCATGCAGGCCCGTTTCCACGACGTCTCGATGCAGATCGCCGCTCCGATGCTCGCCCGCATCCGAGAGTCCGAGCCCGACCACGTGGCGACCGACTGTCCCCTTTCGGCTCTGCGCATCCAGGAGGGGCTGGGCCGTGCCGCGGTGCACCCGGTGGTGCTGCTCCGCCACGCCTACGGGATCTCCGCCGAATGACGCCCCTGCACCTCGAGGAGGTGGTTCCGCTGGAGCTCTATGGCGCGATCCGCGACGACTATCGCCGCGCGGTGATCATCCACAAGCGCGCCCGCCGTGTGGCGGTCGGGCCGTCGCTGACCCTGGTCTTCGAGGACCGGGAGACGCTGCGCTTCCAGGTGCAGGAGATGCTCTGGGTCGAGCGGATCGAGGAGCCCGCCCGGGTCCAGCACGAGATCGACGTCTACAACGAGCTGATTCCCGGCGCCCGTGAGCTGTCGGCGACGCTCTTCATCGAGATCACCGAGCCGGGCCGGATCCGCGCGGAGCTGGATCGCCTGATCGGCATCGACGAGCACGTCGCCCTGGTGCTGGGCGAGGGACCGGGCGCGCGGGTGGTGCCCGCCTGCTTCGACGCCAAGCAGTTCGAAGAGGACCGCATCTCGGCAGTGCAGTACATCCGCTTCACGCTCGACGCCGACGACGCGTCGGCGCTCGCCGACACGTCCGTGCCGGCAGCGCTGCGTGTCGCGCATCCCGCCTACGCGCACGAGACACCGCTGTCGGCGGCGGTGCGCGCGAGCCTCGTCGCGGGAATCGAGGGCGATCCGCCGTCGCTGCTGCCGGCGCTGCCCGAGCGCGCCTCCGCGCTCCCGGAAGTGCTCTTCGAGAGCGCGAACGCCCGGGCGCTGCGGCTGCCGCGGCCGGCGCTGCCGGGGGAGATCGTGGTCGAGGCGCGGGAGGCCCTGGCGCCGAGCGCCGCGCTCGAGCCCGCGCTCTGGAGCGAGCTGCTCGAGGCGGTCCGGCGCGCGGCCGACGAGGTCGTCGCCCGGCACGGCGGCGCGCGCATCACCGCCGAGATCGGGCCCGGCGCCCCGCCGCGCTGGCGCATCGCGCCGCGCCTGGGCTGACCCCGGTCCCCTCAGAGCAGCTCGAGCACCCGCTCCGGAGGACGTCCGATCACCGCCCGCTGACCGCGCACCAGGATCGGGCGCTCGATCAGCACCGGGCTCGCGGCCATCGCGTCGAGGATCGCCTCCTCGGAGCTGTCGCGGTCGAGGCCGGCGTCGGCGAACTCCGCCTCGCTCCGGCGCACCCACTCCGAGGCCGGCCGGCCGAGCCGTTCGCGCAGGCTCGCGAGCTCGTCCCGGGTGAGCGGCTGCTCCAGATAGCGGAGCTCGCGGAATCGCTCTCCCCGCTCCTCGATCAGGGCCCGCGCAGCGCGGCTCTTGGAGCAGCGCGGGTTGTGCAGCAGCACGAGGGTGTCGTCGTCGGGAAGGGCCATCGATCCTCCGCGCAGCGGCAGTATTCCAGAGCCGCTCCGACGCCGCTTGTCGGCTGCTACGGGAGCTGGTTGACTTTCGAGGTGACCGACGACGACCTCCTCGTACAGGACGGGATCGTGATCCCCGCCGCGGAGCTGCGCGAATCGGCCAGCCGGGCGAGCGGTCCCGGCGGCCAGCACGTCAACAAGAGCAACACGCGGGTGACGGTGCGCTGGAGCCTCGGCGACAGCGTCGCGTTCAGCGCCGCGCAGAAGCAGCGGCTGGAGACGCGGCTCGGCGCGCGCCTCACGAAGGCTGGCGAGATCGTGGTTCACGCGGCCGCCCACCGGTCCCGGGCGCGAAACCGCGCTCTCGCCTGGGAGCGCCTCGCCGAGCTGATCCGCGAGGCCCTCCGCGCGCGGCGCCCGCGCGTGCGCACGCGGGCCAGCGCCCGCGTACGCGCCCGGGGAGTCGAGGCGAAGCGCCGGCGCAGCGCCACGAAGCGGGCGCGCGGGCGCGTGCAGCCCGAACACGACGCGTGATCGCCGACCTGTTCCCGCCCGGAGTGTGCTTCGCCGAGGGCATCCTGGGCGACGCCGCTCCCCTCCATCCGGAGGAGGAGTGCCTCGCCGCCGCGATGGGCGCCGCGCGCCGGAGCGAGTTCGCGGGCGGGCGCGCCTGTGCCCATCGCGCGATCCAGGCGCTGGGGATGCCCGACGGGCCGGTGCTGCGCGGCGAGCGGCGCGCGCCCCGCTGGCCACCGGGCGTGGTGGGCGCGATCACGCACACGGGATCCTTCTGCGCGGCGGCGGTCGCTCGCGAGGCGGAGCTGGCCGGAGTCGGGCTGGACGCGGAGCGCTGGAAGCCGCTCTCCTCGCGCGCGCTGGCGCGCATCTGCGGCGCGTCGGAGCGCGAGTCCCTGGTCGCGCTCGGCGAGCACACCCCCGAGCTGTGGGCGGTCGTGGTGTTCTCCGCCAAGGAGAGCCTCTACAAGGCCTACTTTCCTCTCACCCGTACGTTCATCGGCTTCCGCGACGCGGAGGTCGCGCTCGCTCCCGAATCGCCGGAGTGCGGCTCGTTCCGCGCGCGTCTCGTGCGCGAGGACGCGCCCGACGCCGCCGGGCGACGCGCCTTCGCCGGCCGCTATCGCATCGAAGCCGAACGCGTCGTCACCGGCTTGGTCATCCCGCGCGAGCCCGCGTCCGCTGCGCGCTCCCCCGACGGTTGAGATCTCACTGGATCCGCGTGCGACCGGCGAACCCCTCCTCGTAGCCGTGGAAGTAGCGGAGGTCCTCCTCGGGCCAGCGCCAGCAGTAGCAGCCGCGGCCGTTGTCGAAGTCGACGAGCCAGGCCCCCTTCACCTCCACGCCGAGCGCCTCCATGGCGCGCACCCAGCCCGCGATCGCCTGGGCGAGATCGCGCTCGACGCGCCGGCGGTCCGGGTCGTCCGGCGCGAGCTCGCTGCGCCGCGCCTCGAGCGCATCGACGGCCTCGACCGCCCTCGCCGTGTGGCGCCGCACCTCGCCCAGGATCGCCCGCGCCGTCTCGAGGCTCCAGCGGTGTCCGTCTTCCCGAGCCTTCGCCACCCTAGGGCTCTTCCTTCTCGTCCTCGGCCGTCATCCGAATCAGTGTCCGCACCACCGCGCTGCGCTGGGCGCCGCCGACCAGCAGCTTCAGATCCTCGTAGAGAGTGGGGTCGTTCAAGAGCAGGCCGATCGTCCCCTCGCCGCGGTCCACCTTCTCGAGGATGCTGTTGAGCCGCGAGCCCGCTTCCAGAGCCTCGAGCACCACGTCCTGCTCGGTGAGCGGCTCGTACACCAGACTGTGCATGAGCCCCTCGCCGCTGGCCACCTCGTCGAGGATGCTCTCGAGCGTGGACAGCGACCGCTCGATGCTGGCGACGCCGCTCCCCTCGTACTCGTCGTAGATCAGGCTGTGCAGCAGGCCACTGCCGTCCTGGACCTGCGTCACGATGTCCGCCACCGCGGAGACGGAATCGGCGAGGCCCTTCCCCCCACTGTCGCTCTGGAAGCGGGCGACCACCTCGTTCAGGTTGCCAGCCAGCTGGGCGATGTTGTCGAGTGCGACGGCCCCGGTATCGATCACCCGGTTCAGGTTCGTCGGGCTGACCGTCCGGATCTCGCCGCCCTCCTCGAGCGGGAGCGCGCTCGGCGTCCCGAGCGAGATCTCCACGTAGCGGTCACCGAGCAGGCCGATCGTCCCGATCGACGCGGCGGAATCGGCTCGGATCCGATCCTGGACGTTCGTGTCGATCTGGAGCCCGACCCGCACGGCCGGCACTCCACCCTCGCGCACGTCGAGGTCGACGCTCTCGACCCGACCGACCTGGGTGCCGGCGAGCCACACGGGGGCGTTCGGAATCAGCCCGCCCACGTTCTCGAAGTAGCCGACGAGCCGGTAGCGGTCGGCGAAGACGCCCTGCTGGGAGGACAGGGAGAGGATCGTGATCGCCAGGGCGATCAGCGACGCGAGCACGAAGGCTCCGACCACCAGGCTGAGACGGCTTCGGTCAACCACGGACGCGACCTCCCTCGAGATGATCGGCGGTGTCTCGGACCCCGTCGAGGAAGGCGCGCACGTCCGGATGCTGCGACTCGCGCATCTCGTCGGCCGTCCCCTGCGCCAAGATCACCCCGTCCTTGAGCAACGCCACCCGATCCGACACGGCGAAGCACAGCTCCAGCTCGTGCGTGACCACCACCGAGGTCACGCGCAGGTCCTTCTGCAGCCTCACGATCAGCTCGCCGATGCGGCGCTGGTTCGCGGGATCGAGACCGGTGGTGGGCTCGTCGTAGAGGATCACCCGCGGCTGGAGGGCAATTCCGCGCGCCACCCCCACCCGCTTTCGCATGCCCCCGGAGAGCTCGTCGGGCATCTGCGCCTCCACGCCCGCCAGGCCCACCGCCGCGATCGATTGCGCCACCCGCTCGGCGATCCGCTGCTCCGGCCAGCGCATGTGCTCGCGCAGCGGATAGGCGACGTTCTCGTACACCGAAAGCGAGTCGAACAGGGCCGCGCTCTGGAAGATCATCGACACCGCCTTGCGCACCGGAACGAGTTCGTGCTCGGGCAGCTCGGTGATGTCGGTGCCGAACACGCGGACGCCCCCCCGATCCGGTCGCATCAATCCGATCATGTGCTTCAGGCACACCGACTTGCCGCTCCCCGAGCCGCCGAGGATGGTGAAGGTCTCTCCGGCCTCGATCGCGAGGTCCACGCCGCGCAGGACGGGCTGGCCCCCGAACGACTTCTCCACGCCGAGCAGCTCGATCACCGGGCCCGGGCCGGCGGTCACAGGATCACCATCAGCTGGGTGAGGAAGAAGTCGGTGATCAGCACGCCGATCGACGCGGCCACCACGGCGCGCGTCGTCGCGCGCCCCACGCCAACCGTGCCGCCGGTGGTGCGCAGCGCCGTGAAGCACCCGACCGTCGCGATCAGCCAGCCGAAGACGAACGTCTTGGCGATCCCCGAGAAGAAGTCGCCGACGGTGACGGTGTTGACGATCGTCTGGACGTAGAAGTTCGGGTCGATGCCGAACTGGCTCCAGGCCAGCGCCAGCCCGCCGAGCGCGCCGAGCAGGTCGGCGAGCACCGTCAGGAGCGGCAGCGCCAGCGTCGCCGCGAGCACCCGGGGCAGCACCAGCTTCTGGATGGGATCGGCTCCCATGGAGCGGATCGCGTCCACCTGCTCGGTGACCTGCATCGCGCCGATCTCCGCGGTGATCCCGGCTCCAACCCGCCCCCCCACCATCAGCGCCGTCAGGACCGGGCCGAGCTCGCGGGCCAGGGAGAGACCGACGACGCTGCCCACGTAGGGCTTGGCCCCGAAGCGGGCGAGGGCGATCCCCGTCTGCAGCGCCAGCACCATGCCGGTGAAGAGCGCCGTGATCAGGACGATCGTGCTCGAGCGTGCGCCGATCGCCTCCACCTGACGCAGGCACTCGAGCCACGGGAAGCGGGGGCGCAGGGCCGCGCGCGCGGTGAGGCCCGCCAGCAGCGCGAACTCGCCCGCCTGGTCGACCACCGCGAGCACCCTGTCGCCCAGCCGGTGCAGGGCGCTGCGCGCCGGGATCGCCCGGGCCGAGGCGCTCACGAGCGCGGGCTCCCGTCCGCGCCGGGCGCCGGCCGCAGGGTGCTCCACCAGGCGTCGAAGTCGCGCTCGGCGTCCCCGAAGCGCGCGTCCCCCTGCACCGACAGCACCCAGTCGACGGCGCACCCGGAGACGACGAAGGTGACCGTCTTCACACGCACGACCACGTCGCGGTCCATCACGTCGAAGACCTGCTGCCACCCCTCGAGGCTGTCGACCTCGACCGGGCCGGAGTCGCGCAGGGTGTAGGGGGGAATCCCGAAGCGCAGATGGCGCGCCAGGATCGGAACGCGCGTGATCGGGATCCGGCAGCGCGAGGAGAGCGTCATGCGCGCGGATCCGGGCCGCTCGTAGGCGAGCAGCGTGTTCTCGATCTCGATCCGCTGCCACGGCGGGAGCGAGGCGGGGGGGCGCCCGAGCTGATAGCCGTACCGCGCGTGACGGAAGCCCTCGTCGGTCTCGATCAGCGGATGGCTGGCGCACGCCCCCAGCACCGGCAGCGCGATCAGGGCGCCGACCCAAGCCCCGCGAGCGCGACATGCGCGCCGTCCACCGCCCATCGGGCGCCGAGGCTACCCGATCCCGCCCACGGGTGGCAGCACCGCGCGCGGCGACGATAATCGCCCACGTGTCCGCCCCGAGCCCGCACGATCGCGCCGCCCGACGGGTGGGCCCGGCCTGCCCCGAGCCCATCGTCCTCGCGAGCGCGTCGCCCCGGCGCCGCGCGCTGCTCGCCGCGGCGGGCGTCGCCTTCGACATCCAGCCGGCGGACCTCGACGAGTCGCCGCGCGCGGGCGAAGCCCCGGCCGAGACCGTGCTTCGGCTGGCGCTCGAGAAGGCGAGCGCCGTCGCCGCACGACTGTCGGCACCGCGCCGGCTGGTGCTGGGCGCCGACACGGGTGTCGTGCTCGACGGGGAGCTGCTCGGAAAGCCCGACGACCCCGCCCACGCCGCGGAGCTGCTCGGCCGCCTGGTCGGACGTACCCACTTCGTGGTGACGGGCGTTGCGGTCGCCGAGAGTGTCGGGGCGCGCGTGTGGCAGTGCCGCGTCAGCAGCGAGGTGACGATGCGCACGGCGGCGGGGGAGGAGATCGCGCGCTACGTGGAGACGGGCGAGCCGCTCGACAAGGCCGGCGCCTACGCGCTCCAAGGCGACGGCCGCCGCTTCGTCACCGGCATCGTCGGCAGCGAGAGCAACGTGATCGGCCTGCCCGTCGAGGAGACGCTGGCGCTCCTGGAGGCCGCTCGGACCGGACGTCCCCCCGCGTGAGCGACGCGGCGGATCGTCTCGCGCTCGTGGCGCGGCGGGTGGAAGCCGCCGCCGCGCGCGCCGGGCGACGCGCCACCGACGTGACGCTCGTGGGTGTCGCGAAGCGGATCGCGGACGCCCGCGTCTCCGACGCGGTGCGCGCCGGGCTCGCCCACGTGGGAGAGAGCTACGTGCAGGAGGCGGCGGCGCGACGACCGGAGCTGGCGCGGCAGTGGGCCGCGGCGGGCGTCGCGGCTCCGCGCTGGCACTTCATCGGGCGCCTCCAGCGCAACAAGGCGCGCCTCGTCGCCCAGCTCTTCGACGTCGTCCACACCCTCGACCGCGCCGCCCTCGGCGAGGCGCTCGAGCGCCACGCCGCCGACGCCGGTCGCGAGCTCGAGGTGTTGATCCAGGTGAACACGAGTGGCGAGGCCCAGAAGGGCGGCGTCGCCCCGGCGGCGGCGGCCGATCTGCTGGCGGAGTGCCGGGCCTGGTCCCATCTGCGGCCGGTGGGGCTGATGACGATCCCGGCGCCGGCCGACGACCCGGAGCGGGTCCGCCCGGCCTTCGCGGCGCTGCGCGCCCTGCGCGACCGCCTCCGCGCCGACCACCCGGCGCTGGGCGAGCTCTCGATGGGGATGTCGAGCGACTTCGAGCTTGCGATCGAAGAGGGAGCCACGATCATCCGCGTCGGAACGGCCCTGTTCGGGCCCAGGGAGTGAATCATGCCGCTCGAAGGCGTCCGCATCGGCTTCATCGGCGCGGGGGCGATGGCGGAGGCGCTCGCCGGCGGGCTGTGCGCCGCCGGCCTGCCCGCGGCTTCGCTGCGCCTGGCCGATCCCGATCCCGCGCGGCGCAAGCGACTGGAGACCGCGCTGGGCGTCGCCGTCGGCGACGACAACCGGGAGCTCGTGGCCGCGAGCGACCTGGTGGTGCTGGCGGTGAAGCCGCAGGTGGTGCCGGCGGTGCTCGCCGGACTCGCCGACGCCCCCGAGCGGACGCGCCCGCTCTGGGTGTCGATCGCCGCCGGCGTCCGGATCGCCGCACTCGAGCGGGCGCTGGGCGGCGATGCGCGGGTGGTGCGGGCGATGCCCAATACCCCGGCGCTCGTGCGCTGCGGGGCGACCGCGATCTGCGGCAACGCGGCGGCCACCCCCGACGACCTCGCCCGCGCCAGCGCGCTCTTCGCGAGCGTCGGCACCTGCTGGACCGCGCCCCACGAAGGGCTGATCGACGCGGTGACCGGCCTCTCGGGAAGCGGCCCCGCCTACGTGTTCGTCTTCCTCGAGGCACTCGGCGACGCGGGCGTCCGCATGGGCCTGCCGCGCGACGCCGCCTATCAGCTCGCCTTCCAGACCGTGCTCGGGTCCGCCAAGCTCGCGATCGAGGATGGCCGCCACCCCGCGGCGCTGAAGGACCAGGTGACCTCGCCGGGGGGCACCACGATCGCCGGGCTCGAACGACTCGAGGCCGGGGGCCTGCGCGCGGCCCTGTACGAGGCGGTGGCCGCCGCCACCCAGCGCTCCCGGGAGCTGGCCGGGACGGAGTGAAAGCGAAGCCTTTTCGGATCGTTGAGTCTCTTCTCCTGGAAAACCCTCGAGATCGAGGAGCGGGCTTCGGCACGCCCGGTCGGGCCGCCGGAACCTCAAGCTGCCCAGCCATTTGGTCGATCTCTTGCCGCGGGGGGAGATCCCCGGGAGATCGCCTTGCGCATCACACCGCTCGACGTCCGCAACCACGTGTTCCCGCGCCGCTGGTCGGGCTACGACCGCGAGGAGGTCGACGCGTTCCTGCGCATCGTCTCCGGCGACTACGAGATCGCCCTGCGCGAGCTGCAGCACGCGCGCGAGAAGGCGGGCGAGCTCGAGCAGCGCGTGCAGGATCTGCTCGGCAACGAGCGCCTGCTCCAGGAGACGTTGACCACCGCCCAGCACCTGAGCGAAGACCTCAAGCAGACGGCGATGAAAGAAGCGGAAATGATCATCAGCGAAGCGGAAATCCAGGGCGAGAAGGTGCTCGACGCGGCCCACCGCCGCGCCGCGCGCCTGGCCGAGGACCTGCGCGAAATGAAGCTCCTGCGCGGGCGCGTCGCCTCCACTCTGCGCGCGACGCTCGAGCACCACCTGATGATGATCCAGCACCTGGCCGAGGAGCCCGCCGGCGACGACCCGGCGATCGAAGGTCGCCTGGAGGCGCTGGTCCGCCAGCGCGAGCCGCGCGGCGGCGGCGGCGGCGGTTGAACGCGGGAGAGTCACCGGTGAGCTTTCGAATCGGCGAGCACGGCCTCAGCTTCTGGATCCACGTGACGCCCAGCGCGCGCTGGGAGGGCGTGGGCGGCGCCCACGGCGACGCGCTGCGCGTACGGGTGACGGCTGCCCCGGCCGACGGCGCCGCGAACCGGGCCTGTGCCGCTCTGCTGGCCCGCGCCTTCGACACCCACCGCGCCTGGGTCGAGCTCGATCCCCGCTCCAAGGGCCGACGCAAATGGGTCCGGATCCGCGGCGACGCGCCGGTCCTGGCCCAGCGCCTGGCGACCCTCGCGTCGGGCGACGCGGGGGAGCCCTGAGCGGGCCGGATCCCGGTCGGGCCGCGGCGCGACGGGCGGCGCTCGGCGGGAGGCACCCGGAGGCGGACGAGCTAGCCTTGTCAATCCTTCTTTCCGCCCCACCCTTTCCGCCCAAGTCAGCTGTGAGGACGCGCGAATGCCGATCTACGAGTACGCCTGCGGGAAGTGCGGCCGGGAGTTCGAAGTCGAGCAGCGGATCAGCGACGACCCGATCAAGACCTGCCCGCACTGCCGCTCGCGCAAGGTGAAGCGCCTGATCTCCCGGACCTCCTTCGTGCTCAAGGGCAGCGGCTGGTACTCGGACCTCTACTCCTCCTCGAAGCCCGACACCGGAAAGAGCGAGGGCAAGTCGGAGAGCGGCGGCGACGCGGCCACCCCGAGCGACGCCAAGCCCGAGAAGAAGGGCGACGCCAAGACGGGCGAGAAGAGCGGCTCGAAGGGCAAGACCAAGGGCAAGGGCAAGTCCAAGGCCGCCTAGTTCATCGGGAACCCGGCGTCGGGCTGCTACCCTGCGCGCGCGCGCCAGCGCGGAATCCGGAGCTCCTGCATGCCCTCCCCCTCCGCTCCCGAGCAGATCGACACGGTGGTCGTCGACGGCCTCGCCCTGGCCCAGGAGATCCGCAAGGAGATCGCCGAGGCGGTGGGCCGCCACGTCGCCGCGGGCCGGCGGGCGCCGAAGCTCGCGGTGGTGCTCGTCGGGGACGATCCCGCCAGCGCCTCCTACATCAAGGGCAAGCAGCGCGCCTGCGCGCGCGTGGGCATGGACTCCAGCGAGACGCTGCTGCCGTCGACCACCTCCCAGGCCGAGCTCGAGGCGACCGTCGCGGCGCTCAACGCCGACGACGGGGTGGACGGCATCCTCGTCCAGCTGCCCCTGCCCAAGGGGCTCGATGCGGGTCGCGTCACCCGCACGATCGATCCCGCCAAGGACGTCGACGGCCTGCACCCGATGAACGCGGGCCGGCTGCTCCAGGGCGCGCCGGGCCTGGTCGCGTGCACGCCCCTCGGCGTGCTCGAGATTCTGCGCCGCTACGAGATTCCACTCGAGGGCGCCGAGGCGGTGGTGATCGGGCGCAGCGACATCGTGGGCAAGCCCGTGGCCGTGCTGCTCCAGCAGGCGAACGCCACCGTCACCCAGTGCCACTCGCGCACACGCGACCTGCGTGCGCACTGCCGGCGCGCCGACGTGCTGGTGGCCGCGGTCGGCGTCCCGCGCCTGGTGAAGCGCGACTGGGTGAAGCCCGGCGCGGCGGTGATCGACGTCGGCGTCAGCGAGGTGAATGGCGTGCTGACCGGCGACGTCGACACGGAAGGTGTGATGGGCGTCGCGCGGATCGTCACACCCCACCGCCGCGGCGTCGGACCGATGACGATCACGATGCTGCTGCGCAACACGCTCACCGCCTACGAGCAGCGCGCGGGCGCATGACCGAGCTGCGGCGAACGCCGCTCGCCGCTCTCCACGAGCGGCTGGGAGCCCGCATGGTGCCCTTCGCCGGCTTCTCGATGCCGGTGCAGTACACCTCGATCGTCGAGGAGCACCGCGCCGCGCGCGAGGCGGCCGCGTTGTTCGACGTGTCCCACATGGGACAGATCGCGCTCGAGGGATCGGCAGCGGGCGGCTGCGCCGACCGGCTCTGCTCGCGCGCGATGAGCACACTGGCCGAGGGTCGGGTGCGCTACGCCCTGCTGTGCAACGAGCGCGGCGGCGTGGTCGACGACCTCACCGTCTACCGCACCGGCGGCGACGCCTTCCTGCTGTGCGTGAACGCCTCCAACACCGAGAAGGACCTGGACTGGGTGCGCTCCCACGCTCCGGCCCAGGCGACCGTGCGCGACGAGAGCGAGGCCACCGGGCTGCTCGCGCTCCAGGGACCCGCCTCGGTGGCGGTGCTGACCGCCCTGGGCGGGTCGGCGCTGTCGTCGCTGCGCCGGTTCCGCTTCGCCCGCAGCGAGCTCGCCGGGCGCCGCGTCCTCGCGTCGCGCACCGGCTACACGGGCGCGGACGGCTTCGAGATCTACTGCGACGCCGGCGACGCCGCACCGCTGTTCGAGGAGCTGCTGGAGGCGGGGCGCGCTCACGGCCTGCGGCCCGCCGGACTCGGCGCGCGCGACACCCTGCGGCTCGAGGCGGCGCTACCGCTCTACGGCCACGAGCTCGACGACGCCACCAGCCCCCTCGAGGCGGGCCTCGACCGATTCCTCGAGCTCGACCGCGACTTCGTCGGGGCCGACGCGATCCGCCGGCGGCGCCACGCCCCGGACCGGCGCGAGCTCGTCGGCTTCGAGATCCGCGGCCGCGGTATCGCGCGCGAGGGCTATCGCGTGCGGTTCGGCGGCCAGCCGGTGGGGGTCGTCACCTCGGGCGGCCCCTCCCCCACCCTCGGTCGCGCGATCGGACTCGCCTACGTCCCGCCCATCCACGCCGCGGTCGGAACGGAGCTGGAAGTGGAGGTGCGGGGACGCGCGATTCCGGCCCACGTGGTAGAAACCCCCTTCGTGTCGGGCGAGAGCGCCGGACGGCCCGCTCGCTAACGAACCCACCCGACCACCCGTCCCACCGAGGAGACCCGCTTTGGCCGAGACGTCGATTCCCGCAGACCTCCACTACTCGGAGCAGGACGAGTGGACGCGCGCCGACGGCGACCGCGTCACCGTCGGCATCACCGACTACGCCCAGCAGCAGCTCGGCGACGTCGTGTTCGTCGAGCTGCCCGAAGTGGGGGCCATGCTCACGCGCGGCGAGCCGTTCGGGGTGATCGAGTCGGTGAAGGCCGTGTCCGACCTCTACGCGCCCGTCTCCGGCGAAGTGCTGGAGGTGAACGAGGCGCTGGCCGACGCGCCGGAGCGGGTGAACCAGGACTGCTACGGCGAGGGCTGGATCGTGCTGGTGCGCGCCGACGGACTCGAGGGCCTGCTGGACGCGAAGGCCTACGCCGCCCACGTCGCCGAGCGCGAGGGCTAGGAGGCCGACTCGAGAGTCGGCCGCCGCGCAGCGGGCCCGCAAGCCCGAAGGGCGCGCAGCCAGGCGGAGCCGAGCGTAGATCGGCAAGGTGGGCGAGCGAAGGCGGGCTCCCGCCGGGGCTAGGAGCTCCCGCGTCCCGTCGGCTCGTCTCCGCCGCGCTGCCGCGCGACGCGCGACCAGGTGCCCTCGGGCTCGAGCTGGAGGTAGCGCCGCCAGTGCACGCGAGCGGTGCGCGGCAGCTGCAGCTTCTCGTAGATCAGCGCCATGCTGACGTGGATGTCCGGGAACAGGGGATCGCTCTCCAGCGACTGGCGGTAGTGGGCGAGCGCCCGCTCGTCGCCCCCTTCCTCCTCCCACAGCGTGCCCAGATTCAGGTGTCCCTCGACGTGTCGGGGATCGAGAGCGACTGTCCGCTCGAAGAAGCCCCGCGCCTCGTCGCGCCGGCCGCGGTTGTAGAACACCGAGCCGAGATTGCAGTGGGCGTCGGCGCAGCCGGGATCCAGCTCGATCGCCCGGCGATAGCAGGCGACGGCCTCCTCCCAGGTCGCGCGGTCACCGTCGAGCTCACAGCCCCGCTCGAACCAGGCGCGCGCCGCGCGCAGAGGATCGGAGGCCTCGGCCGGCGGAAGGAAGGGCGCGATCGCGCCCGCTCCGCTCTCGCGCACGAAGTCGAGCACGAGCTGTCCGTCGGGCTCCATCCACACGCCCTCGTGGTGCAGCAGCACGCGCGGCGCGTCGCGCCAGGTGCGGAATCCCGACAGCGGCTCGAGCTCGGGGAAGCGCTCGCGAACGACGGCGGCGCTGCGGCGTATCCGGCGCAGCGGCACTCCAGACTGGAGCAGCCCGACGATCGAGCGAACCGACACCAGATCGCGAAAACCAAACGCCGGTTGCTCGCCGACGCGAGGCGACGATCCGATGAGCGCGGTGCGTTCCCAGTAACGCACGCGCCACCGCGAGACCCCACAGATGCGGGCCACCTCGCCCAGGGTGTACGCGCTCACCGGTCGGGAAGGTACAGCGAAGCGAACCGGCGACAACCCTTCGCCGCGCGCGCTGAGCGGAGACGCTACTCGGTGATCTCGGTGCACACGCGGACGTAGGGGCTCGTCACGCGCTCGCGATCGGGAAAGGAGCGGTGCTTGTCGCTCTTCCCCAGGTAGCGGAAACCCCGATCCTTCTTCTCGAGATACTCGAGGAAGGCCTTGTGCTCGTGGTGGATCCAGCCCTCGTAGTTGTAGAACTCGTCGAACAGGATCACGGTCCCAGGCTCGATCAGCGCGTCGAGCGCGAGCAGCACCTCGAGGGTGCTCGAGTAGAGGTCCGCGTCCATGTGCAGGAACGCGAGCGGAGCCCTCTGCGTGGCCGCCCAGGCGCTCACCGTCTCGGCGAACAGGCCGCGCACGAGATGCGCGCGACCGTCGGCGAAGCTGGGAACCGGGCAGCGGAAGCGCCCCGCCTCGATCTTCTCCCACGCCTCGGGCAGCCCCTCCCAGGAGTCGAAGAGATAGAGCCGATTGTGGGGTCCGAGCTCCTCGAGGAACACGCGCGCGCTGGTTCCGATCGAGACGCCGAACTCGGCCCAGTCGAGATCGGGGTGGCGGCTCGCCGCGAGCCGGCAGGCGTGCCGCTGAAGGGCCTCGACGGAGCCGATCACCGGCAGCGCCTCGAGGATCGGGTCGGCGGGCTGGGGATCGAGCGTCACCGGCGCGGCGGCCGCCCGACCCGCCAGCGTGCGCTTCACGCTGCGCAGAATCTCCATTCCCATCCGGCCGACCTCAGCTCGGGTCCCGGTCGCGCCAGGACGGAGCGACGCCCCCGGCCGGACGCCGCAGCCCCGTGACGGCCAGCACCCTGCGGGCCGCCCGCTCGAGCCGGGAGGGCGTGACCGGCGCGTCCTCGCACACGCGGCACAGCGTGTCGATCGTGTCGTCGTCGAAGCCGGCGCGGATCTTCGCCATCTCGGCCGAGTTTGCGAGGTCTTCCCAGCGGTCGCGGCCCAGGTTCCCGAGGATGTGCCGCTGCTCCCAGTCCTGACAGCAGAGCGTCACGTCCCCGTCGGGCAGCAGGATGTTCTGGTAGATGCGCGGGCAGATCCCCATCGGGCCCTCGTGCCGCGTGTTGCGGCGCACGTTGCGATCGCCGAAGAGGGCGTTCTTGGCCAGGTCGACGGCGCCGGCGAAGGCGCGGATCCCGCGCCGCTCCACGCTCGCGCCGCGCTCGTCGAGCAGGTCCTGCACCTCGGGATGCGTCGCCTCCCCGTGGATGCGGAGCAGCGTGGGGATCTTGCGGTCGAGCAGGCCGGCGAGGCTCGCGAGATAGACCTCGTCCACGGGCATGTTCTCGTTCGCAACCCCGTCGATGAAGCCCGGCAGGTGCAGGATGAAGTTCTCGAAGGCCACGCCGGCGAGGCGATCGAGCTGCGCGACCGGGAAGTCCACCAGCGTGGTGTTGACGCCGACCCGGTGGCCCTTCCCCGCCGCGTGGAGGATCAGCTCCGTGCAGTGCGCGTTGAGGAACGGCTCCGAGTGCCCGGCGAAGCTGATCTTCACCGAGGTCGGGACGGTCGAGAGGAAGGTCCGGAAACGCTCCGGGTCCATCACCTTGGAGCCGTCCCCGGTCGCCTTGCGGCGGTGTTCGCGCGTGAAGGTCCCCTGCGGGCAATAGGAGCAAGCGACCTTGCAGCCGACCACGGTCGTGACGCCGAGAACGGTCTCGGGAGCGGTCATCCCAGCCATCCGCCGCAGCTCCTCCCCGACCCACGCGCGCGACGCGAGGGCACACCTCTGTGATCGGCAGAACGACCCGCAAGCTTGCGCGGCCCCACGAGCCCGCCCGAAGCCCTCGGCGGCGGTATCCTCCCATCGCCGCCAGCCGCCGCGAATCCCGCCTGGAGAGTCCGAGAATGGTCGAGCCGATCCCCAACCTTCCCGATCGCGTTCTGGGCTTCACCGCGAAAGGCACGGTGACCGCGAAGGACTACGAGTCGGTGATCATGCCGGCCATCGATGCACTGTTCGCGCGCCACGGCGGGGCCCGCTTCCTCTACCACCTCGGCGACGAATTCTCCGGGTTCGAGGCGGCCGCGATATGGGACGACGCCAAGCTGGGGCTGAAACACCTCCGTGGGTGGGAGAGGATCGCGGTCGTATCGGACCTCGAGTGGATCCGGATGGCCGTCCGGATCCTTCGACTCGCGATTCCAGGGCAGGTCCGTGTGTTCCCGAACCGCGAGCTGGCCGAGGCGAAGCGCTGGGTGACCGAGTAGCGCGTTGCGCCCCGGGACATTCGATACGCCGCCCCGGCGCACGACTGCGGAGCGTCCCCGCGCGCTAGACCGAGAACGACACGCTCCCCGTGCCTACGTCGTGCATGGCGCCCACCACCTGGAGGCGATTGTCCTGGACGAGCTCCCGCAGGATGGCGCTGCGCTCGGTCAGGGCCGCGACGGTTAGGCGAACGTTCTGCTCGCTCACCTCCCGCACGAACGCCGCATTCTTCGAGCTCCGCTCCCCCGGCACGCCGACGGTGGTGTAGACCGCGGGTGCCAGATTGCTCAGGGTCTGGGTCAGGCTGCCGAGCTGTGCGTGGTCGCAGGCGCCCTTGATCGCGCCGCACTCGGTGTGGCCCAGCACGACGATCAGCTTCGCCCCCGCCAGCTTCGTAGCGAACTCCAGGCTGCCGATGATGTCCGTGTTCACGAAGTTGCCGGCGATCCGCGGGCTGAAGATGTCGCCGATCCCCTGGTCGAAGACCAGCTCGGGAGGGACCCGCGAGTCGATGCAGCCGAGCACCGCCGCGAACGGGTACTGGCCCGCGGCGCTGGCGTGGACCTGCGCCAGGAAGTCCCTCTGCAGCATCGTCCCGTCCAGGAAGCGCCGGTTTCCCTCCTTGAGCCGCGTCAGCGCCTGCTCCGGCGTCATGTCGCGTTGGGCCGCCTTCGTCATCGTCGGCACGTCCGCGAAGGCCTCGCGACCGGACACGGCCAGCAGCGCTCCCGCCGCGGAAAGGGACTTCAGGAACTGACGTCGGGTCGGCATCGTCTCCACCTCCTCGCCGCTTCGCTCGCGCGAGCGGATCCCCTAGAGTCCGATCCCGGAAGCGTTCCCGGCGCTCGTGCCCGGCTCGGACTTCGAATCCACCTGCCGCGCTCTGATAGCGCTCCGCGGCGCAGTCAGCACGCGAGAGCCCACGAGAGAGCGTTCCCAGTGACACGATGGACACCGAATGGCCACGGATCTGCTCACGGACCGGCGACGATCAGCTTCGCGGCACCCTTGAAGGGTCCGTCCTCTCCGTGGTCGCGGGGCTCATGATGCCGACCCTGGATTCGAAATCGAAGATGGCGGCGCTGACCATTCTCGTCCTGAGCACGGCGCTCCTGCTGTTGGTCTCTTACCTCGTCATGACGGAAAGGAACAAGCCGAGGATCATAGGCAAGGTGGAAAGGGTCGGCGTCGAAGTCATCGACACCCTCATCAAAGCGCGAATCGATACCGGAGCGGGCGTAACCTCGTTGAATGCGCGGATCGTCGAGGTGACGGCAACCCCAGGCCAGCCGGACAAGGTCAAGTTCGAGATCAAGGACGATCTCGGTCACGCCAAGATTCTCGAGAAGGACGTTGTGGACTGGCAACGAATCAAGAACAAGGGCGAGGACGGCTATACCAAGCGGCCGGTCGTAAAGCTGGACCTGTGTCTCGGTGGGAAGGAGATCCACGGAAGGGTCAATCTGGTGGACCGGAGCCATTTCAAGTACCAGCTGCTGGTCGGAAGAAACTTCCTCGAAACCGGTGATTTCGTCGTGGACGCCAGCACCGAGCTGACCAGCCACAGATCGAAGTGCAGGTAGCGCTGACGTCGAAGTGCCTCTCGGCACGGGCGCAAGCCTGAACCGCACGACGCGTTCGCCTCCTGGCTCTCGACGCTCGGAATCCCGCTCCTGCGGGCGAGCGGCCAGGAACGCTCGACTCGCGGAGGGACGCTAGAAAGTCGGCTACCGTCCGCCCCGGAAGCGTTCCCCATGCTGGTGCTGGGCTCGGACTTCAAATCCGGTGGGGAGCGCGGCGACGCGTTCCCGGCGGGTTCGATTCCCGTCCGCTTCCGCCAGATGCGCCTGCGAAGGCGCGTCCGGCCCGCTACAGCGTCTCCTTGCGCTTCGGCGGGTCGCGCTGGGCCTCGCGGCGGCGAGAGAAGATGCGTTTGTCGTGCACCTTGCGCAGCTGTCGCTCGATCTTGTCGAGCACCTGATCGGAGGCAGTGCGCGGGATCTCCGCCGTGGCATGGGTGGCGACGTCGGTGTTCTTGCCGATGGCGTGGCCGTGGGCGGCGAAGCCGGTGCCGTCCTCGCTGAGGGTGAGCTCGAAGCGCCCGATCTCGTGGAACTCCTCGGCGAGACCATCGCAGCGCCGCTGGATGGACTCGCGCACCGACTCGTCGATCTCCACGTCCTTGCAATGCAGTACGACCGAAGCGCTACGCGACATGCTCTACCTCTCTCCTGCGGGCCCTCCGCGGCCGGATGCCCGCAATGGGTGTGGCCGCCGGCGGGGCGTCGATGCGTGCGGGACCGTTGCTCGCGAGACGGGGCGCATCCAGGCTGGGGATGCGCGCGATCCGGGCGATTCCAGGGGCCACTCGCACTCAGCATCCAGAGTATCCCCGGGTGTACGCGCCGCAAGGCCCCGCGGCCCGTCGCAAAGAACGGGAGGCGCCCAGCTGGGCACCGTCGCTCCCGGTGCGGGCGGGCCTCCGTTCCTACGAGAGGATCCAGTGCAGCCGCAGCGCAAGGAGCCAGTCACCGCGGATCCGGACGCGCCGCCGCAGCAGGGCCTCGGGCGCGCTCAGCCCGCCTCGGTTCAGCGCTCGCCAGGTCTCCTCGTCCAGCTCGACGGCGAGATCAGGATCGGCGCGGGACCCCGCCTGGCCGCGCACGCGGCCGTCCGCGATGTGCACCGTGTGCACCGAGTGGACGGGCGACGTGATCTCGAAGACGATCGACGCGTACACGTCTGCGAGCTGCCGGCGGCGCTCGGCGTCCGCCTCGACGTTCGCGGGCACCCAGCGCGTGAAGAACTCCTCCGGCGAGATGTCCGCGGGCGGGCTCGCGCGCATCCGACTCATGCCGCTCCCCCGAGCGGCGTCGCCCCCAGGAAGCGGGCCGTCTCCGACTCCGCGACATCGACCAGTCCCGTCGGCGGCCCCGCGTACAGCACCCGACCGCCCTCGGGCCCGCCGCCGGGACCGAGGTCGATCAGATGGTCTGCGCGGCGCAGGACGTCGAGGTGATGCTCGGTGACCAGCACGCTGGCCCCGGCGTCGAGCAGCTCCTCGAAGGCGGCGAGCAGACGCTCGACGTCGGCCGGATGCAGCCCCGTAGTGGGCTCGTCGAACACGTAGAGCGTGCGCGGCTTGCCCGACGCCAGGGCCTGGGCGAGGCGGAGCCGCTGGGTCTCGCCGCCCGAGAGCGTGGCGAGGGTCTGTCCAAGCGGGAGATAGTCGAGCCCCACTTTCGCCAGCGGCGCGAGCCTGTCGACGACGGCGCTCTCGGCGACGAAGAGCTCCCGCGCCTGCTCGACGGTCATCGCCAGCACGTCCACGATGCTGTGATCGCGCCAGCGCAGTGCGCGTGCCTCGGCCTGGTAGCGCGTGCCGTCGCAGCGGTCGCAGGGCATGCGAACGTCGTCGAGGAACTGCATGTCGACGACGATCTCCCCCGAGCCCTCGCACGCCTCGCAGCGCCCGCCGGGCACGTTGAAGGAGAACCAGCCGGGCGTCAGGCCCCGCTCGCGCGCCTCGCGCGTGCCCGCGAACAGGCGCCGGATCGGCTCGAAGGCGCCCGTCACGGTCGCGGCGTTGGAGCGCGGCGAGCGCGCCGGCGCCTGGGTCTCCACCACCACCACCTCGCTCACGCCGTCGGCGCCCTCGAGCGCGCGACACGCACCGCGGTCGGGCTCGCGCCGGAGCTGGCCGACGATCACCGAGCGCACCAGGGTCGTCTTGCCCGCGCCCGACACCCCGGAGAAGACGACCAGCTGACCCAGCGGGACGTCGACGTCCACGTCGCGCAGGTTGTGGGCGCTGGCGCCGCGCACGCGCAGCCATCCGCTCGGGCGGCGCAGTGCACGCGCGGCGAGCGCCAGCCCGCCGACGAGCGCCCGCCCGGTGAGCGAATCGGGATGTCCGCGCACGTCGGCGACGCTTCCCTCCACCACTACGCGTCCGCCCAGCCGGCCAGCCCCCGGACCCAGGTCGATCACGTGATCCGCGGCCTCGATCACCTCGGGAGCGTGCTCCACCGCCACCACCGTGTTCCCCTGATCGCGGATGCGGTGCAGGATCCCCACCAGGCGCTCCACGTCACGCGCGTGCAGACCGACCGAGGGCTCGTCGAGCACGTAGAGCGAGGAGGTGAGCGTTCCGCCCAGGGCGCTCGCCAGCTGGATGCGCTGGGCCTCGCCGCCCGAGAGCGTGCGGACCTGGCGATCGAGGGCGACGTAGTGCAGGCCCGCCTCGACCGCCGTGCCCACGCGCGTGCGCAGGTCCGCCAGCAGGCGGCCGACGCGCGCGCCCGCGTGCGCGGGCAGCGCCAGCACCTCCAGCCATTCGGCCAGAGCACCGAGAGGAAGCTCTGCCAGCTCGGGCACGGTTCGACCGGCCACGCGCACGCTGCGGGCGGCCTCCCCGAGACGCGCGCCACCGCAGTCGGGACACGGGTCGAAGCGCCGGTAGCGCGCGATCAGCACGCGCGCCTGGACGCGATAGCGCTTGCGCTCGAGGCGGTCGAAGAAGCCCTGCACCCCGCGCCAGCGCCCCTCGCCCGCGAACAGCCAGTCGCGCGTCTCGGGCGGCAGGGAGGCGTAGGGCACGTCGACCGGCACGTCCGCCGCCGCGCACGCGGCGAGCAGCTTCTCCTGGGCGCGGCGGCCCGACGGCGTGGTGAACGGCGCGATCGCACCCTCGGCGAGACTGCGGCTCGGATCGGGCACCACCCGCTCGCGGTCCAGGCCGGCCACGCGCCCGAACCCCTGGCAGGTCTCGCAGGCCCCGAGCGGGCTGTTGAAGGAGAAGAGCGCGGGCGACGGCTCGGGGAAGCGGCGGCCGCAGCCGTCGCAGGCGAAGGCGTCCCGGTAGCGCGCGGACTCGCCGTCGCTGGAGACGACGCGGCACACGCCGTCGCCGAAGCGGAAGGCGCGCTCGACCGCCTCGGCCAGACGCACCGACTCGCCGGGGCCTCCGCCGAGGACGACGCGATCGAGCACCAGCTGGGGATCGCGCAGCCGCGCGAACTCCCGTGCGCCGATCGCGGTCGCGTCCACCCGCTGGCCGTCCGCGTCGAGCAGACGCGTGTAGCCGTCGCGCACCAGGCGCTCGCGCTGGGCGGCGGCGGTCTCGCCCTGCCGACGGGCGAGCGGCGCGGTCACGTGGATGCGCCGCCCCGCGAAGCGCCGCGCCAGACGCTCGGACACCGCCGCCACGCCGCCGGGCTCGACGGGTCGGTCGCAGTCCGGACAGCGCATCTCGCCGGCGTGGGCGTAGAGCAGCCGCAGCAGGTCGAGGATCTCGGTGGCGGTCCCCACGGTGGAGCGCGCGTTGGTGACCCGATTGCGCCGCTCGATCGCGATCGCCGGAGGCACGTCCGAGAGGAAGTCCACTTCCGGGCGCGGTAGCCGCTCCAGGAACTGGCGCGCGTAGGTGGAGAGCGAGGTCACGTAGCGGCGCTGACTCTCGGCGTAGAGCGTGTCGAAGGCGAGCGTCGACTTCCCCGAGCCGCTCACCCCGGTCACCACGGTGAACGCGCCGAGCGGGACCCGGCAGCTCACCCCGCGCAGGTTGTGGGAGCGGGCGTTCTCGATCCGGATCTCGCGGATCGCCCCCAACCGCGCGCTACTCGTCGCCGCGCTCGGCCTGACGACGCGCCTCGCCCGCATAACGCTCGAGACCGCGCGCCTGGGCCGCCTCGGCCAGCGTCTGCCAGTCTTCGCGCGTGGGAGCGCGATCCTCGGCACGCGCCACCGAGCGCAGCAGGAACACGTCGCCTTCGGTGATCGCGCGCGCGCGCAGCTCGGCGAGCTTGCCGGGATCCTTCGCGAGGGCCAGGAAGTCCACCGCCTCGACGCAGCGGTCCTGGGCGAGATAGGCCTCGGCGATCGCCAGAGCCTGGGCCGGAGGCAGCTGCTTCTCGACCAGGTGTCGCCGCTCGAGCGGCCCGGGGATCTTCGCGCGCGCCACGTCGCCTCCTCCGATTCAGTAGCGGGGAACGTCGGGATCGACGGTCAGCGACCAGGCCTCGATCCCGCCGCTGAGATTCTCGACCCGGGCAAAGCCCGCCCCGGTCAGCAGCGCGCACGCCTTCGCGCTGCGCACGCCGTGATGGCAGTGCACCACCACCGGGCGGTCGCGCCAGAACGCCAGATCCTCGAGACGCCCCTCGAGCTGCGCGAGCGGAATCAGCTGCGCGCCCGCGATGTGCGCGGTCTCCCACTCGGCGGGCTCGCGCACGTCGAGCAGCAGGAAGTCCTCCTCCGCCGCGCGCCGCCTCGCGACCTCGTCGGCGCTCACCTCGCCGAAGGACGCCGCCGGCGACTCGACCGCCGGCACGCCGCAGAAGCCCTCGTAGTCGATCAGCTCCTTCAGCGTCGCCGAGGGACCGCAGATCGGACACTCCGGGTCCTTCTTGACGCGGAACTCGCGGAACTCCATGCGCAGGGCGTCGAGCTGGAGCAGCCGCCCGTAGAGCGGATCGCCGGCCCCGGTGACGATCTTCACCGTCTCGGTCGCCTGGATCAGCGCCACCAGCCCCGGCAGCACGCCCAGCACGCCGCCCTCGGCGCAGGAGGGGACGGCGCCCGGCGGCGGCGGCTCCGGGTACAGGCAGCGGTAGCAGGGGCCGTGGCGCGCGTCGAAGACCGTCGCCTGCCCGTCGAAGCGGAAGATCGACCCGTGCACGTTGGGCTTGCCGAGCAGCACACAGGCGTCGTTGGTGAGGTAGCGGGTCGGGAAGTTGTCGGCGCCGTCCACGATCACGTCGTACTCGGCGAAGAGCTCGAGGGCGTTCTCGGACGTGAGCTGCACCGCGTGCTTCTCGACCACCACGTCCGGGTTCATCGCGGCGATCCGCTCGGCAGCCACTTCCACCTTGGGCCGGCCGACGTCGGCCGTGCCGTAGAGCACCTGGCGGTGCAGATTCGAGGCGTCCACCGTGTCGAAGTCGACGATTCCCAGCGCGCCGACGCCCGCCGCCGTCAGGTATTGGGCCGTCGGGCAGCCGAGACCCCCTGCCCCCACCAGCAGCACGCGCGCATCGAGCAGCGCGCGCTGCCCCTCGAGGCCGATCTCGGGGAGGATCAGGTGGCGCCGGTAGCGCTCGTACTGGTCGGGGCGGAGCGGAGGCACGCCCTCGGAGGGGACCATGACGGGACCCTATCCGAGGGGTGTGCGCCCCTCAAGCGAGGGAGCTTCGGCCGCGCCCCGACCTTCAGCCGCCGGACCCGAGGACGATCACGCGCTGCGCGCGGCGGGGTCCGTCGCCGAGGCTCCACTTCACGATCACGCGGTCGCCGGGCGCGAGGGCCTGCCAGCCGGCCTTCCCTTCCACCTGGGTCGCGGCGTCGCGCTGGAAGGAGAGCCGGTCGCCGCTGCGATCGACGACCGCGATCTCCGCCGCGCCGACCGACTCGATCGTCCCCGCGAACTCGCGCTCCTGGGCCGCCGCGGGGCCGCCCCCGCCGAGAGCGACCAGCACCAGCGCGGCGAGGGCGAAGGCCGCGCGCCCGTGGCGGGACGGTGTGGGCATGGACGACGCCGATCCTTCGGGGGCGGAGAGGAGTCCGGGGGGCGGAACGAAGGAGCCCGTGCGGTCGGGGCTCCTGGTGCCGGAGGTGGGACTCGAACCCACAAGGCCTTGCGACCGGGGCCTTTTGAGGGCCCTGCGTATGCCAATTCCGCCACTCCGGCCGGACGGCGGGCGAGCGTACCACGGCGTCCCGGCGCGACCCACGCGCTGCACAGCCCCGAAGGCCCTCGTCTTTTGACAGCCGCGAGCCGTCTGGTTAGCTTGCGATCCGCGTGGGGCTGTAGCTCAGCTGGGAGAGCATCAGGCTGGCAGTCTGAGGGTCAGGGGTTCGATTCCCCTCAGCTCCACCACAGAATTCCGAAGCGGTGCCGCTCGTTTTGCGGCGCCGCTTTCGTTTCGGGGCTCGCCGCGCCCTCGCCCCCCGCTCGGCGACCGTTCTCGACAGGGTGGACCGGCTAGACCCGGAGACCCGTCGATGATGATCCTTCCGACCGCGTCGATCGCCGCCGCTCCCGCCGGCGCGGCGACGATCTCGATCGGTGCCGACCACTCGACCTACAACGTCGGGGTCGGGCGTCCCGGAGATATCGTGTTCCGCTTCCAGGACGAAGTCGGCAGCGACTTCGTCTTCTTCGACCTGGGCAGTGCGACCGACGTCGGCACGGCACCACAGGGCCTGTGCATCGGCTTCTGCCCCGAGTACCCACCCTTCCGACTTCGCTCGGCTCCGCCTCGCTGCGCGCCGGCTCCGCGGGCTCGCGCTCAGTCTTCGACGAGCGTGATCGCCTGGCGCGGGCAGAGGCGCACCGCCTCCTCGACCTTGCCGCGCAGCTCCTCGCCGGGGTGCTCGACGAGAACGGTCAGCGTGTCGTCTTCCTCGACCCGGAAGCACTCGGGACAGACGTCCATGCACACCGCGTTGGCCTCGCACAGGTCGTAGTCGATCACGATCTTCATGGGTCTCCTGGTCTCGCCTCTCGTCGTCTCTCGGCTCGTCGGCTCGCGGCCCTCACGTCGGGCGCGCGTCTCGCCGTCGGCCTGATCGGTGTGCTCGGGACGCCGCGGCGGATTCAAACATGTTCGCTCTGGGGCGGCAAGCCGCAGGCGCGCGCCGTCTCACGCCGTGCGCGCGAGCTGTCCCTCGGAGAGCACCAGGCCGGCGGCGCTGCGCGTGATGTCGACGACGGCGTCCACTCCGTGCAGACCGCTGGCCCAGCCCGCCAGCGCGGCGAACCAGACGAACAGGAGAGTCTGACCAATTCGGCGCTCCAGCTCGCTCAGCGGAGCGAGGTCTCCGCCGCCGCGCAGCGACCGGACGATCATCGTCTCCATCCGCTCGTGGAAGGCGGCGATCCGCGCGCTCAGATCGGGCCCGCCCGAGGCCACGGCGCGCACCAGGGCGCGCGCCAGGGGCTGCCGGGCGCACAGGGCCCGGGTCGTCACCCGGAAGAAACGCCCCACCCGGTCCAGGGCGTTGGCGCCCACCAGGGGCTGCTCCGCCATCCGCTGCTCGAGGCGGGTCACCTCCAGCTCCATGGCCGCGATCAGCAGCTCCTCCTTGCTCCGGAAGCGCCGGTAGAGCGTGCCGAGGGCGACGTCGGCCTGGGAGGCCACGTCGCGCAGGCGCACTCCCTCGAAGCCGCCGGTCTCGGCGAGCTCGATGGCGGCCTCGACGATTCGTCGCGAGCGCTCTTCCACGGTCGGATTGAACCACGGCCGCCGCCTCCGAACCAACCGCAAAGAATGGGAAATCTCGTCGTTCGGGGGCCTGGTCCGCCCGCTGGAGACCCCTCCCAGGCAGAGCCGTGATCCCCCCGCAGGGAGGCAACCGTTCGGAAACACTGACCTTTTCGCCCGGGTACCCGGCGCGCCCGCGAGCTCAGACGGAGCCCGCGGAGCCGTAGGTCTCCAGGTCGAGCTCCCCCTCACTGCGCGCCACGACGCAGGCGACGGCCGCGTCGCCGGTGACGTTCACGGCGGTGCGGACCATGTCGAGCAGGCGGTCGACGCCGAGGATCAGACCGATGCCCTCGACGGGCAGGTTCACCTGGCGCAGCACCATCGCCAGCATCACCAGGCCCACGCCGGGGACGGCGGCGGTGCCGATCGATGCGAGGGTGGCGGTCAGCACCACCGAGAGCAGGTCGCCCGGACCCAGGTGGATGCCGTAGGCCTGGGCGATGAAGGCCGTCGCCACGCCCTGCATGATCGCCGTCCCGTCCATGTTGATCGTCGCGCCCAGCGGGATCGTGAAGGAGGCGATCGAGTTGTGGACGCCCAGGCGGTGCTCCACGGTCTCGAGCGTGACCGGCAGCGTCGCGCCGCTGCTCGCGGTGCTGAAGGCGAGCGCCAGGGGCGGTCGCATCTTCCGGAAGAAGGGGCGCGGATCGAGGCGACCGAGCAGGGTGAGCAGCAGTGGATAGGTCACGCTGAAATGCACGGCGAGGACGACGAGCACCAGCACGAAGTACTTGGCCAGCCGCACGATCGCGTCGAAGCCCTCGGCCGCGAAGACGCGCGCCAGCAGGCAGAAGACGCCGTAGGGCGCCAGCGCGATCAGCATCATCACCAGGCGCAGCACGATCTCGTTCAGGTCCTCGAACTGCTTCACCCAGCGCTTGCCCGGCGCCCCCGAGAGCGTGAGGGCCAGGCCGAAGAGCACCGCGAAGACGATGATCTGGAGCATCTCGCCGTCGGCCATCGCGCGCACCGGATTCGAGGGGAACAGTCCGATCAGCGTCTCGCTGATCGTCGGAGCCTGCACCGCTCCGACGGGCTGCGCGGGCACCAGGTCCTTCGCACCGATCCCCGGCTCGACGATCATGGCCGCCGTGAGAGCGATCGTGACGGCGATCGCCGTCGTCGCCAGGTAGAGGACGAGCGTCTTGCCTCCGACGCGCCCGAGGCGCGAGAGGTCGTCGAGAGAGGCCACGCCGCAGACGATCGAGACGAACACGAGCGGCACGACCAGCACCTTGAGCGAGGCGAGGAAGATCTGGCCTCCCACGAACAGCACGCCGTCGACCAGGAACGAACCGACCGCGCCGCCGGTCCCGATCGCGTTGAGCGCGACGCCGAACAGCAGCCCGGCAGCCATTCCGATCAGGATGTGCAGCGTGAGGCGGTGGTGCCTCTCGCCTGCCTTGGCCACGCGGATCCCCCCAGTCGGCCCACCATAGCGCGGGGTCCGGCGCGCTACCTTCGCCGCGCGTGAACGATCTCGCCCGACGCGTGATCCGCTCGCTGCGCGCGGGCATCTCGATTGCGGAGGATCTGGCTCGGGCCGGCGCGCCCGAGCCGGGTCCCGACGCCGAGGCGATCGCGACGGCGGCGCGGCATCCGGACCTGGCCCCGCACCTCGAGCAGTGGCTGCCACCGCTGCTGGTCTCGGCGGCTCCGGGACTCGGGGCGCTGCGCCTGATTGCGATCGCCGACGCCTGCCGCTCCGCGCATCGCGCGCCGCCGCCCCTCGGCGAGGCGTCGCCGCTGGCGCGGCTGGTGGGCAACAGCGCCTTCCTCGGGCGCTGGCTGGTCCGCGAGCCCGCCTGGCTCGACGACCTGGCCCCGTCGCCCGCTCCGACACCTCCGCGTGTCGACCCCGAGGCGTCCTGGGCGGATCTGCGGCGCACCAAGTACCGCGGTCTCCTGCGCGTGAGCGCGCGCGACCTCGCCGGTCGACCCTTCGAGGACGGCCTCGACGAGCTTTCGGACCTCGCCGACGACGTCCTGCGCCGCGCGCTGCACCTGGCCTCGGGCGGGACGACGCCCCCTGCCCTGTTCGCGCTCGGCAAGCTCGGAGGGCGCGAGCTCAACTTCTCCTCCGACGTCGACCTGTTGTTCGTCTGCGACGCGCCGCCGGACGAGCGCGGACACGCCGCGCGCAGCCAGGCCGCGGCGGTGGTCCGCGAGCTCAAGGGGCGGCTCGAGGAGCGCACCGAGGACGGCTTCGCCTATCGCGTGGACCTCGATCTGCGACCCGAGGGCCCGCCCGGAGCCCTCGTGCGCGGAGTGGAGGGAACCCTGGGCTACTACGAGCTGCGCGGGGCGGAGTGGGAGCGCCAGATGCTGCTGCGCCTGCGCCACCTCGAGGGGTCGCCCGCGGCGGCGCGGGAGTTCGAGCGCGGCATCGAGCCCTTCATCTACCGGCGGGCGATCGATCCGAGCGTGATCGACGCGGTGCGCGCGATGAAGACCCGGATCGAGACCGAGCGGCGCGAGAGCGGCCGCGATCTGGACGCGAACCTGAAGGAGGCACCAGGCGGCATCCGCGACGTCGAGTTCACCGTGCAGGCGCTCCAGCTCTTCCACGCGGGCCGGCGACCCGAGCTGCGCACCGGCAACGTGCTGGCCGCGATCCGCGCGCTGTTCGCAGGCGGACTGCTCCCCGAGGCGTCGGCGGAAGCGCTCGCCGAAGGCTACCGCTGGCTGCGCCGGGTGGAGCACTCGCTCCAGGTCGCGGAGGAGCAGCAGACGGCCCAGCTGCCCGCGGACGACGCCGCGCGCACCGCGCTGGCGCGCCGTGCGGGCTACCTCGCGCCGGAGGGGTCCTCGGCGCGGGAACGCTTCGAGGCGGATCACGCGCGTGTGCGGGGGCGCGTGCGCGAGCAGTTCGAGGCCCTGGTGCTGGGAGCGCGCTCGGCATGAAGGCCCTGGACCGGCGCATCGCGGAGGCGCTCGCGAAAACCCCGCTCGCCGGGCCGCTCACCCCGGCCTGCGCGAGGTTCGCCGAGCGCCGCGGGGGCGACGCCGCAGCCCGCCAGCTGAGCAACGACGTGCTGCGCGGTCTCGCCCGGATCGTGGCCACTCAGCCCGAGACCGCCGTCTACCTGTCGAACCGGCCGACCTGGCTCGAGCGCGCGGTCGCGCTCGACGCGAAGACCCTCGCGGAACGCGCGGCCACCCTGTCCGCCGACGAGGACGCGATCGTGTCCCAGGACCTCGAGGACGCGCTCGACGCCCTTCGACTCCGACGCCGCGACGAGATGGCGCTCGCCGCCTGCGCCGACCTCGCGGGCCTGGTCCCCTTCGAGGCGGTGTCCGAGTTCCTGTCGCTGGTGGCCGAGACCACCGCGCGGATCGCCCTCGCGCTCGCGCGCCGCAACCTGCCGGGCCCGGAGGTGGACGACGCCTTCACCGTCGTGGGCATGGGCAAGATCGCCGGGCGCGAGTTCACCTACCACTCGGACCTGGACCTGATCTTCCTGTACCGCGGCGGCACCGCGGAGATCGAGCGCGCCTCGCGCCTGGGCCAGCGGCTGATCGCCTACCTCACCACGATGACAGGAGCCGGCATCGCCTACGAGGTCGACACACGTCTGCGTCCCTCGGGCCAGCAGGGCATGCTGGTCGCCTCCCTCGACGGCTACGAGCGCTACCAGACGCGCGAGGCCGCCACCTGGGAGCACCTGGCGATGCTGCGCGCGCGCCCGATCGCGGGCGCCGAGCACGAGGCCGCGGAGCGGCTGGCGCGCGTGCGCGCCCACGTGGTGCCGAGCCAGGAGACACCCTGGTCCGAGCTCGCGGACCTGCGCCAGCGCGTGGTCGAAGAGCGCGCCCGGGACGACGACGGGGCCAGCGCGTTCAAGACCGGGGCAGGCGGCCTGATGGACGTGGACTTCCTCGCCGGGGGCGGGCTGCTCGAGCGGGGGGCACGGCCCTTCCCCGCGCTCCCGAGCGTGGCCGCCATGCTGGCCACGGTGGCGCCGGGGCCGCCCGCCGAGGCGCTGCTCGCCGACTACCAGATCCTGCGCCGCGTCGAGTCGCGGGTGCGCTGGGTGCTGGGCCGTGGCGTCGAGCGACTGCCGGCCCAGCTGGAGCGGGTGGCGGAGCTGGTGGAGGAGGGCCTGTCGGCGGACGCGCTGCGCGGGCAGGTGGCCGCCACGCGGCGGCGCATCCGCGCCCGCTACGACCGCGTCGTCGCCTCCGAGTCGATCGGCGCGCTCTAGCGTCCCCCGGCCGGGGAAGCGTCAAGTGGGGCCCGCGGAGCGTCGATGCAGCCGCCGGAGGCCATCTTGAAGCTCGTCGCCTGCCCCGTCTGCCACACCCAGTACGACGTGAGCGCGGTGGACGCTCCGGAGCTCGTCTGTCGCTGCGGAGAGAAGCTCGCGAACCGGCCCCCGAGCGCGGTCGACGCGGTCGTGGCGCGCTGCGCCTCGTGCGGCGCCCAGGTGGGCGCCGAGGCGAGCGACTGCAGCTACTGCGGCGCGGCGATCGTGCGCGACCCGGACAAGCTCTCGCTGATCTGCCCGGAGTGCTTCGCCCGCAACGCCGAGGCGAGCCGCTTCTGCACCGCCTGCGGGGTCGCCTTCGCACCCGAGCCCATCCCGATGGAGGGTCGTGAGCTGCCCTGCCCCGCCTGCGAGACGCGGATGCCCCCGAGCCAGGTGGCGGGCATCGCCGTCAACGAGTGTCCGGGCTGCCACGGACTGTGGGTGGCCGGAGACCACTTCGACGCGCTGGTGCAGCGGGCGGTCCGCACGCGCGAGCAGCGCAGTCCCGGGGACGCGCCTCCCCGCACGACGGGCGGCAACCCGGTGCGGCAGGAGCTGCGCTACCGCCGCTGCCCCGAGTGCGACCAGTTCATGCTGCGCACGAACTACCGCCGCTCTTCGGGGATCATCCTCGACGAGTGTCGGAGCCACGGCACCTGGCTCGACGCCGACGAGCTCGAGCAGGTCGCGGGCTTCATCCTGAGCGGCGCGCGCACCTCCCCGATGCTCGATGCGGAGCACGAAAGGGCGAAGCAGCAGGCCGGCCTGGCCTACGTGCGGGCGCGCGTCGAGAACCCGACCGCGCGGCCGATGCACGGCCTCGAGCTCGGTGGCGGGGGATTGCTCCGCCTGCTGCGCGACATCCTCGACACCGTCACCTGAAGGAGCACACGCAATGGGATTCATGGAGAGGCTGCGGACGGAGCTCGTCGACATCATCGAGTGGGTGGACGACAGCCGTCACACGCTGGTGTGGCGCTTCCCGCGCTACCAGAACCAGATCAAATACGGCGCCCAGCTGATCGTGCGGCCCGGCCAGATGGCGGTGTTCGTGCACCAGGGTCAGGTGGCCGACGTCTTCGCCCCGGGGCAGCATCGGCTCGAAACGCGCAACCTGCCGATCCTGTCCACGCTGGCCGGCTGGATGTACGGCTTCGACAGCCCGTTCAAGGCCGAGGTCTACTTCGTCAGCACGCGCCAGATCACCGACCTGCGCTGGGGCACGCCAAACCCCGTCCTGATGCGCGACCCCGACTTCGGACCGGTGCGGGTGCGCGCCTTCGGCACCTACGCGCTGCGGGCCCAGGATCCGAAGACGCTGCTCACCGAGCTGGTCGGCACCGACTCCTCCTTCGAGACCGACGAGATCCACGAGCTGCTGCGCGCGATCATCAACCAGAGCCTCGCCGACGTGATCGCGAAGTCGGAGATCGCCCTGCTCGACCTGGCCGCGAACTACGCGACGCTCTCCGAGCAGGTGCGGGGGCTCGTGCGCGAGCGCATCGACGACGAGTACGGCCTCGAGATCCCGCAGCTGGTGATCGTGAACGTCTCGGTTCCGGCCGAGGTGGAGCAGGCCCTCGACGTGCGCAGCAGCATGGGCGTGATCGGCGATCTCGGCGCCTATCAGCAGTACCAGCTCGGCGCCGCGATGCCGGTCGCGGCCGCGAACCCGGCCGGGGGCCTGGCCGGCGCCGGCGTCGGCGTGGGAATGGGCATGGCGATGGCGAACCGCTGGGGGGCGGGCGGTCCCGCGTCCGGGGGACCGGCGATGCCGCCGCCCCCGCCGGCTCCCGTCGCGCCCTGGCACATCGTCGAGAACGGCCAGAGCGTGGGGCCCTTCACTCCCGAGCAGCTCGCCCAGGCGATCGCCGCCGGCCGTGTCGGACCCGACACACTCGTGTGGAGCGCGGGCATGTCTGCCTGGGCGGTGGCGCGCAGCGTTCCGGCCTGGGCCGCGCAGTTTGGGGCCGCACCGCCGCCGCCGCGGAGGTGAGCGGGCGCCCGCCGCTCAAGGGCGGTCGTGGGCGAGCTGCGCCATCAGCTGGAAGAGGTCCAGGGTGTTCGGCGGTGGCGACGGGTCGCCGAGCTCGCGGTAGATCGTCGCCACGTTCACCGCGATGCGCTCGGCGTCGCCCCAGCCGGCGTAGTCGTCGAGGGCGATCGCGCGCGCCGCCTCCTCCCGGGCCAGGCCCGCCTCGAAGCAGCGGCGCGCCTCGGCCTCGACGTGCAGCAGGTAGCCGCGCAGTGCCTTCACCGCGGGCGGGCCCGCGAGCGGACCGTGTCCCGGGACCACCGTCTCCACGTCCATCGACAGGATGCGATCGCAGGCGCGCACCCAGTTCGCGACGGGTCCCTCCCAGAGGATCGGGTGCCCGTCGACGAAGAGGATGTCGCCGGTGAACACCGTGCGGTCTCCGGGAACGTGCACCAGCACGTCGCCCCGCGTGTGCGCGGGTCCCACCTCGAAGAGACGGACCTCCTTGTCCCCCACTCGGCGCCGGCTCTCGCCGGAGAAGGTCTCCGTCGGTGGGGTGGGCGTGATGCCCTCGAACTGGAACGGACCGAAAGCGCGGCGCACGAAGGCCGCCGCGACCGGGCCGAAGGCGTCGGCGTTCGCCACCAGCTGAGCGAGCAGGGCCGGCGGCACCTCGCCCATCTCCTCGGCGCACGCCTCGGAGGCGACGATCACCGCGCCTTCGACCAGCTCGTTCCCGTAGCAGTGGTCGCCGTTGGCATGGGTGTTCACGAGCACGTCGATCGCGGCGGCGGCGGGAACCGCGTCGCGCATCGCGGCGAGCATCTCTGCGGTGAGCGGCAGGTCGAAGAGCGTGTCGACGAGCAGGGTCTGGTCGCCGTCGGCGACCAGACCGGCGTTGCTCCATCCCCAGGAGCCGTCGGGCTGGAGCCAGGCCCAGCAGCCGTTGCCGAGATCGTGCAGGCCCTTGCGGTACGTCATCTCGGCCTCCCCTGCGCGCATTCTACCCGCCGGGGGCGAGCGGCGGATCCGCCCCGCCCTGGGGTAGCCTGAGGCCGATGCGGGCGGTTCGCGCAAAGGATGGAGCCGTGGAGGTGGTCGACGTGCCGTCGCCCGGCGGCGACGGCGTGCGCGTGCGCGTGCGTTCCGCCGGCATCTGCGGCTCCGATCTCCATCTGATCGCCGGGCCGCTGCGGGTGCCGCGCGTCCTCGGCCACGAGCTGGCCGGGACCACGCCCGACGGCACCGCCGTCGCGATCGAGCCGCTGCTGCCGTGCGGCGCCTGCCCCCACTGCGAGAGCGGCGCGTACAACCTGTGCAAGCTCGGCCCGGCGATCGTGATCGGCATCGGCCACGACGGCGGCATGGCCGAGGAGATCGTCGTGCCCGAGCGCTGCCTGGTGCGCCTGCCGTCGGGGGTGCGTGTCGAGGACGCGTGTCTGGTCGAGCCGCTGGCGGTCGTCGTCCACGGGCTGCGGCGCGCCGGGCTCCGGGGCGGCGAGCGGGTGGCGGTGATCGGCGGCGGCAGCCTCGGACTGTGTGCCGTCGCCGCCTGTCGCGCCGCGGGCGCACGCGTCGACCTGGTCGCGCGCCACGACGCTCAGCGCGAGGCGGGTGCGCGCCTCGGCGCCGGCGAGCCCACCGACGGCTACGACCTGGTGATCGACGCGGCCGGCAGCCCGAGCGCTCTCGAGCGCGCCGTCGCCCTGTGTCGGCCCGGCGCGCGGCTGCTGCTGGTGGCCAGCTACTGGGACGGCGTGCTCGCGCTGCCCGGATTCCCGCTGTGCCTGAAGGAGATCGACGTGATTCCGGCGAGCCTGTACGGCCGCTCCGGTGCCGCCCGCGACATCGACGTCGCCGCGTGCGTGCTGGCCACCGAGGCCGAGCTCGCCGACGCGATCGTCACCCATCGGTTCCCGCTCGAGGCCGCTCCCGAGGCGTTTGCAGCCGCCGCGGACCGCGCCTCCGGCGCGATCAAGGTCGTGCTCGAGCCCTGATCCGGCCCCGCGGTCCGTCTCATCCGACGCGCGCGATCGGCCGATGAGACCCGCGATGAACGCCCTGATCTTCCAGCTCGGTGTCGCCGCGCCCCTCGTGCTCTCGGTGATCGTCTACACCGCGACCCGCCGCGAGCAGAGCCTGATCCAGCGCTACCTGCTGTGTCTCCTGGTGCTGATCCTGGCCTGGATGACCGGGATGGTGCTCTACGGAGCCACCGAGCCGCCGCTGCGCACCGCCGTGGCGATACTCCTGCTCTACCTACCCGCCTGCTTCATGTCGCCGCTGTTCTGCGCGATCATGCTGCTCTACGCGCGCGTCGAGCTGTTCGAGACGCGGCGCGGCGCGCGCTGGGCCCTGTTCGCGCCTTTCTGGGGCTTCCTGCTCGCGTTCCTGACCGACGGCTGGCATGGCCTGATGGCGGGCGGCACCACGCTCGGTCCGGGCACCGAGACGGCGAAGGCGGGCCCGCTGTTCTGGAGCTTCCAGGTGTTCTCGAACACGTTGGCGGTGACCGGCCTCGCCGTGTGTGCGCGCATCGCGTGGACGTCCCCGGTCGTCGAAGAGCGGCGCAGAATGGCGCTGCTCTGGGCCGGTGCGCTGGTCCCGCTGCTGTCCCACTTCGTCTACACCTTCCGCATCCTGCCCCTGGACTATCCGCTCACCCCGGCCTCCCTGGGCGTCACCTCGCTGCTGCTCGTCGCCGCGCTGCGCCGCTATCGGCTGCTCGAGGTGCAGCCCGTGGCGCGACGCGACGTGATCGAGGCCTCGCGCGACGCGGTGATCGTGGCGGACGTGGACGAGCACCTCGTCGACCTGAATCCCGCGGCGTCGGCTCTGCTCGAGCGCACGCGCGAAGGTCTCGCGGGTCGCCCCCTGGCCGAAGCGCTGGACGCGCTCGCGCCCACCGAGCCCCCCGACGCGCTCGCCGCGATGTTCGCGGCGCTTCGGCGCGGCGAGACCCCGCCCGTGCTCGAGCTGGAGAGCGCACGCGGGCAGATCCTGGAGGCGAGCGTCGGGCGGGCCCGAAGCTCGTCGGGAGGAACGGCCGGCTACTTCGTGGTGCTGCGCGACCGGACCAACGAGCGACGGGCCGAGCGCCTGCTCCAGCGGACCCAGCGGCTCGAGAGCGTCGGGATCCTCGCCGCCGGCGTGGCCCACGAGGTCAACAATCCGCTCGCTTTCGTCCGCGCCAATCTCTCCCACCTGAGCCAGATCGCCGGTGTGCTGGAGAGCCGCTTCGAGGAGCTGCCCAAGGACCTGGCGGACCAGACCCGCGACCTCTCCGACGTGATCGACGAGAGCGTGACGGGCCTCGAGCGCATCGAGCGGATCGTTCGCGGCCTGCTCGGTCTCTCGCGCACCCCCTCCGAGCGGGTCGACGAGTGCGACCTGAACGAGATCGTCGAGGAGGCGGCGCGCTTCGCCTCGCTCGACGGCGACGCGTCGGTGCGCCTCGAGTCGCACCTCGCCCCGCAGCTGCCGATCATCGAGGCCTCCTCGGACCAGCTGATCCAGGTCCTGCTGAACCTGTTCCTCAATGCGCGCCAGGCGCTGCGCAATCGACCCGACGCGACGATCGTCGCGAGCACGCGAGAATGCGGGGAATGGGTGGAGATCCGCGTGGCCGACAACGGGCCGGGTGTGCCCGAGTCGCTGCGCGGCAAGATCTTCAATCCGTTCTTCACCACGCGCGCGCCGAACGAGGGCACCGGTCTCGGGCTGCCCATCGCCTTCGATATCGTCCGGGAGCACGGCGGCACGCTCGAAGTCGAGTCCGCGGAGGGCGGCGGAGCGTGCTTCGTCGTGCGGCTTCCCGTGGCGGAGTTTGCCGCGCGACCGGACGCCTAGCCCGCGGCGGATGCGAGCGACCGGGTTGGCCCTTCGAACCCGGCCGCCCGCAGCCACGGGATCATCGACCGCGCCTTGGACGGAGAGCCGTACCTGTTCGCGGTGCTGCTGCGGGCCGGGATCGAGTTCGTCGACGACCCGGGGACGGACCGGACTACTTGATGAACAGCATCTCCTGGTAGGTCGCGAGCGGCCACAGGTCGTCGGCGACGCATCCCTCCAGCTCGTCCGCGACCGCACGAACGGCCGCCATCGCCGGGAGCACGGCGTGGCAGTAGTGCTCGGCGTGGGCGAGCGTCGTCTCGCCGCCCTCTCCGACCATCGCCGCCTCGAGATCCCGGATCGCGTCCTGGAGCTGCTTCACCAGCGCCGTGAGCTTGTCGAGCGTGTCGGTATCGAACTCGTAGCCCACGGCCTTCAGGCTGGCGCAGGTGGCGGCGAGCTCGCCCTGGTAGCGGATGGCGGCCGGGAACACGATCGTCTTCGCCATCTCGACGGTGGTCCTCGCCTCGACGTTCACGGCCTTGCAGTACTGCTCGAGGTACACCTCCAGCCGGCTCAGCGTCTCGCGCTTGTTGAGGACGCCGTAGCTCTCGAACAGCGAGATCACCTCGTCGCTGCCGATCACCGGCAGCGCGTCCACCGAGGTGCGCAGGTTCGGCAGGCCCCGCTCCTCGGCCTCCTTGTGCCACGCTTCGGAGTAGCCGTCCCCGTTGAAGATCACGCTCCCGTGCATTGCGATGACGTCCCGGAGCACCTTCTGCACCGCGGCGTGCAGCTCGATCGGATCCTCGGCGACGGCCGCCTCCAGCTCGTTGGCGATGTAGTCGAGCGACTCGGCCAGGATCGTGTTGATCGCGACCATCGGCCCCGCGATCGACTGGCCCGAGCCCACCGCCCGGAACTCGAAGCGGTTGCCGGTGAAGGCGAAGGGGCTGGTGCGGTTGCGGTCCCCGGCGTCCTTCGGCAGCGGGGGCAGCGTGTCGACGCCGACGGTGAGCTTTCCCTTGCTCTTCGAGCTGGTGGCGCTGCCGTCCTTGGCGATCTGAGCGAACACGTCGGCCAGCTGCTCGCCCAGGAAGATCGAGAGGATCGCCGGCGGTGCCTCGTTGGCGCCGAGGCGGTGGTCGTTCGCCGCCGACGCCACCACAGCGCGCAGCAGGCCCGAGTGCTTGTGCACGGCGCGGATCACCGCGGCACAGAAGATCAGGAACTGGGCGTTGGCGTGGGGCGTGTCGCCCGGGTCGAGCAGATTGCCCTGGGTGCTGTTGCCGATCGAGAAGTTGACGTGCTTCCCGGAGCCGTTGACGCCGGCGAAGGGCTTCTCGTGCAGGAGACAGGCCATCCCGTACTTCTCGGCGACGCGCCGCAGCGTGACCATCAAGAGCTGCTGGTGGTCGGTGGCGAGGTTCGCCTGCTCGAACACCGGCGCCACCTCGTACTGGGCGGGTGCGACCTCGTTGTGCCGCGTCTTCACCGGGATGCCGAGCTTGAACAGCTCCCGCTCGCACTCCAGCATGAAGGCCAGCACGCGCTCCGGGATGGCGCCGAAGTAGTGGTCCTCGAACTCCTGCCCCTTCGGCGGCGGCGCCCCGAACAGCGTGCGCCCGGCGGCGATCAGGTCCGGCCGCGAGAAGAAGAAGTGCCGGTCGATCAGGAAGTACTCCTGCTCGGCGCCCGCGTAGGAGACGACGGTCGAGATCTCCTTGTGGCCGAACAGGCGCAGGATGCGCTGCGCCTGGGTGTTCAGCGCCTGGAGCGAGCGCAAGAGCGGCGTCTTCTTGTCCAGCGCCTCCCCCGTCCACGACACGAAGGCCGTCGGGATGCACAGCGTGGTGCCGTTCGGGTTCTCGAGGATGTAGGCCGGGCTGGTGACGTCCCAGGCGGTGTAGCCGCGCGCCTCGAAGGTGGCGCGGATGCCGCCGTTCGGGAAGCTCGAGGCATCGGGCTCGCCCTGGATCAGCGTCTTCCCGGCGAACTCGGCGATCGCGCCGCCCTTGCCGTCGGGCGAGAGGAAGCTGTCGTGCTTCTCGGCCGTGGAGCCGGTGAGCGGGTAGAAGACGTGGGCGTAGTGGGTGGCGCCCTTGGAGATCGCCCAGTCCTTCATCGCCGAGGCGACGATGTCGGCGACGCCCGGATCCAGGGCCGCGCCGCTCTCGACCGTCTCGAGCACGGACTTGTAGACCGGCTTCGGCAGCCGGTCCTTCATCACCGCCAGGCTGAAGACGTTGGCTCCGAAGAGCTCGCCGGCGGAGACCTCGGCGAAGTTCAGCGGCTCGGACAGGGGCTCGTAGCTGGTGACGGCCTCGATGGCCTGCAATCGGGCGGCGCTTCCGCTCATGGGTGCACGTTCCTCCTGGGCGCCGTGCCAGCGGCCGGCGTGCCCCGAGCGGGAGCAAGGTCCGTGCCGGCCCCGAGCAGGAGGTGGATGGGACGCGCCGGGCGGGGAGCTGGGCCGTCCGCGACCCAGTTCGGCTCCGCACGGCCGCCTCGCGGCATCCCGGCGTCGTCACCCCCGCCGAAGCAATGGGCAGCCGGCCGCCCGGATGTGCGGCGGCGCCGGCTAGCGCCGATCCGCGCAGCGCAGCGCGGCGGTGCCCACCCGGACCAGCCGCAGGTCGCCGAAGGGCGTGCCGACACCGCTGTTCAGGGTGAGCGCCACCGCCAGCTCGCGGTCCGGGTCGGCCCAGGCCCCGGATCCGCCGAAGCCGGCGTGGCCGAAGCCGTTGGGCACCGACGGGCCCAACGTGGCGACGCGGTGGTAGCCCAGCCGCCAGTGCATCGGCACCGGGATCACGCGCCCGATCCCGCGGTTCTGCACCTCGGTCGCGCGCCACAAGGTGTCCCGGCCGAGCAGGCGCACGCCGTCGAGCTCGCCGTCGTTGGCGAGCGCGGCGTACATCCTCGCCAGTGAGCGCGCGGTGAACATCCCGTTGGCCGCAGGAATCGGCACGCTCGCGAAGGCGTCCGAGTCGAAGTCGAGGTCGTCGATCCCCTCCGGCATCAGCGCCTCGCCCAGCGAACCGATGTCGATCGGCTGCCCTACGACCCGCAGCACGCGGTTGATGCCACGCACCCAGCGGCGCAGGGCCGACATCGAGTTGCTGTCCGCGCCCATCAGCACCGACGGGATGAGCCGCGCCCGGCGGTGTTGCTGGTCCGCGGGCAGCCCGATGTACAGCCCGTCGAGGCCGAGCGGCTGCGCGATCTCGGAGGCCAGCAGCTCGACGAGGGGCTTGCCCGAGACCCGCTGGACGATCTCGCCGACCAGCCACCCGTAGGTGAAGCCGTGGTAGCCGTGGGCCCGGCCGGGTCGGTGCGCGGGAATCGCGTCGGAGAGCGCCTCGACCATGTACTCCCAATCGAGCATGCGGCGCGCGTGATCGACCATGCCGCGCACGTGGTAGAGGCCCGCCTCGTGGCACATCACCTGGCGCAGCGTGATCTCCGCCTTGCCCCCCTGCGCGAACTCCGGCCACACCTCGCAGACCGGGTCGTCGTAGTCGATCAGCCCCCGGTCCACCAGGATGTGCATCAGGGTCGACAGCACGCCCTTCGACGTCGAGTAGGAGAGCGCGAGCGTATCCTCCAGCCACGGGCTGCCCTCGGGATCGCGGGTCCCCCCCCAGCAGTCCACCACCATCTCGCCCCGGTGGTACACGCACAGCGCCGCGCCGCCCGGACCCGCCGGCAGCTGGCGCTCGAAGACGCGTGCGACTCGCTCGAAGTCGGGGTGGACGGTTCCGCTCAGCATCGGATCTCCGCGGGGGGCACGGTCACTGTAACCGGAGGTCGGGTCGGGGGCCGCAGCAGGCGTGGGGTGTCGCTCAGGCGCGCTCGTAGGTGGGGTCCTCGCGATCGCGGCGCCCCGTCGTGAAGTCCCCGGCGAAGGGCCACTTCTCGGCGATCGGCACCGTATAGCTCCAGTCGAAGATGCAGCGTCGGAGCGCGATCCTCCAGCCCGCTCCGGCGCGCCGCTCAAAACGGTCGAAGTAACGCAGACCGAGCACGAGGTCCCGCTCGCCCTGCGGGTCTTCGGGCCGGAACAGGTGGTGCGCCACGCAGTAGGTCTCCGACCGCGCCACGTCCCCCTCCACCTCGATCCGGATGTTGCCCAGGAAGTGCATCGTGGCAGCGAAGTGCGGCAGGTTCGCGAGCACCCACTCGGAGAACTCCGCCGGACCGCCCCGGAAGGCGTTGTGGTCGTCGAAGGCGTCGGGGTGGTAGCAGGACCGGATCAGCGCGCCGTCCAGGCGGTCGGTGCCGCGCGCCAGGTCCATCAGCACGTCGCGGATCGCGTCCTTCGCCAGCAGCGTGGCCAGCGCGGCGTCGCCACCCCTCGCAGGCGTCAGACGAGCATCCTCCGGTCGATGCGGGGGTACCCGAGGGCGATCGGGACCTTCCAGCCGTTCGGGGTCGCTGAGGTGTAGGGGTCGATCATGACGGCTCCGCGGGCGCGCGCGGCACCCTACACCCCGGCCGCGGGCGCCGGCAACGGCAGCGACCCCGCCACCTCCAGCACCGAGTGCTCGCCCGGAACGCCGATCCGCAGGGGGAATCCGTAGAAGCCGGTGCCCCGGTGCACGTACAGGCGGCTGCTCCCCCGCGCGAACAGGCCGTGATCGGGCCAGCGGCTGCGCCGCAACACCGTCCAGTCGAGGCCCAGGCTGAGCAGTCCGATCTGTCCGCCGTGCGTGTGTCCGGACAGGGTGAGGTCGACGTCGCCCGCGGGCAGGTCGTGGAATCCCAGCGGGTCGTGCAGCAGCAGCATCCGCAGCGCGTCGTCCCGGCGCGGGTGCCGCGCCAGCAGCGCGTGCAGGCGCGCGCGCCGCTCGCGCCGGGCGTAGTCCGCGCCGACGATCTGCACGGCGCCACAGCGCGTGGCGACGAGGCGCGCGTCGTCCACCAGCAGGTCGACCCCGTTCGCGGACAGCGCGGCGCGCACCTCGTCGGGCGCCTCGTGATCGTGGTTGCCGAACACGGCGAAGCAGCGGCCGGGTGCGTCGCGCAGCGGCGCGAGGGCGCGCGCGAGAGCACCGGGCGTGCCCTGCCCTTCCATGGTGAGGAAGTCGCCGGTCAGCAGCACCAGGTCGGGGCCCTCGGCGAGCAGGCGCTCGAGGCTGCGCCGCAGCCGCTCCACCGGCTGCCAGGGGCCCAGGTGCGGATCGGCGATCTGCACCAGTCGCAGCGCACCCGACGCGTCGGGCTGCGGCGGTGCTCCCCAGCGCTGGCGGATGCGCGTGACCGGTACGCGTGTCACGGCCTCGGGACCGGCCCCGCCCAGCGCGAGCTGGACGCGCTCGAGGCGCGGCCGCAGAGAGGTGAAGACCGACACCGCGGCCACGGCGAAGGGCACGACGTCGAGCAGGGGAAGCTGCGCGAGGATCGCGTCGGCGCCGAGCGCGGCGAGCGCGAAGCGCAGCGGGAGCGACACCAGCCACCACACGCCGGCCAGGAAGCCGGCGGCGAGGAACGCCTGCCCGGGCACGCTCACGGCCCAGCGGAACAGCGGTCCGCGCAGGCGCGCGCGCACCAGGTGCGCGAGATGGAGGCCCGCCACCACGACGCCGAGCGCGAAGGCGAGGGTCAACCACGGCGCCAGACGCGCCCCGACGAGAGGCGCCAGGCGCGCCGCGCTCGCCAGCGCACCGGGCAGGGAGAACGCGAGGATCACGCCGGCGAAGACGCCGTAGGCGCGCCCCCGCATGCGGGCGGCGTAGAGCGGCACGCCCAGTGCGACGACCAGCGCCGCGCCGTACAGAACGCCGGAGACCCACTCCGCCACAGTCGGCACCGTAGCGCTCGGCCCCTCACCCCGCCGGGAACGCAAGCCGATCCTTCTCGGCACCGCCTCTCGCCGCGAATGGTCGACAACGCGCCCCGCCGCGTGGTAAACGACCTATCCATGAGCCCCCACCCCCGCCGGGCGCGCCGCGTGCGCGCCTAGGGACGCTCGTGCACTCACGCATCGCCGGCTTCGCGCGCGGCGTGTCGAAGTTCGTCTTCCGCACGCTGCTGGTGCTGGTGGCCGTGGAAGGCATCGCCAGCTGGATCGGCTTCGCGCTCGCGGTGCCCGAGGGCATCCTGCCCCCGGAGCCCGAGCGCCTGCACATGCGCTACGACCCCGAGCTCGGCTGGGCCCACGTACCGAACACGCGGCTCGACGACTTCTACGGGCCCGGCCGCAATCTCACCATCAACACCCAGGGCTTTCGCGGCACACACAGCTACGAGCCCCAGCCGCCGGAGGGGCACCTGCGCGCCATCTGCAGCGGAGACTCCTTCACCCTCGGCGTCGGCGTGAACGACTCGGACACCTGGTGCGCGCAGCTCGAGGCGCTCGAGCCGCGCCTCGAGACCCTGAACCTCGGCCAGGGCGGATACGGCCTCGACCAGGCCTACCTCTGGTACCGCCGAGACGGCGTCGCCTTCGACACCGACGTGCTGATCTTCGCCTTCGTGCGCGAGGACTTCTCCCGGATGGAGAGCGACACCTTCCGCCACTACGGCAAGCCGCTGCTGCGCAGCGACAGTGAAGGGCATCTCGAGGTCCGCAACGTCCCGGTGCCGAACAGCAGCGCGCAGATCCCCTGGCTCGTGCGCAACGCACAGCTCTTCGAGCAGCTGCGCATCGTCCAGCTCGCCGAGCCCGCGCTGCGCGCGCTCGAGCGCCGCGAGTCGCCGGAGCTGACCGTCGGCGAGCTCAGCGACCTGGTGGGCAACGTGTTCGCCGCCCTGCAGCGCCTGAGCGACGAGCAGGGATCGACGCTCGTGCTCGTCTACCTCCCCACCCGCGAGGACTACGACAACCCGGGCGACCTGTGGCGCCAACGGGTCGCCCGCGAGGCCCGCCGGCGCGGCATCGTCTTCGTCGACCTGGTCGAGCAGCAGAAGCGTCTGTCGCGCAGCGAGGTTGCCGAGCTGTACCTGCCCGGCACCTCGCCCGAGTCGCGCGGAGCGAACGCGCCGTTCTCCGAGGCCGGCAACGCCTGGGTGGCCGAGAGCGTGCGCGCGAGCCTGCGCGGGGTGCCGGAGCTGGCCGAGGCCCTGGGACCGGCCGAGCGCAGTACCATCGGGGGCCTGAGCAGCGGGGCGCGACCATGGCAGACACCTTCGACCTCCTGATTCGCGGCGGCACGCTCGTCGACGGCACCGGAGCCCCCGGACGCCGCGGCGACCTCGGCATCCGCGGCGGCCGGATCGCCGCCCTCGGCGAGGTGAGCGGCCCGGCGCGGCGAACCCTCGACGCGGAGGGCGCGGTGGTCGCGCCCGGCTTCGTCGACATCCACACCCATTACGACGCCCAGATCTTCTGGGACCGCATGCTCTCGATCTCGCCCTGGCACGGAGTCACCAGCGTGGTGATGGGCAACTGCGGCTTCGGCATCGCGCCGACCCGCGCCGGGCACCGCGACCTGATCCTGCGCACGCTGGAGAGCGTCGAGGGCATGTCGCTCGAGGCGCTGCGCGCCGGCGTCGGCGAGGAATGGCCCTTCGAGACCTTTCCCGAGTTCCTCGACGCGATCGACGCGCGCGGCAGCGCCATCCACGTCGCCGCGCTGGTCGGGCACACGCCCGTCCGGCTCTACGTGATGGGTGAGGAGGCGACCGAGCGCGAGGCCACCGCGGAGGAGATCCAGCGGATGCGTGCGATCGTCGCCGAGGCCCTGGCGGCCGGTGCCGCGGGCTTCGCCACCTCGAAGGCGCCCACCCACGTCGGCTACGGAGGGCGACCGGTGCCGAGTCGCGCCGCCTCCTTCGACGAGGTACGGGCGCTGGCCGGCTGCGTCGGCGAGTCCCGACACGGAATCGTGCAGGCCACCGTGGGTCGCGACCTGTTCATCCCCCAGCTCGCAGAGCTGCAGCGGGAGATCGGCCGGACGGTGAGCTGGACCGCCCTGCTCCAGGGACTGTTCGGGGCCGACGGCCACCGCCGCGCGCTGGAGATGAGCGAGAAGCTCCAGTCCCAGGGCGTCGATCTCGTTCCCCAGGTGTCGTGCCGTCCGCTGGTGGTGGAGTTCCAGTTCGCCGCGCCCTTCCCCTTCGAGAGCCTGTCGGTGTTCCGGCCGGTGTCCGAGGCGGATCGCGAGGGCAAGAAGCGCCTCTACGCCGACCCGGCCTGGCGCGCGCGCTTCCGCGAGCGGGCCGGCGAAGGGGTGCTGACCAGTGGATGGGCGGACATGGTGATCAGCGACTGTCCCGGCGAGCCGGAGCTGATCGAGCGCAGCGTCGCCCGGGTGGCCGCCGAGCGCGGCGTGGACCCGGTGGACCTGGTGCTCGACCTCTCGCTCGCCAGCGACCTCCAGGCGCGCTTCCGCATGCCCGTCGCCAACACGGACGAGGCCGAGGTCGCCGACCTGCTGCGGCACCCGAGCACGGTGCTGGGGCTCTCGGACGCGGGCGCTCACGCGAGCCAGCTGTGCGATGCCTGCGCCCCGACCCACCTGCTCGGCCACTGGGTGCGCGAGAAGGGGGTGCTCTCGATCGAGGAGGGCGTACGCCAGCTCACCTCGGCCACCGCCGACCACTTCGGCCTCGAGGGGCGGGGCCGGCTCGCGGTCGGACGGCCCGCCGACGTCACCGTCTTCGATCCCGACACCGTCGGCTGTAGCCCCCTGCGCCGAGTCCGGGACCTTCCGGCCGGCGCGGACCGCCTCGTCTCCGACGCCACGGGCATCCGCTGCGTGATCGTCGAGGGCACCGTGGTGCGCGAAGAGGGCCGTGACGCGCTCGATCCCGACGGGCCGCTGCCCGGCCACGTCCTTCGCGGAGGAAGATCGTGAGCTACCCGATCATCTCGGCCGACTCCCACATCACCGAGCCCGCCGGCACCTACGTCGACCACATCGAGGCACGCTGGAAGGACCGCGCTCCGCGGATGGAGCGGATCGACGGCAAGAGCGACGTGTTCGTCGTCGATGGGATGAAGAAGCCGATCCCGATGGGGCTGGTCGCGGCGGCCGGCAAGCCGGCGGAGGAGATCCGGGTGCACGGCGTGCTGTTCGAGGACATGCACCGCGGCGGCTGGGATCCGGACGCGCGCCTCGCCGACCAGGATCGCGACGGCGTCGCCGCCGAGGTCATCTACCCCACCGTCGGCATGGTGCTGTGCAACCACCCGGACCTCGACTACAAGAAGGCCTGCTTCG